>JALHOV010000037.1 GCA_022842865.1 Vulcanimicrobiota bacterium | reverse complement strand
GTCTGCGACTTTCCGAGTTTTTGCTGCCGATGGGGCACCGCTGGGTGCGATTTGATGAGTGGGCCTACCTGAACTACTACATTCCCATGGTCCGAGATGCCGGGGAAAAAGACAGTTCTTATCTGGGATTCGTGGGGATTGCGGCACTGATCTATTTGATCGGAGTCGGAGTGGTTCGGTTAATGCGCAGGCAGCCAGTTCCCTTCGCCTTTGGGATGAGCCTTTGGCTTTGGGCAGTGATGAGTTCAGGAGGCCTGACGATGCTGGCCGGCTCAATCGGCTTCCTACTTTTTCGTTGCACCGGGCGTAGCTCGATCGTCTTGCAGACCGGCCTGCTCCTGTTCCTGGCCCTACGCCTGACCCGGTGGCGTACTTTCCAGGGCAAACGCGTGCTCTGGGCACTCCCCTTGCTGGTCTTCACCGCTTGGGACTGCACGCCGCCGTATGTCGAAGATCGTGGCGAGGCCACCCGCTATATCAACAACCAGAAAGCAGCAGTGGCCTACCTGGAAGCAAAGTTACCCGCCCGAGCCATGGTCTTCCAGTGGCCCATGATGGAGTATCCAGAGTCCTTCAAGAATCGCGGCGTCTGGCACTACGAACTGCTCATGGCTTACCTGTATTCTAAGGACCTGCGCTTTTCCTACGGAAATTGCCGAAACCGTCCCGAGTCCGCCTGGCAATACCGGCTGGTCAAGAAGAGTCCCGATGCGCTTGCGGCCGAACTGCAGCGGTTCGGCTTCTCGGCCCTCTGGCTCTACACCGACGCCTACACTCCAGAGGAGCTGGCAATCTGGCAGAATTGGCGCCGGCAACCAGATTTTCGCAGCCCGGCCGGCAATCTCTGGATTTACTTGCTCAAGCCTCAGATCCCGCCGGAGCTCCCCCTTATGGAACCCTGCCGAGTTCTCTCACCCGCCTTTTATGGCGAAGAGAGCGACCCTCGACTGGGAATGAAATGGCGCTGGGTCTGGGGTCGATCCAAAATAGACCTGCTCCTCCCGAATCCCTGCCCCTACCGTTTTCGTTTCGGCCTGAGCTCGATAGGAAGTGAACGCACCATCGAGATTCGCCTGGACGGCAAGCTTTTTAGCCGCGTTCAGGCGCCTGCTCAGTATGGAGTCTATCGCCAGGTTGAATTGGACCTGTCCCGGCTGAAGCCGGGCGACCACCGTCTAGAACTGATTCCTGACGGTTCCGCTCTGCCTCCGCTCAAAGATGGGCGGCGCCTGACTTTTCAATATCTCAACGAGGCCCTGGAGCCTTTGCCTTGAGCCTGTCACGCGGCAGGTTGGTCGATCTGACCTGCTTGATGGGCGCAGTCCTCCTCAGTCTACTCGCCTGCTGCATTTATTATAAGTGCTTTGACCCGAGTCAACTGAACCAACCCTGGTTCACCTTCGGCGACGTAACTTTGACGCAGTCCTATGCCAAAGTAGCCGCCGAAGGCCAGGCTTTACCGTGGAAGCCCCGCCTGGTTCAGCGTTTGAACGCTCCCTTCGTAGCAAATTGGTGCGACTTCCCCACCCCCGACGAACTGATTTGGGGGGTTGGCGGCCTGCTGATTCGCTGCTTCGGCGTCATCCCGGCTTATAATCTGGGAATCCTACTGGTCCATATGCTGGCGGCCGGGGGATTCTATGTAGCCGCACGGTTGCTTGGCTCTGAGCGAGCGCCTGCGCTCGCATGTGCTGTGTGTTTCTCGCTGGCCCGCTTTCTCTTCGTTCGAGACAGCGTGCACATCAACCTCAGCTGTTGCTGGCATGTTCCCTTCTTTTGGGTAACAGCCGATTGGTTCTGGCGCAGAAAGCCGATGACGGCGGGCCTGGGCCTGGCCCTGCTGGGATTGTGCGCGGTGACCGCCTGGCAAAATCCCTACTACTGGTTTTTCTGGCTGGTCATGCTAGTGCCATGCTGGCTAGTTCCCCTGTGCCAGCGCCAATTCCGGTATTCTCTCTGGCCCCTTCTCACTAGCGTTGTCAGCGCTTTCTTCCTTTTCTTGGGCCAGCTGGACAGCTGGCTAGGCTGGCAGTCCTACGGTCGCGGTTACCCGTTCGTGCGCAGCCTCAACGAACTGCTGATCTACGGATTAAGGCTGTCGGAGTTCGTGCTGCCACAGGGTCACCATTGGAACACGCTGGATAGCTGGGCGTATCAGAACTACTACCGGCCCATGACCGGGAGCACCGGCGAGACCGATAGTTCTTATCTCGGACTGGTGGGAATCTTCGCCCTCGCCTGCCTGCTGGTCGAAGGCTCGCGCCGCTGGCTGCGACGCGAGAGCCACTTCTTCTTTGACATGAGCCTGTGGCTGGCGGCCGTCATGGTCAGTGGAGGGCTGACCATGTTGGCAGGGTCATTCGGCTTTTTACTCTTCCGCTGCACTGGGCGCAGTTCAATTGTCTTTCAAGCGGGATGGCTGCTCTATCTGGCCCTGTGCTTGACGCGCTGGCGCAGTCTGCAGGGGAAGAAGGCCTTGCTCATCCTGCCGGCACTCGCCCTCACCGCCTGGGATTGCTTCCCACCTCATTTGCTCGACAAGGCAGCGGTTTCGGACTATGTGGACAATCAGCGTAGTGCGGTCACCTACCTGGAAACGCAACTGCCTCCAAAGTCCATGGTATTTCAATGGCCCCTGATGGACTACCCGGAATCTCAGCGCATTGGAACCATGTGGCACTATGACCATCTGATGGCCTTTCTCTATTCCCGAGACTTGCGCTTCTCTTACGGAGACTGCCGAAACCGGCCAGAATCACAATGGCAAATCCACCTGGTGGGCAAAAGTCCGGAGGTCATTGCCGGCGACCTGCGGCGCTATGGATTCGGGGCGATCTGGCTCAATACCAACGGACTGAATCCGCAAGAACTGGCGCGCTGGCGAAATTGGCGAACTCCAGACTTTCGCAGTTCTAAAAAAGACCTGTGGATTTACTATCTAAAGCCCGATCCTCACCCCCAACTGCCCAAGTTAGAGCCGACTCTTTCCTATTCGAGCGCCTTTTTCAGCCGCGAATTCGACCCCCGCCTCAATTTGAATTGGCGCTGGGCCTCGGGTCCAGGCCGAATTGACCTGCTCATCCCGAATCGCTGCCCCTATCGACTGCGCTTCGGCCTCGGTTCGCTGGGCAGTCCCCGCACCATCCAGGTTCTGCTGGACGGGAAGCGGATCAGCAGCGCCCTGGCTCCCGCCCAATACGGCGTCTACCGCCTACTGCAAGTAGACCTCTCCCGGCTCACGCCCGGCGCCCACCGTATTGAACTCCTTCCTGACGGTCCAACTCTGACGCCGGTCGAGGGCGGTAGGCGGCTTACCTTTGCGATCTTCAACGAGGCCCTGGAACCGTTGGCAGGACCTTGAGATCAACCGGCGCAAGAGTACGCTATGCTGAAACTTTATACCGCCCAGGTTTGCCCGTTTGCCCATCGCTGCCGTCTGGCCCTCAGTTTTGGTCATCTGGAGTCGGAAAGGGTCGAGATCGACCTGGCCGAAATACCCGATTGGTATCGTCGTCTTTCACCGAACGAGAAGGTGCCTTTGCTCGAGCACGATGGTCACCGCATCTGGGAATCGGCCATTATCAACGAATATCTCTCCGACGTTTATTCCGACCGCGGACTTTTACCTGACGATCCTCTATTGCGTGTAAAATTCCGTCTGGCCGTGGACTGGGCCGGCAACGCGGTGATTCCTACTTTTTACCAGGTTCTGCGCAACGAGCAGGCGGATGCCGCAGAGCGCCTTCACAAAGCTATCGCCGACATGCCGCAGTGGATGTCCCTGGAAGGCCCGTTCTGGCTGGGAGATCAGCCGAGTCTGGCCGACGCGGCCATCTATCCCTGGTTCGAACGCTGGAACGTGCTCGAACATTATCGGGCCTTCCAGGCGGAGTGGCCGGCTCGCGTGCAGGCGTGGTTGGACGCGATGCGCCAACACGAACTGGTGATTCAGGAAGCCGGCGACCCGCAACGGTATGTCAAAGCCTACGCGCGTTATACCACTCCCGCTAAGGTTTAGGTCCATCCACGACGATGCGTTGGCTGGGATAAACCAGGGTCAGGTCACATTCTCGAGCCGTGCGCAAAATTTCCATTAGGACGGCGTGGCGAACCTGGGTCTCAACGGTTGGATCGTAGGTCTCCACAAGCAATGTGACGGCCAGGCGGATTCCAAAATCGTTGAGCGCGCTGGCCGTCACACTGACGCCACGGGTAGGCGCCGCCTGTTGATTCAGGCGGTCGCTTACTTTTTGACAGAACTCCTCGATTCTTTCGGGGTCGCTGCCGTAGTCGACGGTGATACCGGTGGCAAAGCGGCGACCGGAACGACGACCCCAATTATCCACCGCGGAAGTCAGCAGCAGCGAGTTGGGCAGCGTCACCAGCGAATCTTCCTGGGTGCGGATGCGCGTACTGCGGAAACCCAGATCCTCCACCACGCCATCGACTCCCTGGACCGTAATACGATCGCCAACCTGGAACGATCGATCGACCAGCACCGTCAGCGATCCGAAAATATTCTTGACCGTGTCCTGACCGGCCAGAGCCACCATGGCGCCCAAAATACTGAAGCCCGCCAGCAGCCCGGTGATGTCCAGATTGAGACTGCGACCCAGCATGCTGAGTAGCAGCAGTCCGAGAAAAGTCTTGCACGTGCGCCGCACCAACGGCACGAACATCTCCCGGTTCGCCCCCGGAGAAGTCCCTCCGTTGTAAGTGATAAAGTAACCGGATACCAGGTCCAGCCAGCGGAATGTAGCCAGCAAGCCATAATAAAAGCTCATGAGGCGGAGCAAAAGCATGGCCGCGAGCATGAACTCCAGGGGCGGTTGCAGCAGCGAAACTCCCACCATCCACCAGAAGACGGCGAAAAGTCGACCGGTGGCGGTGCGCGCCCCGCTTTCGTTGGACTGTGCAGCGGTGCCCAGGCGCTGGTGAGTGCGCGACACAAAGCGACGAACCAGGGCGCTCACAAAGCGCTCCCAGACCAGGCCAAGGACGAACCACAGAGCCAGAGCAGTCCACTTAGAGACGGGTGCACCCAGAACCACCCGGTTCAAAGGGCTGATTACCTGCTCCGGAGCCGTCTCAGGGGGCTTATGCAGGGCTGCGAAGAGTGGGTCTACGCTTTCCACCGTCTCCGCCGTAAAACGCCAGTTCCCTTCGGGGTCGCGAGCCAGTTGCACCGAACCCTCAGGATGTTTGAGCACCGTCACCGGCGAGGGACCAGCCAGTTCGGGCAGCGTCTCCAAGGTTTGCAAAACGGAGTAGAGCTTATAGGCAATCAAGCTGCCCCGATCGGACCGAGTCAACGGGTTGAGCTGAGACAGATCCATGCAAGTGCGCGCCTGGGCTTCCAGATCGGGCCGTAGTGGATTGGCCTGGGCCATGACTTCCAGGAAGGTGTCCAGCGTGCGCCGGGGATTCGAAAGCGGGCCGTCATTCAAGATTTCGGGAGTAGCCGTTCCCATCAAAACAGGAGTGGCCGTCGGGAACGGTTGGGCCGACACCCCCCAAGTGGCCGTCAGCCAAAGTATCCACAAAATCCACCAACGCATCCGGGCCCATTCTAGGCCCAGGCAAGTTTTCCCAGCCCGAAACAGAACCTGTGCTCCCATGAACATCCTTTATGAACGCCAGGATCGCGGTGATCTGGAAGCTTACTCAAGGTATCTTGCCAACATGGACGCGGCCATGCGCCAGAAGGTCGCACTGACGGCCGCTCATCTCCCCTGCCAGGGAAGAATCGCCGACATGGGGATGGGCTCGGGTTCAGGCAGCCACGCACTGGCCGCCCTCTATCCCCGTTTGCAGGTCGTCGGCGTGGACGTAAACCCGACCATGGTCGAAACAGCCGGCCGGCAATACCAGTTACCCAACCTGAGCTTCCGGGTTGGGGATATCGCCCGGCCCTGCTTTGAACCCGGCAGTCTGGATGGCATCGTCAACAGCTCAGTACTCCACCACGTCACCAGCTACAATGGCTATGTTTACGACCGTGCCGCCCAGGCTTTAGAGGCCCAGGTAGATCAACTGGCCATGGGTGGATGTCTGATCGTGCGAGATTTTCTGGCCCCGGAGCCTGGCCAGGTCGAGCTGAGAATTCCCCAGTCGCTCGAGTCCCTGTGGATTCTTTTTGCCCGCCAGTTTCGTGCTCTGCTACCCGAGGATCAGCGGGGCTTTGGATACGAAGACCGGGGAGAAGACGAGCGAGGCTGGAGACGGTTGCTGGTGGAGCGCCGACTGGCGGTCGAATTCCTGCTGCGCAAAGACTACACCCAGGACTGGGAACAGGAGATCCAGGAAGAGTACACCTACTTTACCCAGCTTGAGTTCGAACAGCATTTTTCGCGGCTGGGGCTGCGCGTACTGGTCTCGACCCCCCTGTACAATCCCTGGATTGTGGAAAACCGCTTTGAAGGCCAGTTTACCTGGTTCGACCTGGCCGGACAACCCCTGGATTTTCCTCCCACCAACTACCTGATTGTGGGAGAGAAGGTGGAAGCGAGCCAGGGGGTGACCTATCGCGGTCGACCCGGACAGAACGCTCCCAAGTTCTTGCGCCTGAGCAGCTACCAACATCGGGTCACCCAGAAGGTCTACGACCTGGTCTGTCGGCCCCACCCAACCGTTGACGTCCTGCCCCATTTCCTCAGCCCATCGGGAAACCTGACGGTGCTGGTGCGTCACAGCTACCCCCGGCCGATTGTCACCGAGTTACCCAACTCACTGGATGGATTGCGCCCCTCTCCCTACGTGGTCGAACCGATCACGGCCGTGCAAGGCGAAGACCCGCTCGGGGAAACGGTGGAAAAAGTGCTGGAAGCCCGGGCCGGAATCGGACCGCGGTCGATCCAGCGACTATGGAGCGGCAACGTGCACTATCCTTCGCCCGGAGGCATCCGCGAAGAAGTTGTGGCCTGCTATGTTGAGGTCGATCCTCAAGTTCGTCCCGACCCCTCCATCCGGGCCCTTGACGCTCATCAACTGCTGCGCAGCGCCCAGGTGAACGGTTTGTCTGACCACCGACTGGAGATGCATATCTTTGGCTTGATGCGCCAGTTGGAAATCGACCCGGGACCCTGGCTGGCCGATGCTCTGATTGCAGCCGAGAGCGACTGGGCGCCGACCCATGCGTGTTGGGAAGTAGCCCGGGCCCGCGTCTTTCTTCCGCACTCCGAAAGCGCGGATTTCTTGGAAGTGCGCAGCCGGGGATTTGAACAAATCGATTCGTCTGGACAACCACTGAACGAAGTTCATTTGGAATATGTCGTGCCCCGTCATCTGCAAAGCCTGACGGTTGCGCTCCTTCCCATGCTCTTCCACCAACAGCGCTGGTGGGTGGGTCTGGACCTGGAAGATCTCCCCGCGGCTCAGGCTTTCTCCGGCAGCAGTCGCCACTGGATTGCCCCCGCCTGGCGACTTCCAGGCCAACAGCGAAGCATGGATCAGGCCAGAAGCTGGCTGGATGAGGCCCTCGGTCGCGAGTATGGCGCCGCTATAGCCGACTGGGCACCGCTGGGCGGCCCCTATTTCCCCACCCCGGGGCTGACGCCCGAACTGGTTTACCCCGTGGCCGTGCGCTTACGTATGATCGAGCCGGGCCGCCTGGAATTCTTCCCGCTGGAAGAACTGATGGATCGCTGGGAAGAAATTTCCAACGGACACCTGCGCTGTCTGTTGCTGCGGGCCTGGCTGGCCCACCGGACTGAACCTTCCTGCTGGCCGAACGTAGCCAAAGCATGAACGAACAACCGTTGGGCTCGGATTTGACCGACCCGATCGAACCGGACAAACCGCCAGGGAGTTTCTTCTCCCTTCGGGGGCTGCTCCTGGTGGCCGCCATCGTAATCTTTCTCTACGCGACACTGGTGCCAAATTTCTTGAGGGCCAGGACCCGTGGCCAACTGACGGCCTGCAAATCGAACTTGAAGAACCTGGCCACCGCCCTCGAGATGTACGCCAGCGACAACAAGGGGCAGTATCCCATCAGCCTGGACGTTTTGACTTCGGGCAATTACTTGAAGCTAATTCCCACCTGCCCGTCCCGCTCCGGCTGGGGCCACTCGACCGGTCACGACTACACCTATGACGTCAGCGCCAGGCCGGCTGCTTTTAGCATGGTCTGCAAGGGCAACCACGCCGAAGCCTACCGTGGCTATGACGCGGACTCACACGGCTTCCCCCAATATGACTCGAAGCAAGGGTTGCTGGATCACCCTTGAGAGACCTCCGGCCCTGGATATTGGCCATCGCCTTTGGCTACGCCAGTCTGCAGGCCTGGGTTCTGAGCGTCAACTCGCTGCATTGGATCGGACAGGGTCCGAGGGCTTTCTCCCCGCCCTTCGGCCCCAAATATGCGCTGGAGTGGCCCTGGGTGGTGGGCCATGGCATTAGCGCCTGCTTGCTGCTCAGTCTCGGGCCCTTGCTGCTGGCGCGCTGGCAGTTTCCTTTGCCGCGCGGCTGGCATGCGTCGCTGGGTAAACTCTACCTCGCAAGCGCGGGAATCGCCATTTTCACGGGGTTACCTCTGAGCAGCCGGGCCGAGGGCGGGTTGCCGGCCAGCCTGAGCTTCTACACCCTGAGCGCATTTTGGGCCTGGGCCACCTGGCAGGTCTACCGCACGGCCCGGGCCCGTCAATGGGTCGATCACCAGCTTTGGGTGCGCTTTCACTACGGGTTGGCCTTCTCGGCGGTATTGCTGCGTATCGGCCTGGGCATAGCCGCCTTCCTCGATCTGGAGGTGGCTCAGGTGGCGGCTGGATTGGCCTGGGCCAGTTGGCAACCGGCCATGATCTATGCCTGGAAAGTTGGGATACTAGCCTCCGCCGCGCGCCGCACCTCGATGAAAATCAAACTTTAGGGGCGCCCTGGAGTTCCTCGGCAAGCCTCGGAGACCGCGCGGCTCCGTTGGTCCCCAACGTTTGTTCGCCCGCTTCGCTCTAGCGAACAAGCCGTTTGATACTAGCCTCCGTGGCGCGCTACGCCTTCAATGAGAATCAAACTTTTAGGGCGCTCTGGAGTTCCTCGGCAAGCCTCGGACCTCCGCCACTACGTTGGTCCCCAACGTTTGTTCGCCCGCTTCGCTCTAGCGAACAAGCCGTTTGATACTAGGCAAAAGAGAGCAGGCGGCGATGGTGGAGCCAGCGATTTAGGTGACGGCGATCGGCGTGGCAGCCATCTTGAAAGCGCACCCCGACTTCGGTTCCATTCTCCGTGGACTTGGCCCAGACAACCGTGGCCAAAAAGCTCAGCGCACGTTGCGCTTCCAGCTTTAGATGCAGCACCAGGTTATGTCCGGGTTTCACCTTTTCAGAGACCACCAGTCGGGCGCCACTCTCATTAAAATCACGAGTGGTGCCGCGACCGAAAGTGGTTGCTTCGCCTTTGACCAGCACCTCACTGAGATGGGAAACGCGTCCACAGCCACGACGATCAAGACTGGATGAAGTTTGCAGGGCCATAGGGACACGCTCCTTTCCAAAGATTGGTTAGAGCGTATCCCAGACACCTTAAAGAATCATGATTGCTCTTCGGGCTGCGGCTGGGTGGCTTGCAAAGAGGCCTCGTGCAGCAACTTCTGCACCTTCATGGCGTGATCCAGCGTGTCATCGTAGAGAAACTGCAGGGTAGGCACGCGCTTAAGGCTCACCTGACGCGTGATTTCCCTACGGAAAAACCCGGACGCGCGGTTCAGGCCCTCCACCACCTCGGCCACCGGCTTGCCCATCACGGTCACGTAAAGACGTGCCGAGCTCATATCGGACGAGACGTTGACCGACGTGATGGTGATCAGAGCACCTTCCACGGCCGGGTCCTTGACCTGACGCATCACCTCATTAGCGACCTCTTGGATGAGATCGTTCACGCGGTGGATTCGGCGGCTTCCCGCCACCTGCTATAGCTCTTCGCGGACGGTGACTTCTTTGCGGAAGGCCTCCACGATGTCGCCTTCTTGGATATCGGAGTAGTTGAGCAAAGTCAAACCGCACTCGAAGCCTTCCTGGACTTCACGGACGTCGTCCTTAAAGCGCTTGAGCGATTCCAGACGACCTTCGTGGATCAGGATGCCATCGCGAACGAGGCGAATCTCGGAGTCGCGGGTGATCTTGCCTTCCTGCACCATACAACCGGCGATTTTGCCGACGCGGGTAACCTTGATGACCTGGCGGATTTCCACCCGACCCAGATGCACCTCGGACACGTCTGGCGTAAGCAGTCCGGCCATGGCTTTGCGGATTTCTTCAAGCATGTGATAGATCACGCGATAGAGACGAATCTCCACGCCGTCTTGCTCGGCCTGGCGCTTCACCGAAGCGTCAGGACGCACGTTGAAGCCGAGGATCATGGCCTGCGATGCATTGGCCAGCATGACATCCGATTCGCGAATGGCACCCACAGCACTGTGGGTCACCACCAGCTTCACTTCGTCGGTAGACTGCTTGTCCAGACTTGCCAGCAAGGCTTCCAAGCTGCCCTGACCGTCGGCCTTGACGATCACGCGCAGTTCCTTCGAAGCATTGTCACCCGAAGTGGAGAGGAAGTCCTCCAGGCTGGTCCGGCCGCCCACAGCGCGGATACGCGAAGCACGCGACTTGTCGGAGCGCGCCTCGGCCACTTGCTTGGCCACCTTCTCGTCTTCCACCACCTGCATGTGGTCGCCGGCGTCGGGAATCTCGTTGAGGCCGATGATTTCGGCCGGATAGCTCGGTCCGGCCGACTTGACGTTCTTGCCGTCCGGTCCGCGCAAACCGCGCACGCGGCCCCAGGTGCGTCCCACCACGACGGTGTCGCCAACCTTGAGGGTGCCGTTCTGGACGAGCACGGTGGCCACAGGGCCCACGCCTTTATCCAGTCCGGCCTCGATAATGCTGCCCGAAGCGACGCGGGTAGCGTCCGCCTTCAGGTTCTGCATTTCCGAGACCAGCGCGATCATCTCGAGCAGTTCGCTGATGCCTTCCTTTTTCAAGGCCGACACGCCCACCGTAATGGTGTCGCCACCCCACGACTCGGGAACCAGATTGTACTCGGTCAGCTGCTGCAACACCTTATCCGGATTTGCATTGGGCTTATCGATCTTATTGACGGCCACGATGATGGGGACCTTAGCCGCCTTGGCGTGGTTGATGGCCTCCACCGTCTGCGGCATGACGCCGTCGTCAGCGGCCACAACCAGAATGGCCACGTCGGTGACCTGAGCGCCGCGAGCACGCATTTGCGTGAAGGCTTCGTGGCCCGGCGTGTCGATGAAGGTCACGACCTTGTCACCCGGAGTGTGAACCGTGTAGGCACCGATGCGCTGGGTGATGCCACCGGCTTCGGAGGCGGTCACGTTGGCGCTGCGGATGGCATCCAGCAGACTGGTCTTGCCATGGTCAACGTGGCCGAGAACGGTCACGACCGGAGGACGCGGCGTCGAGGCGCCGGTATCTTCGTCCTCAAGCAAAACCAGATCGGGCAACTCGTCAGCGGATTCCTGAACGATGAAGCCATACTGCTCGGCCAGGCGGGCCGCCGTAGCGTAATCCAGGGCCTGGTTGATGGAAACCATCTGGCCTTCTTTGATCAACGCTTTGATGAGCTCACCCGGAGAAGTGCTCAAACGTCCAGCCAGGTCGGCTACCGAAATTAATTCAGGTAAATCCAATGCCTTCACCGTCTCCACCTTGGGGGCGTGATGTTGGTGGTGGTGAGAACGGCGTGGGCCACTCCGTCCACCACTTTGATGGCGTCCACCACCACCAAAACGTCCCGGCGGCTTTTGCTGGTGGGTCAATCCCGGAGCCACGGAGACACCGGGCTTCTGAGGTCCACCCTTTTTGATCGGCCCGCGCGATGGGCTGATTTCGCGAGTTTTCGGACCACCGGGCTGATTCGGTTTAAACGCACCCCGGTTATCCACAGGGGGCGCAGCGGGAGGGGGAGTCGGTGCTGGTGCGCGATCACGGTATTCGGCCGCGATTTGCTGGTCCACCGGGCGAGGGCGATTCTCACCGGGACGACCCGCCTCCACTGCGGGAGCGGATTCCACCGGACGCGCAGCCTCTGCCATCGGCTGGGAGGCTGGATTGGCGCCAACCGCTGGCTCTTCGACCACCGGCTCTGCAACGACCGGAACCGGCACTTCTTCCACAACGGGAGCGGGCGGCGGAGCAACCGGCTCCTGGATGGACTGCTTGGCTTCCAGGGCCGTCTCGACGGGGCTCTCACCCGAGAGTTTGCGGCGATGGCGGTCTAGAATGGCTTCCTTCTCGGCAGAAGTGGCGCGGTTGGCAATGCGCACCACGCGGTTGGGGGTTGCGGGAGCAACCACCCGTGACGCGGGAGCGGCAGCTTTCTTGGGTTCATTTACTTTGGGCACGGGGGGTGAGTTCTCCTTACGGGCCTGCTCCATGTGGGGGGCAATAACCTCACGAATCTTTTTGACGGCTTCATCGGACAAGGTGTTCGAGGCCGTCTTGACGTCATAACCCATGTCTCGCAGTAGCTTCATCAGCGGCTTGCTGTCGTCCATTCCTAGCTCTTTGGCTAGCTCATACACTCTGACTTTAGAAATATTGGTCACCGCTTTAGTTCTCCCTGGACGCCTGCATCCAATCCAGCGCGCTGTCGCTCAATTTCTCCAACAGCTGCCGGCGCAAGCGCCTTTCCTTTTGCATTCGCTGCAAACAGTCTCCGGTTCGGCAAAAGTAAATCCCCTTACCGGGCAAACTTCCATCCTGATTGGGAAGGAAGCGTCCGTCCTCCTTTGATTTCACCAAGCGGTGGAGCAGGTCGCGGGTCTTTAGGACCCGACAGACCAAGCACATCCGTTCGGGAATCGGCTTAGTCAAGCCCGATTTCTCAGGCGGGCTATTCATCGCCCTTTCCGCGTCCGCGCTTCTTGGCACCGCGTCCGCCGTCCTCATTCTCGTCAACCGCACTCTTACCCAATACGTTCGCTACAGAAAAGGCTTCCTTCGGATCGACGCCAACGGGAGTGCTGTCGTAACCTTCCTCGTCAACCTCCTGGAGGTCGGCGATTTCGAAGTAGTCAGGATTGACCGTGGTCATATCAATCTCTTCTTCCTCTTCGACCGGGGCGGGGGCAACGTTGACGACCGGTTTGGCGACCGCTTCCACTTTGGGACGAGCCGCCGCCTCAGCAGCTTCCTTGGCGGCCTGGGCGGCTACCTGGAGGGCACGCTGCTTCTCGCGGGCTTCGCGAATCTTGGCTTCCTGCTCCACGAAGTCGCGGGCCTGAGACTCGCTTTTGATGTCGATCTTCCAGCCGGTTAGCCGCGCGGCCAACCGTGCGTTCTGACCTTCTTTTCCGATTGCCAACGAGAGTTGACTGTCGGGGACGACCACCAGAGCCAGACGCTCCTCTTCGTAAAGAGTGACGCGCAGCACGCGAGCAGGCTGAAGGCTGTTGGCAACCAGCGTGATCGGGTCATCCGACCAGGGAATCACGTCGATCTTTTCGCCTCGCAACTCATCCACCACCGCCTGGACGCGACTTCCTTTGGGACCCACGCAGGCTCCCACCGGATCCACAGCACTGTCCAGCGATTTGACGGCAATCTTGGAACGGAAACCCGCTTCGCGAACGACCGCCTTCACCTGGATAATGCCGTGACGAATCTCGGGCACTTCCATTTTGAACAGCTCAACCAGAAAACCCGGTTGAGCACGGGAAAGGACCACTTGCGGGCCACGCTGAGAAGTTTTCACTTCCATTACGTAAGCGCGCACGCGATCACCCTGACGAAACCACTCGTTGTGAGCCTGCTCGTTCGGCGGGATGACCCCTTCGGCGCGACCGAGGTCGACCAGCAGGTCACGGCGCTCGTAACGCTGCACGGTTCCGCTGATCAATTCTCCTTCGCGCTTGATATACTCGCCGTAAACAATCTCGCGTTCGGCCTCACGGATACGCTGCACAATTACCTGTTTAGCGGTTTGAGCAGCAATGCGGCCAAAGGTATCGTTGGGAACTTCCATGTCGATTTCCATGCCGATATCGGCCTCTGGGGAAAACTCGAGGGCTTCCTCAAGCGACATTTCCAGTCCGGGCTCTTCTACCTCGGGCACAACCAGCTTGCGCTGCCAGATATGCAACTCGCCGGAAGCGCGGTCGATCTCGATGATGACGTTCTGTTCCCCAAAGTTACGCTTGTAGGCAGCTACCAGCGCATCTTCGATGGCCTTGAGCAGCATATCCATAGGGATGTTGCGCTCACGCTCGATCTGCTTTAACGCACTGAGAAAATCTGTATTCATTTGCCTACAACCTCCGAAGCGCCTGAGTTCCAGGCGCATTTGTCACCAAAAAGCTTGATGCGAAAGAGTCACCCCTTTCGCATCAGCGCTAGGTCTTGTACCGGCCTGCTTCCAAGGGTTTCGAAAGCGCTTGGAAGCCCTCCGGTAAATTGAGCCCGGTCACTATATCATGACCTTTTTTTCCATGCAACCACGGCTGGACGTAGCCTAGACCGCGGCTTCCTCAACCACCTCTCGGAGGCGCACCGGCATCACCACGTATTTGTAGTCGATCTGGCCGTAGGGACGGATCACGCCGCTGCGAGTGTCGTCCTGCAAATCGAACTCGACTTCTTCGCAATCGAGCACGCTCAGGGCGTCCACCACGTATTTCCCGTTGAAAGCGATCTTGAGAGGGTCGCCTTCGTAGACCACTGCCACTTCTTCTTGAGCTACGCCCACATCGGGTGTATTGGCTGATAGGGTCATCGAGTCTCCCCCCACGTCCATCACGATCAGATTGGGAGACTGCTTTTCCTGGGCCACCACCAGCATGCGCTGGATGGCGCCCAACAGGCTCTCTCGGCCGACCCGGGCAAAGCGCTGGAAACTCTGAGGAAGCACCCGGCGATAGTCGGGAAACACACCTTCGAGTAGGCGAGAATGCATGGCTACATTGCCGATGCTGCAATAAAACTGGCCCTGAGCCAGGCTGAAGTAAACGGGCTCCTCCGTGTCGCCCAGTAGACGAGAAAGCTCCAGCATCGCTCGTCCTGGGACAATCGCTTGCACCTGCAAACCTTCAGGATTGTCGATGGCCAGTTCGTGATAAGCCATCCGCCGGCCGTCGGTGGCAACCATAGTGAGTTGCGAGCCTTCGATGTGGGTGTAGACGCCGGTCATGACGGCCCGAGATTCTTCACTGCTGGCGGTTGCGAAAGTGACTCGGCGGATGGCTCCCTTCAACGATCTTTGAGGCGCTCCCACTTGAGGCAGTTCTCCGGGTTGCGGGATTCCCGGAAACTCTTCCGCAGGCAAAGTAGAAATTTCGAACTTCGAGCGCCCGCAGTGAATGTGCAGTCGACCATCAGCATTTGCCTTCAGCCGTACCGGAGCTCCTGGAAGCTTGGCCACGATGTCATTCAGCAGACGTGCGGGACAGGCGACGGATCCGGAGTCGAGTGTGGAAGCACCTACGCTAATGACGACACCGAAATCGAGGTCGGTGGCCGTACAACTGAGTTGTTCTCCCTGACACTGGAAAAGCACGTGACTGAGGATGGGCAGCGGACTGCGCGGATTGATTGCGCGACTTACGACCTGCAGCGCCTGAACCAGATGATTTTTTTCACACTCTAACTCCATGAGTACCTCCATGATTATTTATATATTTAGTAGTCGTAGTAGTAGGGGGTGTTGATACTGTGGACAAATCTCGACGATCCCGTTGAGTTCGAGTTTCGCGAGGGGGGTCAGGCTGTGGTACGCCTGTTGGAAACCCGGGGATGTTTATCCACCGACTGGGGATGGTGTGGATTTTGTGAATAACTTTGAATACTTTTCCACTGAGAACTCGAGTACCTTTCAACAAGTTATGCACAGCCTGTCCCGCTGAACTTCCTGGGGAAGGCGTACAGGGCAAAGCCCGAGGTGTTTCCACCCCGGGCCTGCAGAGCCGAAATGTCTTGTAGGTTATCTTTGATAGCCTCGCAACCGGGCCTGGATGTTCTCCAGGCTGGTGCGAATGTAGTGGTCCTCAAGGTTGGCTTCAACCTTTCTACAGGCGTGAATCACCGTGGTGTGGTCTTTGCCGCCAAATTGGGTGCCTATCTCCGGGTAGGAAGCTCCGGTGATTTCCTTGCATAAGTACATGGCCACCTGGCGGGGACGCACAATGCGCTGATCGCGACGACTGCCCAACAGATCCTTGGCCGTCATGCTGAAGTATTCGCAGACGATCTCCTGGATTCGGCGGATGTCGATTCCCTGGCCGCCAGCTTCCGGCATGATGCCAGCCAGAGCTTCCTGGGATAACTCCATGGTGATGCTTTTCTTTTGCAGAGACGCGTGGGCCAGCACGCGAGTGAGAGCGCCCTCCAGCTCACGAATGTTAGAGCAGATCTTCTCGGCAATCAGATTAAGAACAGGGTTAGGGACAAATGCTTTGGACTGCTCGGCCTTCTTCTTCAAGATAGCCACGCGCGTCTCGAAGTCCGGCAGTTGGACATCCGCGATCATGCCCCACTCAAAGCGGGAACGCAGACGGTCCTCCAAGGTCGGAATCTGTCTGGGGGGTCGGTCGCTGGTCATCACGATCTGCTTGTTGGCCCCATGCAGCTCGTTAAAGGTGTGGAAGAACTCTTCTTGAGTACGCTCTTTGTTGGCCAGGAACTGGATGTCGTCGATGAGCAAAACGTCCACATTGCGGTATATGCGGCGAAACTGGTTCATCTTAGCGTCTCCAATCGAGTCGATTAACTCGTTGGTGAAGCGCTCTGAGGAAACGTAGACCACACGCGCCCGCTTGCGGGTGCGCAACACTTCATGACCAATGGCGTGCATCAAATGGGTTTTCCCCAATCCGACGCCTCCATAGAGGAAGAGCGGGTTGTAGGCTTTGGCTGGACTCTCGGCCACCGCCATAGCGGCCGCCGCCGCCAAATTATTGGAACTCCCCCGAATGAAACTGGCAAAGGTGTAGCGTGGATTCAAGCTCGAGTCGGAGACATCTGATTCCGACTCCACCACAGAAACCGTAGCGGAGGGAGGGGCTTCTAAAGCCGGCACCTCTTCTACTTCTTTAAACTCCACCTGATAAGTCTGCCCGGTGGTTCGGCGTAGAGCCTCGGAGACTTCTTGTTGACTTTGTTTTTTACTGAGAACGTCCCGGGTCCATTTGCCCAGTACTCCTATGGTGACTTTATTGCCTATGAGTTGGGTGATTCGCGAGCCTTCTAGCGACCCTCGAATCGGCGGGTCCATGATCTCCGTGAGCACACGGAGACTACGCTCCCAGACCTCATCATTGAGTGTCTGGCCCGTCGAGCTAGATGAGTTTTGCATCGAGTCCTTGGTTCCTGATCTTTCGCCTGTTTGTTTATGGTGGCGAACACTTAATCGCATAGTTACTGCGATTTGACGAGTCGGTTTCGGATGTCCAGGAAGCGACTCCTACCGAAAATCTACCGAATAGAAATCCACATTATCCACAACTTTTCCACAGGCGGAAAACAAGGGATCGTGAGCATACTGGCCAGAAAAGTATGTTCTGCACTTGACAGGTTTGGGCCTGATTTCGAAAGGATCGTAGCGGCGAACGCGAGTTATCCACAGGCTATCCCCAGGGGCCTGTTTTCAGGTTCTTCCTGTGGATAAGTGGGGGTAGATCTGGCTTAGCAGGCCGCGTAGCGACTTACCGCGGTGGCTAATGGCGTGCTTTTCCTCAGCTGAGAGTTCGGCCATAGTGCGCAGCGAGTCCACCTGAAAAATCGGATCGTAGCCGAAGCCCAGCATCCCGTTGGGCCGTAGAGCGATGGTTCCCTCACAAGTGGCCTCTTCGCTCCAGGTTTGGCCGGTGTCGGGGTTGACTAACGTGCAGCAACAACGAAAACGGGCCGTGCGTGCTTTTTCCGGCTGTTGGTCGAGCAATTCAAGCACGCGCAGAATTTTCTGCGAGTGGGGCATGTCATGCCCGCCGAAGCGAGCCGAGTAAAGGCCGGGCGCTCCATCTAGAGCATCCACCTCAAGCCCCGAGTCATCAGAAAGTGCCGGTAAACCTGTATGTTTCGAGTAGAAAACGGCCTTCAAGAGCGCATTCTCTGCATAGGTCAAGCCCGTTTCGTCTGGAGGCTCGACCGCCGGGAAGTCCCGCAAGTCGCACAACTCCAGGGGAAAGCCGGCCAGAATCTCGCGAATTTCCTCCACCTTGTGAGCGTTGGCGGTGGCAATGAGGACCTTCATCCGTCGGCTTTGGAAAGGTGGTTGATCTCGGTCCAGCGCTCGTCGATCTGCCACTGGAGAGTCTTGATTTCCTGGCAGAAGGCGACCAGTTCCGGGTCGCTCAGCTTGTTCTGCGCGTAGAGTTCATAAACACGATGCGCCAGATCGCGCATCTTTTGATCTTTCTGCTCGCGCATCTCCTGGACGTCCATCTTGAGGCGCGAAACTCGCAGCATCTTTTCTGACCCACGGATGGCCGCATCGCGGCCCTTTTGCATCGATTTGCCCGCTCCCTTGAGCGAGTCTCCCAACATTTCGAAGAAACCCATAGGCTGTTTTTCGATCTCTTTCAGGACAACCCTTCGCGCACTACCTGGACAAATCGCTCCAGATCTTGACGAGTGTGTGCCAGGCTCAAACCGGCCGCGTCCAGACTCGACGGCGGTAGATAAATGCCACGCTTCAGCAAGCGGTGATAGAAGCTCCGGTAGCGTGCCAGGTCTACCTGCTCGAGATCTTTGTGGCTGCGCACCTGGCCTGGAGCGAAGTAGAGCCCAAACATGCCCGGATAGGCCACGACCTGCAGGTTTGGGTCGAGTTCTGCCAGAGAACTCACCAGAAAGTCCGTTTCAACGGCCAGTTTCGCATACACTCCGGGCTCAGCCAGCAGGCGCAGATTCGCAGTACCACAGCGAACGGTCAGTGGGTTTCCGCAAAAGGTGCCGGCCTGGTAAACCTTTCCCAAGGGCGCGACATGATCCATGAGTTCGGTTTTGCCACCGTAAGCCCCCACCGGCATGCCCCCCGCCAGTGCCTTGCCCAGGCACGTGAGGTCCGGACGAATCCCGAACAGTTCCTGAGCGCCCCCGCGGGCCACCCGGCAACCGCTTAAGACCTCATCGAAGATCAGTAGGACCTGAAACTCGTCACACAGTTTGCGTAGCCCGCCTAGAAAATCGGGCTCCGGTCGGGTGACGGCCATGCTACCAGGGATCGGCTCGACGATGACGGCCGCCACTTCGTGATGGTGCTTCTCGAGAATCCTGCTGACGCTGTCCAGGTTATTAAAATGAGCGATGATGGTTTCGGCGGCGCACCCTGGAGAAGCGCCCAAAGCCAGAGCGCCTCCCAGTTCCTCGGCTTCCAGTCCGACCGAATCGAGGCACTCGACGTGTCCGTGATAGCAGCCTTCAAACTTTACGATGCGAGGCTTGCCGCTGGCACCGCGGGCCACTCGCAAGGCGGAGGCAACCGCTTCGGCGCCCGAGTTGACCAGGCGCACTTTCTCCATGGATGGGAAAGCGCTCGTGATGGCTTCTACAAACTCGAGCTCCCATGGGGTGGAGGCTCCGAAAACACTGCCCTCCTCCAAAGCCAGACGCCCGGCCGCCACCAGATCGGGGTGGGAATGGCCCAGCATAAGCGGCCCCCAGGCACAGCAAAAATCCAGATACTCCTTGCCTTCCACATCCCAGACGTGAGCGCCCTGGCCTCGCACCAACACCGGAGGTGTGCCCCCCACTGCCTGAAAGGCCCGAAACGGGCTGTTGACTCCGCCGGGAATGCGAGCGCACAGAGCGGAAAAGAGCTCGGAATTAGTGGTTTTCATTCAAGCTGCTTGGACAGTGGCTTGAACTGCGCCTTTCTCGGGGGGAAAAGAGCGCCGGGAACGAAAGCATTCAGGCTGAGGAGGACGCCATACCGAAGTTTCTTTATGAAGCCTTAGATGCCAAGGGTAGGGTTGTCCAGGGGGAGGTCGACGCTCCGAATACCGATACGGTCATTCAGGATTTGCGTCGGGTTCGCTATACCGTTACGCATATTAAAGAGAAACCGCGCGGCGCAGGCGCCATGTTGGCCGTGCTCGACCGCCTGCAGTCGGTTTCCATTTATGCTCTGGCCGTCTTCACGCGCCAACTGGCCACGCTCTTGCAGTCCGGTGTTCCGGTGACTCGCTCCCTGGAAGCACTGGGAGAGCAGTCGATTGACCCTAAAGTTACGCGCGCGGTTTTGCAACTGAATAAAGACGTCAAGAACGGCATGCCCTTGTCGCGCGCCATGATGAAGCAAGGGCACGTCTTTACTCCCGTCTACGTCAGCATGGTCCGGGCCGGCGAGATCTCCGGCGCCATGGACGAAATCCTGGACCGCCTGGCCGGCTACCTGGAGCGCGAGTTTGAACTGCGCCGCAAGGTCGGCGCGGCCACCACCTATCCCCTGGTCGTCTTCGTAATCAGCGTTTGCATCACCATGTTCCTGACCAACGTGGTCTTTCCGACCTTTATCGAGCTCTTTCGCGGCATCAACATCAACCTGCCCTGGAGCACCCGCGCCCTGATTACCATAACCCACATCCTGCGCAACCCGGCAGTCATGGTGCCCCTGGCCGTGGGGTTGACTGTCGTCGGCTTTGCTTTGCGCAGTTACATTAAGACTCCACTGGGCCGCCGTCAGTGGAGCTGGGTGTTGCTGGAAACCCCGGTACTGGGCAAAATTTATCACAAAGTGGCTCTGACGCGCTTTTGTCGGACCCTTTCCACCCTGCTTGACAGCGGAATCCCCCTGCTGCATTCGCTGAAAACGACCGCCTACGCGATGGACAACGCGGTGATGGCCGACCTGCTGGAAGATGTGGCCCAAAACCTGAAAACCGGCGTTTCTCTCTCGCTGCCCATGGAAGATTATCGGCAATTTCCAACGCTTTTGACCCAGATGGTGAGAACCGGAGAAGAATCGGGTGAGTTGGCGGTCATGTTGCGCAAGATGGGCGACTTCTATGATATGGATGTGGAAAATGCCCTGCAGGACTTGGTGTCCATCCTGGAACCCGTTATGATATTGGGGATGGGCATCGTGGTGGGATTTGTGCTTTTGGCCGTGTTCACCCCGGTTTACAGCCTGGTTCAACAGTTTTGACAGTGGAGGGCGCATGAAATCTGGTTTGCGATTGCTGCTATGGTTGCTGCTGTGCCTGGCGGCGTGGGGAGCGGTCGTTCCTGACGCATCGGTCGTGGAGCCGGAAGCCGGCGCCCCTCGCCTGCCAAGTGCGGACCCGACCGCCAGACACGGCTCGCCTCCGGGCCAGGTTCCGAGCCAGGTTCCTTCTCGACCTCAGCCCGGCGCTTCGGGCACCCCGACCAGGACGGGAGCGGGCGCGGAGTCTGCTAAGGTTGCCGTTCCCTCTTCCGGTGGAGCCTTCTCCGACCAGAACAATACGGACCCTTCCAACACCGGGGAATCGCGCCCGCTGGAGCCTCTAGCCCCGGCCCCGGTATCGACCGGCAGCTCCGCTCCCCTCTGGGCAGCTCTGATTGTCTTCTTGCTTCTGGCCATCGGGGGTTTCTGGTTGGCCCAGAGGCGCGACCAGGAGTAGGTTCTTTTGCCGTTTTGCCCGGCCTGCGGAGTGCGCGTAGCCGGCAACGCCACCCGTTGCGGACTGGATGGCGTTCTTCTGCGCAGACTGGAGTGCCCATCCTGTCACGGAGAAGTTTCGCCCGGCGACCGAGTGTGTGGACACTGTCGCCACTCTCTGGTGCAGCAGCCAGCTTTGAGCAGTCCGCTGCAAATGCGACCCGCGCCCTGGCCTCGCCGCCTGGGTACGCTGCTCTTCGATGGGCTGGCCTTTTCTCTGATTGCCTCCTGCTTTTTTCCGGAGCTACCTGACTGGCTCTGGCTGGCCTTGTTGCCGCTCTGGGCCTCGCTCTGGGAAGCGGCCGATTCGGCCACCCCGGGTCAACAGGTATTCTCTCTCAAGAGACTGGGCCTCCAGGGGCAGAGCTTGGACTGGCGTCACTGGGGCGGCTGTCTGGTGGCTGGTTATTTGCCTTTTTTGAACCGGGCCACTCGCCTCTGTTGGGTGCCGACTTGAGCCTGCTGGCGCAGGCCTTCCTGTTGAGCTGGTTACCGGGTATCTTCTGGCTTGCCTACGTAGAGTCGCGTTCGCCGCAGCCCGTCATCTGGAGCCGATTGATTCTGACTTTTCTGGCCGGCGGCCTGTCGGTTTTTGGGGTGCAATTGTTCCATCTGGTCTATGACCCGGCCCAACCGGAAAACCCGCTGGCCTCGCTGGTGTTTTTCTGCGTGGTCGTGGGGGGGGTGGAGGAACTGTGCAAAATGCTGGCCGTGCTGGTGGTTTGCTGGCTGCGCCGTGACTTTCGCGAAGCCTGGGATGGTGTGGGCTGTGCCAGTGCGGCTGCCCTGGGCTTTGCCACGGCCGAGAATTTCCACTACGTGATGAATTTTGAGGACACCAGCGTGTTGCTCAGCCGTTCCCTTTCGGCCACCTTTGCTCACGTCGCCATGTCGGGAATCTGGGGATTTGCTTTGGGTTTGCGCAAGCAAAGTGGGATTGGATGGGGAACGGTGCTGGAAGCATTGGTATGGGCGTCCATTTTTCACGGTCTCTATGACTGGTGTTTGACTCAGGGATGGCCCTGGGCGGCTTTGCTGGTCTTCGGGGGACTGGTGGTCATCTTCCGCCAGCGTCTGCAGGAATCGTATTTTACCAGTTCTCGCCGCCAGACCAGCAGTCAACTGGTGCGCGAATGCCGCGCCTGTCACGGCCTGGGTCGCAGTGAATACCGCTATTGCCCGCAGTGCGGGGACCAGGATTGGGAGGCAAAGCTACTTTGTCTGACCTGCTTGAAAGAATGTGCGCCCTGCGATCGTTGCCCGCATTGTCAGCGAGCCTTACTTTAACGCGGCAGCGTTTCTTGAACGATCTCCGGCATCAGTTTCTTTTCTTCTAAGGTCGGCGCCGGCGTGACCCGGTTACGGCCTTCTCGCTTGGACACATAGAGGGCATCATCGGCCGCTTTGGCCAGGTCTTTCTTGTTAACGGCGTCGGTCGGATAACATGCCAGACCGATGGAAGAGGTGACCTGCACCACCGCAGCCGCGAAACGAAGTTGGAAGGTTTCGCGAATCCGCTCGCAAGTGCGGACGGCTTCGTCTTTGGGCGTATCCTTCAAAATCAAAGCGAACTCGTCGCCACCATAACGGCATACGATGTCGGTTGTGCGTACTTTGTCTTTGAGCAGCGAGGCGATCTCCTGCAGCAGAGCGTCACCGGCGGGGTGACCCAAAGTGTCGTTGAACTGTTTGAACTTGTCGGCGTCGACCATCACCAGGCAGATACTCTTTTTGTAGCGGTCCGCCCAGGCGATCTCTTCGACCAGACGCACCTGGAAGAAACGGTGCAAATAAAGTCCGGTCAGACCGTCGGTAAATGCCATTTGCTGGGTTTGCTCATAGAGCAAAGCGTTCTTCACGGCAATGGATGCCTGGTAGGAAACCGTTTCCACCAGGCTGCGGTGTTCTTCGGTGAAGGCTCGCTCCTTGGCGCCGCCAACGTAAAGCAGACCGAGTATTTCTTCCTCTGCGCGCAGCGGCGCCACAATCACCGATCGCTCGTTATTGATCAGGTTCTGCAGTTCGTACTGCTCGGTATCCTGGATCAACAAGGTGCGATTGAGCTCGGTTGCTTTACCCAAAATTCCCTCGTCGTTACGCACAGCCAGACTGCGCACGTAATCGGAATAGGGGCTGTTGATCAGCTCGGCTTTGAGAACGTGTGGGTCGGCAGTACTGACGCCGAAGAGAATCACGCTCTGGCCGGTGGGAATCATTTGTTTGATATTCTCGGCAACCACTCGGAAGGTGTTGTCGATCTTGAGCGAGGCGCCGATGGCGGCGCCCAGTTGCTGCAGACCGTTGAGCTGGTGGTTCTTGGCTTCCACGGCCAGGCGGATGTCGCGCTCGGACTGCATTTCCTTTTCTTTGTGCTCAAAGAGCAGGGCCGTCTTGATGGAAGGAGCCGCAAACGCTGCCAACATTTTCAGCTTTTCAAGATGCTCTTCCTTGTGGGTGCGGGCATTGACCGAACCCAGGTAAATGATGCCAACGTTCTCTTTGCTGACCATTAGAGGCACGACCAGCAGAGAGCGCTCGTCTTTGAAAATCCGCTGCTCTGAGGTGGTGGGACTGACTTCATTGTTCATGTAGGGTCGCGGGTCGCGCAGCACCTGGAGAATGAAAGGCTCTTGCAGTTGCAACAACCCCGACATTCCCAGCACTTCCTGGTAAGGCGTATCGGCCAGGGCCGGGTCCAGACCACCACCCGGCTTGGACAGGAAAATCACGCAGGACTGATAGGGGATGCGCAAACGGCGAATCATCGACTGCACCAGAGCGGTCGTTTCCGACAGGTTGGTGGAGGCGCCCAGCGAGCGGGCCAGGTCGTAGATGATGTTCAGCTCTTCGTTCTTTTTCTTAACGTCGTCGCTGAGGTTCTCTTTCTCATCCCGAAGCTTCTTGGTTTCGAACTCGGTGCCACGGATTTTAAGGCTGAGCTCTTCCACGTCCTCCATGTCGACCTTGAGAACCGTGTATTTAAGGGCGTAGTTGGCGAAAACCACCATAGGAGCCGCGGCAATGGCAGCAATGGCCAGGGGCAGCCAGGGAGCCGAGAAAGTGGTCTGCATTCCCCCTGCAAAACCAGCGGCCAGCACTCCCAGCACGACCTGGAAGGCCATGGCAAAGCGGCTGTTACTGAGCAGCGCAGTCCAGTTGCGTTGGTCTGATTCTTCGGCTGCGTCCATCATCTTGTTGACAAAGGTAGCGTCGACCAAGGCATAGACAATGACGCCGGCAATCGCCTCGGCAATCAGAGGAACCGGTCCCTTGAGCATCACCTGGTGAACGGCTACCACGGCAGTGCCTACCGTCAGCCAGCGCAAGGCGTTGGTGCCTATATAGGCGACCGACTCGGCCATGCCGCCGCGCAGCAAGCGTGGGAGCATTCCGAGAACGAGCACACAAGCGCCCAGGCCCCAGCGGCCGCCAGCCACCAGGGGAGCGCCGATGGCCGGCTTGAACAGCAAGACAGCATCGGGAGCCAGAGCCGCCATGATGGCCAGATAGAAAGCCAGATTGAGAAAGCCGTAGTGAGAAAGATCTTCCATGGTCATCAAGTGGATGACCATGCCAAGCACGCCCAGGAGTAGCAACGGCACCAGCAGGCCGCCTAAATTCAGGCACCACCAAGCCAGGCCGGCACCCGCTCCGGCGATCACCAGCGCTCCGACCGCCAACAAGACGTTGGGCGTTCTCTCTGTATTACTCACTCTGTACTTGGTCCCATAGGTTTCCTGAGGCTCATCCGGGGAGCGGGCTCGCCTCGCACTTGGTAAGCGCACTCAATGGTGCTAGATTCCAGGTCAAGTTTCCCTCCCGAACTAACAATT
>JALHOV010000036.1 GCA_022842865.1 Vulcanimicrobiota bacterium | reverse complement strand
ACCGCCAGGGTGTGATCGTACACGTCCAGGTGATGAAAGCCGTTCTGCAGCACGCCGCGGCAGGCATCCAAAGCAGGCAAGGACCAGGGCGCGCAGCGCCAGTCCTGGCTGAGCGGCGCCTCCCTTTGGGAAAGAAGGCCGCGCAGCTCGGCCAGGGTGCCCCGACGCATGGGACCGCCGGTTATGCTGCAGCGCGGTTGCTCGAAGCGGTTTTCCCAGTCATAGACGGTGACTTCGCAGGCAAACCCGCCCACGTCGGCCAGCTGCACGTGGAGGAACTCGGCCTCCTTGGCCCGCACGACCACCACTTCTGGACCCCACTCGGCCAGCGCTTCCAGCACCGGTTCGACCTCGTCACAATAGACATTGATGTCGATATCGGAGCCCTGACGGATGTGACCGGTCCACACCGAACCGATGATGCGCGGCTGCATATCCTTGACGCGTTCCATCACCTCCAGCGCGCAGCGGCGCATGGTCTCGAGTCGAATCGCGTGTTCCTCGCCTTCGAGTCGGCGGGCGATATGCAGTAGTTGTTCGTGGATTTCCCGGTTGCTGGGGAGATGGACGGTGCCCTGCCGTTTGGCGGCCACTCGTTTGGCCTGGAAATACTCTCGGTATTCCCGGTGATACAGGAGGCGGGCCGCTTCCACGGCCACCCGATGGCGAACGCTGGCCCGATGGGCTGGCTCCCAGTGACTTCCGCGCTTGTTCATC
Source organism: Vulcanimicrobiota bacterium (assembly GCA_022842865.1). Lineage (GTDB taxonomy): Bacteria > Vulcanimicrobiota > Xenobia > Xenobiales > JADMJV01 > JADMJV01. Next base: position 24,798 of record JALHOV010000036.1, on the reverse strand, counting down.
GCGTGTTCGCTTCAAACCACAGGCCCTGAAGCCGGGCGCTAAAATGATGCTTAGTGTAGCAGGCCGGCTCCTGCTTGCCAAGGAACCGCCGGGGAATGCACTGGAAGCTGCTCACCTATCCAGAAATTCAGGCGCTCGACCGCGCCACCACGATTCCCATCCTGCCGGTTGGCGCCGTGGAAGCCCACGGTCCCCATCTGCCCCTTTGCACAGATGACCTCATTTCAGAAGCCATGGCCGAGAGCACCTGCCGCCAGCTCCAGGACCACGGTCTGCAAGGCGTCATCCTGCCCACCTGGAGTTTTACTCCGGCCGGCTTCGCGCGCCAGTTTCCCGGTACCCTGTCCTTCTCTCCGGCCACCACCGCCGCTATGGTCCAGGACCTGGGAAACCATCTACAAGCGATGGGCTGGACTCAATTGGCCATCGCCAACTCCCACTTCGATCCGACCCATCTGGCCAGCTTGCAAGCAGCCCTGCAAAACGCGCCGCTACCGATTGCTTTTCCCGATATGACTCGGGGTAAAAACGCCCGCCGACTCACCGCCGAGTTTCAAAGCGGCGCTTGCCATGCGGGGCAGTATGAAACTTCCATCGTCCTGGCCTGTCATCCCCAGTTGGTCAAAAACCACAACCTGCCCGAGGTGACTCATTCTCTGGTCGAGGCCATAGCGCAAGGCAAGTCCAACTTTGCCGAGGCCGGAGGCCCCCAGGCCTACTTTGGAAGTCCCGCCCAGGCCAGTGCCGAAGAAGGCTTGCAAACGATCCATGAACTCGGAAAGATTTTGCTCGAGGCCATCCTCTCCCGCAGACAATAAAAAACGGCCGGTGATGAAATCGCCGGCCGTTGGGGTGAATCTCGAAATTAGTTCTGTTGCGAGTCGTCGACTTCGCGAACATACATGAAATACTCCGCGTCAAACTGTTCGACCAGCGCTGACGGGATGTTGATCAGCCCCTCATAGGTGCCGATGCGGGCGCGGTCTCCGATCATCTCACGGACGCGCATCTCCTTATGCTCTGGCAGCAACACGATGACATGGGCCCCGGGAACCAGATCGGACTGGGAAGCCATGCGGCTGCCGAACCACATGGGCTGGCCGGCTGGCACCGAGAAAGTCAGCTTCTTGTCGTCTTCGGTTGTCAGGAAAACCTGGCCGCTTTGATAAGCGGTGACAGTGGCCGGGATCTTGCCGGTTTCATACATCACGATGGCGACACCGGGCTGAATCTTGTCAACCTGTTGGCGAGTCTCCATTCGTCCCTGAGCTGACACGGGTCCCAGCAGGGCCGCCGCGGCGGCTACCGTAGCAAGGCTTTTTTTCCACATAAAGTTCTTCCTCCACAATACGCGGGCCCTTGGGGGCGCCGCCGTCTCCAGCATCATAGGCGGGTTAACCCCGAATGGCCTGGGATCGAAGTACCTCGGCGGCGGGATCCTTCGAGTCAATTTTGAGGACGCCACTTCCTAAGCAGAGCGACCCTGCTCAGGTAATCTGAGGACAAGCAGTCACTGAGCACTGCCCAAAGCCAAGTGGAGGAAGATATCATGAAGAAAGCTTTATTTGCTACCGCAATCCTGATGAGTTCGGTGTTTGCTGCTCCGGCCGTTTACGCCCAGGAAACCCTGACCCAGGATACCCCGAGCTACTCCAATACGATCGAGTCGACCCCGGCGCCGGTCGAAAAGACGGACATTCACGTCAACGTCGAGGCCCCTCCGACCCGGGTGGTGCAGGCTCCGGCCTCCGACGTCAATGTGCACGTAGACAGCCCCTCGTCCGTGGCCGTCCCCAGCACGGCGACGGAGAAGATCACCAAGGAGACTGCGGTGACTCGCATCGTGCAGACCCCCACCACCGATGACTCCAGCAACATGGCTTTCCTGCTGGTAGGCGGCGGAATTGCGGCCCTGGCAGTCGCCGGATTGTATGCTTCGACTCGTCGCTAGCGTCAGATAAAAATGAATAGCTGGACGGCACCCCCGCGTTGACTGAGCAGGGGCGCTGTCCTTTTTGCGTTCCCTAGTCGATGTGCAGGACGAGCGGTGGGGGCGCGGGGGTTTTGCCGTGTATGAAGACGCCGCCTTGCAGGAAGGGCTTCTCGGCGTCGATGTCGTGCCAGCGTTGCACGAACTCCTGGCGGGGTATCGATCCAAGGGAACCCAAGATAGAAGGGTCTTCCAGGTAGACATTCTGCTCGTCGATGCCTACGGCCACCATCCAATGGCCGCTGTCCCAGATGCTGCTCCAGGGGGTCTGCAATTGGTCTTCATTGCGCCAGGCCTGGCCGGCCACCATGACGGGAACGCCGTTATCAATCGACTTTTGCAGGTCTTCCAGGGTCAGGTTCTGGCGGATTTCCGCCTGAAAGCCCAGACTGCGAGCGGCCTCGGCCAGGCGCTCCGGCGGGGTGCCTTCCTGGGGATCGGCTTTGCACAGGTCCATCAAGTCTCGCTCGAAATGTTCCTCGCCATAATAGCCCAGGACTGCTTGCAAAGCGGTGGGGCCACAAGAGTAATCGGTGGTCTGGCGCACGTCGGGCAAACGTAACAGGTTGGCCGGGAGTTTCATGACTTCAGGGTATTCCAAGCAAGCCGACCGATGGCTGCGGATTTGTAAACTATGGGTTATCGATGACAGTCGCCGCGCTGGTCTTGCCTACCCGCTTGCCGTTCACGTACGCCTCCACCTCGAAGCGATACTCGCCGGATTTCTCGGGGAACGGGTAGGGGTCCAGGGTCATCTCGCGCGTTTCGCTGGGCGCCAGCCGTGTTTTCGGGAGGATCATTTCTTCCACGGTCTTATCCGGCCGGGTCACCAGCATGTGCAGTTCGACTTCGGCTTCCAGCTTGCTGTCCTGGTTTTTGATGACCATCCGACTCTGGCGCAGCCGGTCGCTGCTGGTAGGCGGGGCCATTTTGAGCGGCTCCATCGTGAGGAACGGCTGCGAATCCTGAGGATTGGCGGCATAGGGATCGCTGACCGACTGCGGACCCGGTTTCGTATCGCGCGGCTCCCACTGGGCCTGGCTGGGCAGCGGTTCTTTGCTCAGGTACTGGGCGTAGGCAGCGTCGATACGATCGATGTCTTCCTGGCCATTGACCACGTAAGGCGTGAGGGCGATGAACAGCGAGGTCTTCTTCTGCTCGTTGCGCAGCTCTCGGAAAAAGTTTTGGATCAGAGGAATGTCGCCCAGGATCGGCACTTTTCGGATGGTTTCGGTGGTTCGCCTACTGATCAGGCCGCCGATGAGCAAAGTCTCGCCATCCTTAAGGTTCACATCGGTCTTGACGCGGCGGTTGGAGATGAGTGGAATTACGTATCCGAAGCCGCCCAGGTTTTGAGTGAGGAACTCGGTGACTTCCTGCACCTCTTGCTCGAGCTCAAGACGAATGGTCGAACCCTGAGAAATGTGGGGAGTGAAGGTGAGATTGATGCCTACGTCCTTGTAGTCATAGGTCACCAGTGGCTGGCCCGCTTGTGAGAAGCGCGCACCGGTGGCGAAGGGAACCACGTTGCCCACCTTCATTTCCGCCTTCTTGTGATCGGTGGCGACCAGTCGGGGTGAGGAGATCAGTTCGAAGTTGGTGTTGGTGCGTTCGCCGGTCAGGAAGCCAAACAGGCTGGGGACCTGGACGTCGCGTCCGCCCACGTTGACGGTGCGGGAGGTGCCACCGCTGGCACCCACCAGAAATTGACCCGAGCTCAGGAAGGAAAGCAGACCCTCCTCGGTCTGGCCGCCATTAAAACTGGCCACTGGTCCGCTGGAGTCGAAAAGCTGGAGTCGGGACCCGGCATTGAGAAGATCGGTCAGACTGACCTCGGCCACCACCGCGTGGACCAGGATTTGCTTGCGTTTCCGGTCCAGACTGGCCAACAGCGAACGAATGCTCGGATACTCGCTGGGGCTGATATAGACAAGCACGGCGTTCAGTTCCGGATCGGCGCCAACGCGCGCTCCGACATACACCAGTTGGGCCGGAGAGCCAGGGGTGGAACCGGTCACAGGCGTGGGAATGGGTGCGGTGGCCAAACCGCCGGGGGCGCCAGGAGGGGCATTGGCGGTGCCGGCCGCGGTGGTGTTCGCATTCCCGGTGCTGGCGCCGGCCGCCTGGCGGCCTCGCCGGTTTTCTTCCTCGTCCTGCGCGCGCTTGCGTTCCGCCAACAGCTCCTGAACGATCTTGGCGACGTCTTCCGCTTTGCCTTGCTGCAGCTTGTAGACGAAGTAGCGAGGTTTTTCCACCGTCAGTGGTGCGGAGCGGGCCACGTCCAGCGAGGCGACCGTTTCGCGAATTTCCTTCATTTGGGGGGCCGTGGCTTGAATCAGTAAAGCATTGGTGGGAGGAAAGGCGGTCACCACGGGCTGCGGGGTGCCGGGCAGAACTTGCACCCGCTGCACCACGTTCTGAAGAATTGGAGCGAGCTTCTCGGCTTCGGCATACTGCAGAAAGATCGTTTCCATGATAATTCTCGGGGTGGCCCGGTCGAGCGACCGGACCAGCGCGGCCACCTGGCGCAGAACTTCAGGAGTATCCATCAACACCAGAGCTTTGCCGGCGGCGTAAACCTGGGCGCCGTTGGGATCGCTGATGTAGGGGCGGATGGCCGTTAACACCTGCGTGGCGTCGCCCTCGCGCAAAATGATGGCCATACTGGAGTTGCGGGAATCCCGGCGCACGTCCGCGATCGGCATCACCTGATAGATTCCGCCCGACTGGCGCAGGGCAAAGCCGCTCTTGTTGAGGACTCCCTGAAAAACTTGCCAGAGTTCCTCGGAGGTCAGCTGAGAACTGGCCAGGAGGGTCACCTTACCGGTTACTCCTTCGTCCAGGACGACCGTTCGACCCGTTAGTTCCGAGACAATGCGGGCGAGCACCCGAATGTCCAGGTTTTCGTAATTCATGGAAATGGGGCCCCGGCGCAGCGCTCGCTGAGCGTCCTGCTTGATCAACGGTGGGCCAGGCTGGGGAGGCGTCTGGGGTGGTTGAGCCCAGGCCAGAGTGCTGACCAGGCCGCTTACCAGTAGACAAGTTTTCAATTTCACCACGGCGTTTTAGAGTTCCGCCTCCCTTTTCCTTTTCTGCAAAAGGAGTATCCCTTGACGGGGTGTTGAAAAGAAATCGGTGGAGAGCGGTCGGCTACGGCAAATTGGGCCATATCGTTTGGTGCGCAAGCTAGGTCAGGGCGGCATGAGCAGTGTTTTTCTGGGCGAAGACGAGCAGGGCCAGACTTTTGCCTTAAAGTTGCTCAATCTGAGCCTTGAAAGCGAACCGGAGTTTCGCAAGCGTTTCCAGCGCGAAGCCGAACTCACGCAGCGCCTGAGCCATCCCAATATCGTGAAAACTCTAACCTGGCAAGACGATCCCGACGTGGGCGTCTACCTGGTGATGGAGTACGTGTCTGGTGGGAACCTGCGCGTACATTTGGAGCAAAATGCGCAACCGTGGACGGTGCAACAATGTGTAGCCGTGTTTGGTCCGGTGGCCGCAGCTCTGGACTATGCTCACAGCGAGAAGGTCGTGCACCGTGATCTCAAGCCGGAGAATTTGCTGTTTGAGGGCAGCGACTGCTTAAAGATCGCCGACTTCGGGGTGGCCCGGGTAGAGCACGGAAGTCGGCTGACGCGCACTGGTGTTTTGCCCGGGACCCCGGAATACATGGCTCCGGAACAGTTTTCCGACCAGGTCGCCGGTCCAGAAGCCGATGTTTATAGTCTTGCCACTATCCTCTATGAGTGCCTGGTAGGCACCACCCCGTTCCGTTCAGAGAACCTGGCCCAGGTGCTGCAGCGCCAGGCTTTTGAAAAGCCGCAGCCGCCCACTCAGCGACGCGAGGAACTCCCATACTACGTCGATCGAGTCTTGCTCAAGGCCCTGGAAAAAAAGCCGGAGCAGCGCTATACCAGTGCCGGCCAGTTACTTGACGCGCTGGCTAATCCGCCGGCCGTCTTGCTGAACCGCCCGAGTCGTCCCGACGCTATCAGTGAAATGCCTACGCGTCACGTCAGCTACAAGCCGGGGGGGGCCGTCGGGCGCCGTAAATCTTTGCCCTGGGCCTGGGTCTGGCTGGTCTGGACCCTGGCTGGCTTAGCCTGGTGTTGGCGCAGTTTGCCGGCTCCTCCCGCGCCCTTCTGGTTGGAGCAGGCGCTAGGTTGGCAGCCGGCGCCGGTCGGTCGGCAGCTATGCGCTTCGGTGGTCTGGTGTGGCCTGGAAGTGGCCTTGCTCGAACCGACCCAGCATCTCCAAGCCCTCGATCGGGCTCGCTTTTCGGCCGGACTCTGGGGGGATTGGTTACACGGAGACGGGCCCAAGAGCTTGCGCGGCGCCAAAGACGGCGATGACTACGTGATCTCCGTAGCCGAAGGGGAGTGGCTGCGCGTGGGGAGTCAGATGGCTGTGAACTTACGGGCCACTCCTGTCCAGATCGGGGAATACTGGTTGGCTCTGCTCGAGGATGTGCAGGCCATCCGCATGGGCAAGACTCCGAATGCAGTCAAGGATCTGGAGAGAAAGCGACCTCTGCGCCTGGATGCGACTCCGCCTCGCTATCCACTCCTGGAGAGGCTATACGATCGCTGCCGCATTCAAAGCCGCGAAGGTCGAATCGATGCCGAAGTCATCTCTGAGGCTTTGCTTTCGCTGGGTAAACCCGACTTGCGACGCTTGCGGGAGGCGGCTCGCTCGGTCCCGCTCCCCAAGCCGTGAGTCTGATTCGCATCGGTCGAAATCCCGACTGCGACCTGGTGCTGGATAGCCCCCTGGTCAGTCGCTATCACGCGGAACTGGAGGTCAGCGGAACGAGCGCCCTGCTGCGCGATCTGGACAGCGCCAATGGGACCTTCGTGGGAGGTCAGCGCGTATCCCAGGCTCAGCTGCGCTCCGGTCAGGGTCTTTACCTGGCCAACGTGCATCTGCTATTTGATGGGGAAAAGCTGAGCGAGGACGGCGCCCACAGCGCGGTCGGCATCGAAGTCGAAGACGTCAGCTTCCGTCCGTCCACGGCCAACCGACTGCTGCTCGACCGCATCCGGTTTTCGGTGAAGCCCGGCCAGTTTGTGGCCCTGGTGGGAACCAGCGGCGCTGGCAAGTCGACCCTTATGAGTTTGCTGCTGGGACAGCAAGCTCCCACTCAGGGCGCGGTGCTCATCAACGGGCAGGCGGCTTTTGCTCACCAGGAACAGTTTCGCCATCTGATCGGCTTTGTTCCGCAAGACGACATCGTGCATCGGGTGCTGCCGGTGGAGGCCGCACTGGACTATGCCGCTCGACTGCGCTTACCGGCCGATACCAGCCTGGAAGAGCGGCACCGGCGGGTGGAAATCGCACTCACTACCATGGAACTGGGGCACCGCCGCGATGTCGCCATCGCCCGTCTCAGCGGCGGCGAGCGGAAGCGCGTCAGTATGGCCGCCGAACTGCTGACCGAGCCCAGCCTGTTATTTTTGGATGAGCCGACCAGCGGTCTGGACCCGGGCATGGAGAAAAAGACCATGCAGTTGTTGTCGCGACTCTGTCGTCAAGGACGAACCGTCGTCTTGATCACTCACGCCACCCAGAATATCGTCTTGTGCGATCAGGTGGCGCTGCTCGCACCCGGTGGGCGTCTGGTTTACTTTGGTCCGCCCCGGGATGCCCTGGCCTTCTTCGAAGTGCCCGACTTTGCCGAGATCTACCTGGAAATCGGCAGCCTGGAGAGTGGCCTCACCTGGCAGAAACGTTTCAATCGGGTGCGCCCAGAAGCCGAAGCGCAGGCCGAGATCTCTCCCGGCGTTGTCGGCAACACGGCCTCGCGCCTGCCCTGGGGAACTGCTTGGAGGCAATGGTGGGTCCTGAGCGAGCGCTACAGTCATCAATTGTGGGCCGATCGATCCAACTTGATGCTCATGGCTCTGCAGGCACCGCTGATCGGGTTGGTCCTCTCCTTGCTTTTCGACCCTCGCCTCTACGATTTGCGCCAGGTCGCCGGCGAGAACGGTTATCCGATTAAGGAAGGCCCCACCCTGCTCTTTCTGTTGGTGGTCAGCTGCCTGTTTTTCGGTTCCATCAATTCGTGCCGTGAAATCGTCAAGGAGTTGCCTATTTTGCGCCGGGAGCGTTTGGTCAATCTTCGGCTGCTTCCATACTTTTTGTCCAAGCTGGCGGTGTTGTCTCTAGTGGGAGCCTTACAGGCCGCCGCCTTGTTGGCCATTGTGCAAATGCGCGTGCCCCTGGGTCTGACTCCGGAACTACAAGTCATGCTGCTGGCCTTCCTGGTGGCGGCGGCGGTGGGCGGAACCATGTTGGGGCTGATGCTGAGCTGCCTGGCCGGTTCGGCCGAGCAAGCTTCCTCGCTGGTTTCGGTGTTGCTAATCCTGCAGCTGTCCCTTTCTGGCGCCTTCATCAAGCCGGAGCAAATGCTGCCCGCGCTGCGCTGGATTTCCTGCATCAGCATTTCGCGCTGGACCTTTGCCGGAGTGGGCTCGGTGGCTGGATTGAACGCGCGCTTTATGGAGCTCAAGATGAGCTGGATTACCAGCGACTTCTACTTGCCCATGGAGCCGCTCTGGGGCATTCTGTTTCCGCTGCTGGGAATTCACGCAGTTATTGCCATCGCGGCTTTGCGCTGGCGCGAAGGGCAGTCTGAGAGATGAGGCGGCCGCTGCTCTGGTTGCTGCTGGCTGGGCTGGCCTGGGGTCAGACCCCTGAGCGTAAATTGGTCTTTCTCCGCTCGCAGGGGATGAGCTCCTGGGCGGAGAGCGCCCCGAGCTTCGACTTTAGTTGCTACCTGCCTCGGCGCTACACCCTGCATGGGTTGGAAGACTCCTTGATCAGGGCCACCGCCAGTTCTGGGGGACTGCCCACCCGGTTGCTGGGAGTCTTCCAGGCCGACCAGGTCCAGGTGGCCGGGCCGAATTTTCGTCTGGAGCCGCCGCTTTTGCCGCTGAGCCTGACCGTCCGCAATCCCTGGCGAGGGGTGGTGTCGCTGCGCCAGGGAGGTCGGGAGATGGCGGCCGTGCCCGGCCAGTGGCAGTCTTGTGTCGCAGCCAACGCATCCGACGGCCTTTATCAGGTCACCGCCTGGAGCGAAGGGGGAAAGCTGCATTTGCAAGACCTGGTCTCTCTTGGCCCCGCGCCGCCGCCCGCGTCGCTGCAGGGACCGCTACGGGCTGTCGTCAGCGAGGGTTTTTTGGACCATACTTTGAGACTTTACCGCCAGGCTCATCCGCAGCTTTTTCGTTTCGCGGAGCCGGGTGGACGCGCCGGCTTCGAGCTAACCTCGCTGGGCTTGACCACGATTCCGAGCCACCTGCGCGCTTATGCGTCGGTCAGTGGGCAGATTCAAGGCCTGGGCAAGCTGGTCGAAGGCGAGTGGGAAGCGCCTTTGCAGTTGGAGTTGCAGGGAGGCTACGCGCGGCTAAAGTTGGGCACCCAGGGTCAAAGTATGCGATTGGTCAAGCCGCTTTTTGCCGAAATGCCGCAAAGCTGGGCTGACAAGTTGAGCGCCATGTCTCAGCGCATCTTCTCTACCCCTCTGGCTGTACCGGTGCCGGGGGCTTACTTGCAGCCTCTGCTGGCCAGCGGCCTGATCACCCAGCCCGAATTGGATGCCCTGCGCATCCAGCCGGCCGGTTGGGGTGACCGGCGTAGCGGTTGTCTCGTGCTCAGCAGCGCCGAGACGGCGGCTCCGCCTGAGCAGCTTGCCCTGGCGGCTCCCGAAGGATTTGCGTTGGGTCTGGACAGCCAGGCGCTCAACCGCGGCATTGCTCAGTCCTTGCACCTTCCCATGCGAGTGGACCTGCCCTCGGACCGGGTTCCCTCGCCCCAGGTGCTGATCTTTAAAGTTCAGCTCAAGCAAATGGAGATTCAACAGTTGAACCTGCGCTACCAGGATGGGGCTTTCCACTTCGATCCGTGCGTGCTGGCGGTCGCCTGGCAATTGGGTCCGCTCTCCGGCCTGGAGCCCGGTGCGCGGGTGGTGGGCAGCGCCGTGCCCAGGCTGGAAAACGGCCAGCTGCAGATGCGCATGAAGATCGAACAACTGGAATTTCTCAGCCCTCAAATTCTCAAGCAGTCATCCGAGGAGCAACAGCGCCTTCGCCGGCAGATTCTGGACGGTCTGCACAAAACGCCTTTACCGCTTCCTTTTCCCACCCGCTTGAGCACCGAAGTCCACCCGCAGGCCCAGCTCCAAATCACTCGCCTGGATCCCCAACCCGACGCCCTCTGGTTGGCCGGTCGTTGGGACCGTTAACCCGGCAAAACTCCACCGGTCCAGGGGGGAAAGAGCTGTTGGGGGAAGCCGAGGGTGTCGAGGATTTTGCCAACCACGTGGTCGATCAGGTCCTCCATGGTCTGGGGTTGATGATAGAAGCCAGGCATGGGAGGGAGCACCACCGCACCCATCTCCGTCACCGCCAGCATGTTCTTCAGGTGGACGGCATGCAGTGGCGTCTCGCGGGTGACCAGCACCAGTTTGCGACGTTCCTTCAGCATGACGTCGGCAGCCCGGGTCAGCAGATTGTCACTGAATCCGTGGGCGATGGCGGCCAGCGAGCGCATGCTGCACGGAACCACCGCCATGGATTCCACCGCAAAAGAGCCGCTGGCGATGCTGGCCGCGATGTCTCCCTCGCGATGAACGATGTGGGCCAGCTTGTGCACCGCCGCCAGTTCCCAGCCGGGGTTTTCCAGCCGTAGCGTAACCCCGCCGGATCGTGTCACCACCAGGTGGATTTCCAGTTCCGGTTGCTCTCGCAGGGCCTGGAGCAAACGAATTCCGTAGATGATGCCACTGGCTCCGCTGATTCCCACGATGACGCGTCTCATGACCCGGGCTTCTCGCCGCAAGCACGCCCCCCCTTGAATTCGATGCGGGAAATAGGACTCTAGACAGGGGTGTTGGAAACATGATCGTGATATCCTGAGGGGAGGGGGCCCCCTACCCAGGGAATTCGGCCGTAGGGCCACGAAAGCGGAGGTCGCTGTGCAGTTTGACAGGATCTTAAGTAAATTTTCCGGAGAACTTCCGCTCTTTCCCTTGCCCAAAGTGGTGCTCTTCCCCGGTGCTCGCATTCCACTGCACATCTTCGAACCGCGCTATCGCCAGATGATCAGCGACGCGGAAGAGAACGAAGGACTGATCGGAATGGTCTGCCTGCGCGAACGCCGCAGTAAGTCCGACACGGGCCAAAGTCCGGTGCACACGGTGGCCTGTCTGAGCCAGATTCGCAACCTGCAACGCCTGCCGGATGGGCGGTTTCTCATGCAACTGCAAGGCATCCAGCGCGCTCGCATTCGGGAAGAACTGGACGTAGAAAAGCCCTATCGAATTGCCCGCGTGGATCTCGTGCCCGACATCATCAATCCCCTGGAGCCAACCCCTATCGAGAATCTGTTCGAGCGCGCTCTGGATTCTTTCAACCAGGTCTTGCGCAATCTGGCCGACTTGCCCGGTTCCCTCGTCTCCATCCAGAAGGAGGCACCGTCGGGTCTTCTCCTGGACGTGCTTTCTTACTACTTGCCGGTGGACTCGTTGATCAAGCAGCGTTTGCTCGAAGAAAGCGAAGTGCATCAACGAGCACGTTTGCTTTCGCGGATTCTGGACGAATTGGCGCAGGTGGTGCCCGACGATCACACCGTGCGCTTCCGTATTTTTCCGAAGCCCAGCTGGAATTAAGAATCGGTCGTAAGTTCCTATTCCTGAGGCTGGGCGGCAGCCTTCGTTTTGTCAGGGCTTGTCAGGCCGAGATCGGAATTCCGGGCTATCCTCTGGATTCGGTGTGAACTGTTCGCCGGGGGGAATTCCTCGACTGGCGGAAGAACGCCCAATTTTCAAACAAGACCTGTATCTTACCGATACACTGGAGGATTTTAATGCACAAAGTCGCTCGCACGCTCATCGCTGGCCTGCTGGTCAGCCTGCCCACCTGGGCGCAGAATGTTTTCCCACCGGCCAATTCGACCATCAATCAGCTGCGTCCCGTGATTGGCTGTGACTGGGGCGGAGGCGCTCGCAACTTACGACTCATCATCGATGGGCGGGACTGGACGCAGGAAGCCAACAAAAATGGCGGACGAATCGATCTCAACCCGATTTTCGACGTCGGTTACGGCACCCACACCGTCGAGTCGCGAGCCACCGGGCTGCTCGGGTTGCCCGTCGCTAAGACTTGGACCTTCACCATTGCTAACCCCAACAACAACAACAACAATAACAATAATGGCAATACGCCCATCAACAGTAACAATCCGGCCACCCGCACCTATCCGCTGGCTGACACCACCATCAACGACGTTCGGCCGCGTATCGCCGCCGACTTTCCTGAGAATTTGCGCAGCTCCCGCGTTTTTTTTGATGGTCAGGAGGTTCCGTCGACCATCAATGGTAACAGCGTGGCCTTTCAGCCCCAGATCGATTTGACTCGCGGCACGCACCAGGTCAGCACGGAGGTCACCTACCAGTCGGGGGCGCGCGTGACCCAGAACTGGACCTTTAATGTGCGCCCCAACAACAATCAGGGCAACAACAACAACCAGAACGGCGGCAACGGACAGTTCACCAACTTCTCACCACCCCAGAACGGCCAGGTGAATAACACTCGGCCCGCGCTGTCGGCCGACTTCGCCGTGGTGATGGACAATCTGCGTATGTACGTGGACAAGACCGACGTTACCGGTCAGGCTCAAATCACCAGCAACCGGATTGCCTGGAATCCGAACTTTGACTTGACTCCCGGTACACACTACGTGCGCATCGAGGGTCGCCAGACCAGCAACAATCAGTTCGTTAACGCCGACTGGCAATTCAACGTCAACGGCCAGAACAACAATGGCAACAACGGGAACTGGAACAACGGGAATAACGGCAACAACCAGGACTCGATTGACTTCGGTGTTGACAGCCCCAACCAGGGCGATCGAGTCAACAACAGTTTCCGCGTGACCGGCCATTCCGTTCCCGACTCCAGCGTGCGCGTTTCGGTGAAGCCCCTCCCCAATAAAAACAAGGTGTCCCAGTTTACGGCCAAGGCGGACGGCAACGGGGACTACAATGTCCTGGTCGCGCCGACCTGGGCAACGCGAGGCATGCGCCTGGAGGTCACCACTACGGTGATCGATCGCCGCGGTCGGGCTCTGACCGATCCGATCGTGATTCAGGTGATCCGCCGCTAAGCCGACCCACGTGTGTCATTTTTCTGGTATATATGTACTAGAAATCTGACACACGTGTGTCGTCAGCAGGCTATTACTTGGGCGGAACGATGGTCGCCGGCGAGCGCCACAGGCGCGAGACGAGCAGTTCCTTCTCCATCAGGAAGTCCAGCGGTAGCTTGTCTTTCAGCGTCATAAAGAACTGCTCGTGGGCCACCGTCTGGGTTTTGAAGGCTTCTCGGTCCAGGGTCTGGAGTCGGTTGAATTGCTCCCGGGAGTAGTCCAGTCCGGTCCAGTCCATATCTCGGTAGCGGGGCATCCAGCCCAGGGGCGTTTCCACCCCGTAGCCGTGGCCCTGGGCCCGTTCCACAACCCACTTCAGCACCCGCATGTTCTGGCCGTAGCCTGGCCACATGAACTGTCCCGCCTCGTCCTTGGCGAACCAGTTGACGCGGAAAATGCGCGGCGGTTCGGGAAGCTTGCGACCAATGGTCAGCCAGTGGTCGAAGTATTCGGCCATATGATAGCCGCAGAAGGGCAGCATCGCCATGGGGTCGCGGCGGAAGTCGCCGACCTTGCCGGCAGCCGCGGCCGTCTTTTCGGAGCCCAGGGTGGCAGCCAGGTAGACACCGTGGCCCCAGTTGAAGGCCTGATAGACGAGCGGTTGATTTTGACTGGCGCGGCCGCCGAAAATGAAGGCCTTGATGGGCACACCGTTAGGATCTTCCCAGGCCGGGTCGATGGTGGGGCACTGCGAGGCCGGCGAAGTGAAGCGAGAGTTCGGATGAGCGGCCTTGCGACCGCATCCCGGCGTCCAGTCCTGACCGGTCCAGTCGACCAGTTTCTCCGGCGGGTTTTCCGTCATGCCTTCCCACCAGACGTCACCGTCGGGAGTGAGAGCCACGTTGGTAAAGATGGAGTTTCGCGAGCACGATTCCATGGCCATGGAGTTGCTCTCCTCGCTGGTGCCTGGAGCCACACCGAAGAAGCCGGCTTCCGGGTTGATAGCGTGCAGGGCACCGTCCTCGCCGGGTTTGATCCAGGCGATATCGTCGCCTACCGTGAAGATTTTCCAGCCGTCGAAGCCCTTGGGTGGAATCATCATGGCGAAGTTGGTTTTGCCGCAAGCGGACGGGAAGGCGGCGGCCACATAGGTTTTCTCGCCTTCGGGGGACTCTACGCCCAGAATTAGCATATGTTCTGCCAGCCAGCCCTCGTCGCGGCCCATCACCGAGGCGATACGCAGCGCCAGGCATTTCTTGCCCAGCAGGGCGTTGCCGCCGTAGCCGGAGCCATAGCTCCAGATTTCGCGGTCCTCCGGGTAGTGAACGATGTATTTTTGCTTGTGATTGCAGGGCCAGGGCACGTCCAGTTCGCCGGGGGACAAAGGCAGGCCTACCGAATGCACACAGGGTATGAAGGTACCGTCTTGGCCGAGCACATCCCAGACTGCCGCGCCCATGCGGGTCATGATTCTCATGTTGACCACCACGTAGGGCGAATCGGTGACCTGCACGCCGATGCGGGCAATGTGCGAGCCGATAGGACCCATGCTGAAAGGCACCACATACATGGTGCGGCCTTTCATACAGCCGGAAAACAGGCCCTTAAGGCGTTCGCGCATTTCTTTGGGGTCGACCCAGTTGTTGGTGGGGCCGGCGTCTTTCTCGAAGCGAGAGCAAATGTAGGTGCGGTCTTCGACTCGGGCCACATCGTCAGGGTGGGAGCGGGCCAGGAAACTGTTGGGGCGCTTTTCGGGATTCAGGCGGATGAAGGTGCCGGCCTCGACCATTTGGGAACATAGGCGATCGTATTCTTCCTGGGAACCGTCGCACCAGCAGATGGCTTCCGGCTGGCACAGCTCCTTCATTCGTCCCACCCAGTCAAGAATCTCCTGGTGCTGACAATTCGTCGGTGGACTCATCAATACGGCCATGAAGGAACCTCTTCCATTGGGAAAATTGTTCCGGGGGTTTCCTTACCGCGCCTGCTTCACCCTGCTCGACTGACGCTTATCCCCGGCGACCTTCTGGCCAGGGGCTGGAGGATACGGCTCCTCACACTCAGAAACGCTTCCAGCCCTATCCAGACGTCCCGGAGTTCAAAGCACATGAGCAAGGTCCTTACTTCACTTCCCATCGGCGAGCGCGTCGGCATCGCATTTTCCGGAGGTCTCGACACTTCCGTGGCCGTCGCCTGGATGCGCGCTAAGGGTGCGGTTCCGTGTTGCTACACCGCCGACATCGGCCAGTATGACGAACCGGATATCTCCGGAGTGCCCGCACGCGCCCTGCAATACGGTGCGGAACTGGCTCGCGCGGTGGACTGCCGCCGGGAACTGGTCGAGGAAGGCCTGGCGGCCATGGCCTGCGGCGCCTTCCACGTGCGCTCGGGTGGCCGAGCCTACTTCAACACCACTCCGCTGGGTCGGGCCGTCACCGGGACCATGCTGGTGCGCGCCATGCGTAGCGACGACGTGCACATCTGGGGGGACGGCTCTACCTTCAAAGGCAACGACATCGAGCGTTTCTATCGTTACGGGTTGCTGGCCAACCCTAGCCTGCGAATCTACAAGCCCTGGTTGGACGCCGATTTTGTCAACGAGTTGGGCGGTCGCGCCGAAATGAGTCAGTGGCTGATCGAGAACAACCTGCCGTATCGTGATAGTAAAGAGAAAGCCTACTCCACCGACGCCAACATTTGGGGCGCTACTCACGAGGCCAAGACGCTGGAGCATCTCAACGTGTCCCTGGAGACGGTGGACCCGATCATGGGGGTCAGATTCTGGGATCCGAGCGTGGACATTCAGACTGAAGACGTGACCATCCGCTTTGTGGCTGGCCGACCGGTGGCCATCAACGGCAAAGACTACGACGACCCGGTGGCCCTGGTGCATGAGGCCAACACCATCGGTGGACGTCACGGACTGGGCATGTCCGACCAGATTGAAAACCGCATCATCGAAGCCAAGTCTCGCGGCATCTATGAGGCCCCCGCTATGGCGCTGCTCTGGATCGCCTATGAGCGCCTGCTCAACGCCATCCATAATGAAGACACGGTGGCAAACTACCATCTGGAAGGCCGCAAGTTGGGCCGTCTCCTCTACGAGGGCCGCTGGCTCGATCCGCAGGCTTTGATGCTGCGCGAAGCGATTTTGCGCTGGGTGGCCTCGCTGGTTACCGGCGAAGTCACCATCCGCCTGCGCCGCGGGGAAGACTACTCGCTCATCGATACGCGCGGACCTGCCCTGTCTTACCATCCCGACAAGCTTTCCATGGAACGCACGCAGAACGCCGCCTTCGGACCGGTCGATCGCATCGGCCAGCTGACCATGCGCAACCTCGACATCGCTGACTCCCGCTCCAAGTTGGAGCAATACGCGACCATGCCGGGCGGAGAGCTGGGACGCACCTATCTTTTCGGAGAGCTGGACACGGCGGGCCTGGATGAGAAAGGCGCTAAACGAATCGCCGACAACCCCCGCAAGAAAACCGACGAATCCGCGCTGGGCAGCGCCGCTATGGAGTTCGGCGGCGATTAACCTGAAATTGCCCCCATCTTGAGCCTGCGGTCGCAGCGGATCTGCTCCACTCCGGCGAAGAGCAACTGGGGCAATTTATGGCACAACTCGAGTGAAGGCTAGCGGCCTTCGGCCTATCTAGCCGACGATCTGGCGCACCACCAGGCTGGCGCAGAAATTGCCGAAAGTGCCGGTCACAAAGCCGGCCGTGCCGTAGATGACCGAGCGGTCCTCGCAGGAGTGCAGGTCGTTCTTGCCGCCCGGGCACACGCAGCGAAAGCCTTTGCCTTCGTCGTAATGCAGTTCGTGCGGTTCGGCCGCTGATTCGGTGGAGAAGACGGCGGGAATCTCGAACTTGCCCTTGGCCGGAAAGCCATACTTGGAGCGCAGAATCTTGCGCACCGCCGAGGCCAGCGGGTCGACCCGCGTCTCGGACAAATCGGCCACCTTGATATGGGAGGGGTCGATGCGGCCGGAGGCTCCTGTGCTGCACACCACCTTCAGGTTGCGTTCGCGGCAGGTGGCCAGCAGATGGCATTTGGCGGTAATGTTGTCGATGCAGTCAATTACGTAATCCGGCTGGCGGTCGAGCAGCATGGCCGAAGTGCGCTCGTTGTAGAAATGGCGGATAGACTCGATTTGAGCCTGCGGATTGATTCTCTGCAAACGCTCGGCCAGGATGTCGGCTTTGAACTTGCCGATAGTGCCCTGCATGGCCTGGAGCTGGCGGTTGCTGTTGGTGATGCACACCTTGTCGAAATCCACCAGCCACAGCTGCCCGACGCCCGACCGGCACAGCGCCTCGGCGGCCAACGAGCCCACTCCGCCCAGGCCGATCACCATGACCTTAGCGCCTAGCAGACGGGCCATCTTCTCGTCCCCCACCAGGCGCCCGATGCGATCGAAGCGCCGATGCAATCGGTAGTTGTCTTCAACTTCCAGGTCGATTTCGGTGGTCAGGGTCATGCTCATCTCCTCAGCGCAGTTAGGGCTTGAATTGGCGTCCCCAGGCCTGATCCCTCTCCCTTCCCAGGAAGCGGAACAGGTTGGTTTGAAACAGCTCCGGCTGCAGCGGTTGAATTTGCTGCCAGGCTTCCAGCACGGGGCGCAAATCCAGCAGTGAGGCGCCGCGCGAGGGAGCGTCTGTTTCGATAAGCACTCGGTCGAGCGGCAGATGACGCATCAAGTCGCTTCGTGACAGAGCGTGCGGGCCCAGCGAAAGATAGTCTCCGCGCCGCAACCAGGCCTGGGCATCAGCGGTGCTGCCCAAGAAACCGTGAATCATGCAGCGCACCTCGGGAAAGGCCTCCATCTCCTGAAGCAGCGCTTGATGAGCCCGTACGCAGTGCAGCACCACCGGTTTGCCAGAATGCCGCGCCAGTTGCAACTGGGTGCGCAAGACCTGTTTCTGCCCTTCCCTCGCCTCGGGGTCGCGAGCTCGATGGAAATCCAGGCCACACTCTCCGATGGCCACGGCCTCCGGCAAGAGCGATTCCAGTCCATCGCATCCCTGGTCTGCATACCACGGGTGCAGCCCCTGAGCCAGAAGCACCCCGGGCATTCGAGCAATTTCCTGCTGGCGAGCCCAGCTATCCCGGTCCGAAGCACAGCTCAGCCAGCCGTGAATCCCTTGGCGACGAGCGCTTTCCAGCCGGCCGGGCAGGTCTTCCAGCTGGGCCAGGTGACAATGACAATCCCACATTTTAGACGTCTTTGAGGTTGCGCGATTTTCTGACTTTCTGGATGAAAGGGCCATTTCCCAGGGCGCGGCTCCGCCCCAGCAGGTAGACCAGGGAGGCACCGTAGTCCGGATCGCTGTGACGAGTTACCCGCTGGGCTTCGGAGCTGTGACCGCCGGACATCAGGTATTGATATTGCACCCAACAAGCCATTCCCTCGGTGAGGGCTCGGTCTTGCTGAATGCATGCCCGGCTCTCCCAGGCATGGGTCAGCTCGTGAGCCAGGTGGGAACCACTCTCCACCTCGGTTTCGCCGGTCAGCAGATAGACCATCTCCGGGTTGTAGGGGCGGTAAAAGGCAACGACATCCACGGCCCGGCCGCTCTCGTTAAACTTGGTGCGCATTTCGTCGTAGTCGACCAGTTGAATGGGCGGCAACGTTTTGGCCTCGGCGCCCAAAAGGCTGGACATGTAGCTTTGCACCTGGGTGGCCAATGTGGCCACTCGCGTCTTGTCGAACATGCCGGTTTTCAGGCAGCTGGGGCAGATGAAACGGCCGTCCCGATAGGCGGGCCTGGAGCTGGGGTGGTCGCACAGAGAACAATTGGGCAGCGAGGAGCGGCATTTGGAGCAAACCTGGTAGACGCCGTCACGGTAGGTGAAAGGTTGCAGATCGACATTGCCCTTACAGTAACGGCAGACTTGCTGAGCCAGACCCAGCCCGGCCAGAAAAAGCACCAGAAAGAAGAAAAGAGACCGTCTCATCGCCTGAACATGGCTAGAACTCGCGCTCGATGGCATAAGAGCTGCAGCGGATGGCGCCTTCCAGCTTGGAAATGGAGCCCATCTGCAGGGGAATGACCTCGTAGTCGTTGCCCCGATAGATGTTTTCGGCCATCTTGTCGAGCACCTCGCAGCCATACTGGGGCAGGTAGACCTTCTTGGTTTCCGTGCCGTCAGCCGCCGGGTAGCGTTCCATAATGCAGTTGTTGTAGGTCAGGTAAGGCACGCTCCAGGTGGTGCGCAGGCCCATCATGGCGGGTATCCGCTCGATTTCGTAGCCGGCCTCTTTGAGTTCGGCAGCCATGGCGTCGTAGTTTGCCTGGTTCTGTGCATTGTCTTCGGCCGCGATCAATTTGCCGACCAGGTCCTCCCCGCTGGTGATACCGGCGTTGAGGGCCATCTCGCGATTGGTGGCGGCCCGCTCCTCAGGGCTCAAAGCCTTGAGGGTTCGGATGGCCAGGCTCGGGTCGCCCACCAGGAACTTTGTGTCTCCAATCGGGGTGGCGCACATGTCGATGTGGAAGGCGGGCTGATCATGTTCGCGTGCGACTACCAGCACGGGGCGGCCGAACTCACTCTGGAAGACCAGCCTGGGCAGTTCGTCCCACATCTTGTCCTTGTCGTCGGCCGGCTGGCCGCTGGCTTTGGTGTAGAACTCCTCAATCTCTTTGGCTCGAGCCGGGTCCTGCGCCAGTTCTTGAAGGCGGGCGCGAGTGTGGCGAATGGAATCGCTGCCCACGAAAATCTGCTTGGAATTGCTGAGGACGTTGCCGCCATCGATGCGCAGCGCAGGATGTTGCTGCGAGGTGATGGGGTTGTGCTCGTCCTGGCCGTGCACTTGGGCCAGGGTGGGGGCGATGGTGTTGTCCCCGGCGCCCGGCCAGTAGGTGCGGTCCTGGATGAGCAGCTTGGTGTGCCCGTCCTCGGCTCGCACCGGTAGCATGGAATCGCGGATCCAGATGGACATTTTGTCGGCCTGAGCGGGCACGACCGAAACCCGGTTGGGGTCTGTGCCGCTGTCTCGCACCAGTTTGTTGACGTCGTCGATGCCGCGCTGATCGGCGCAAACCACCGTGAAGTGAGTCTCTGGCATGTGGGTGAACAGCTGATTCCAGACGCCGAGCAGCCCGTTGTGAGTCTCCTCGGGTAGCGGCTTGTCGAACTCGACGTTGCCGAGCTGCAGTGCCATCTCCTTGATCTTACCGGTGCTGTCCGGAAAAATCAGTCCGCCCACGCCAAACAGTGGCGCTGCATGTTCGGCCGCCTTGAAAGCCATCTGCTCTTGACCGCCCTTCAGGGAAGAGGCTGAACGACGGATACCTCGCGTGTCGCGAGAGATCTGCGCACTGTCGGTCGGCAGAGCCTGCGGAGGCTCCGGCCGGCCTTGGGGCTGGAGTCGAGCGGGCGGGAAGGACTGGACGGGCAACTGGCTCTGAATCTTCATCTTCTCAGTATGGGGCGCGTGCGCCGCCATCACTTGAACATGAAGTTACATGTTGATCGGGTGGCCCACTACCACCAGAGGAACCCCGTTGTCTTTGGTCTCCAGGGTGACCTTGACTTTATCGGTCAGCACGTCCACGCGGAAGTCGGTCACATCCCGGGCCACGGTGCGATAGCCGGCCGGCAGGGAAGGATCTTGTTTGCGCAATTCATGAGAGTTCGTGTCCATCCAGTATTGCACGTTCACGGTGCTTGTCCCGAGGCTGGGCCCGGTGTTGCGCGAGGTGCGCTGCCAGCTCAGCTGTCCCGGAGCGTTGGGGTGGGCGGTGGGACTGCCGATGGCAGGGACGTTCCAGCGGTAGCACATGGCCAGTTCCCGCAGAATTCGGCTCATGGCAACCGCGCCTTGTCGCTGAGCGGCGGTGCGTTCCATGGTCTTCTTGTGGGCGCGAAATCCCATCACCAGAGCACGGCTGACCATGAGCGTAAACAGTCCCATCAGGCCGGTTACGAACATGACCTCCAGTAAGGTCATGGCGCGGCGCCGCATCAAAGGTCCACATCCCAAACGAAGATGTTCATCAGGCTGGGGAGATGGATGCCGGCGATGGGCGAGAGGGGCGCCGCCAGTTCGCGTTGGCCCAGGATCTTCTGGTCGGTGGCATAGATCAATCCCCGCGCATGAATGTTTTTGTTCGGGTCGCCGGCTTCTTTCCAGATCAAGAAGCCTTGGGTCTGGGCAGAATCGGACCAGTAGATCAGGGGGGTCGTCCCGATACAGTCGGGTCCATAGCTAAGCTCTTGAGAGCGCGCGTAAAAGATGCCCGCCTGGGCCATGGACTGGGCTTGCTGGGAGCGCTGCATCTCCAGCCCAAAGCGGCTGTCCTGGTCCAGGAAGTAAAGCAGAGTGAGGCCCAGCACAAAAAGGAAAACCGTTAAGAACAAAGCGATCATCAGGGCGATGCCCCGCTCCTTGCCCCGATACGCCCCCGCATTGCGCATTCAGTCAACTTCTCAGTTTGGAAACAAAGACCTGTTGGGTCCCAGGGAAGGTCCGGCGAGCGGTAGAACTTCGGACGATGCGCCTTTACTATGCTTTGCTGGCCCTGACGTTGGCCGGGTGCAGCAGCAGTTCCGGGCCGTCCAAACAGGGTAAGCCCGGCGCTTACTCAACGCCCCGGCCTCAGGCGGCTGAATTGCATTTGGCCGGGGCTGGCCCGGTTGGACCTGGGGGCGTGGGCGGGTCAGGCGATGCGGGGCCGGCCGGACCAGCGCATCCGGGAGCCACTCCCGCTCTCGGGTTGGCCGATCCTAATGCTTCCCAGGCTGGGAGCGGGAAGACTGCCCCGCGCCGGCCACCTATCGAGCCCGGGCTGTGGCGGATGCCCGGCTATCAGCCCAGCCTGGTGGTTGTCAATCCGGGGTCGGACACTCTGGCGAGAGGCTTTAACCTGTACAGGGAAAACTGCCTCATGTGTCACGGAGCCGATCTCCGTGGCCAACTTTCCGCACCAGCCATGCCGGTGCGAGACTTGACCAAGTTCAAAGACTATAAATTTGGCGGCACGGACCAGGCGATTTACCGGACCATCGTGTATGGGATTCCCAAGACGGCGATGGGCCACTTTCAGGACAGTCTGAAGCCGCAGCAGGTTTGGGACCTGATTAACTTTATGAAATCCAAGCGAACTGATTGAACGTGAGTAAAAAGGTCTTTTTGCGTCTCGGGCTGCTCGTTGCCGGGCTGCTCGGGGGCGTCGTAGCTGGTGAGACGGCTCTACGAGTTTTGAAGCCTCCGGCAACGGCGGGGGGTATCCAGCAGACGCGTTTTCCGGTTGGACAATTGACCGACTACACTCCGGATGACGAATGCGGCTATCTGCCCAAGATCAACGGCGCCGAATATGGCGCCCAGGGTTGTCTTTACAACGACTACAAGTTGGAGAAGACGCCGGCTCGCCGCCGGGTTCTCTTTGTGGGCGACTCTGTCACTCATCGCGGCCGCATCATCACGCCGCTGCGCAAACTTTATGGGGAAGACAAGTTTGAGTATTGGAACGCCGGCGTGGAGAGCTTTAATACCGCCCAGGAAGTGGTGCTGTATCGTCGCTATAACCATCTGATCAAGCCGGATCTGGTGGTGCTGACCTTCCACAACAACGACTTTATGCAGACTCCCCTGGTCTATCGCGAGAAAGGGAAGCTGCAACTGCTGACCCCTCTGCACGACCGCAATCACATTAATACCTGGCTTTTTGAGAACAGCTACATCTATCGTTGCTACGTTGGGCGCAGTTGGCGCGCGGACCAGGAAGAGAAGGCGGTCCGGGTTCGCGAAAACCTGCGAGAACTCGATCAGCTGGTCAAGGACGGAGGCGGACATCTACGGGTCGTGCTTTTGCCTCTCATGCGGCCCCTCAAGGACTATGATCCGGGTGAAAAATGGTCGCGTAACCACGCCCTGGCGATTGCCAAGGAACTTAAGCTGGAAAGCTTTGATCTGGCCCCTGCTTTAGAGGCGATCCTTCCCGAGAACAGGCCGGTCGAAGAGACCCCGGGCGACTACTGGCATCCCAGCCAATGGGCCGCCGACCACCTGGCCAGGTCCCTTTATCAGCAGGATGTTCTGGCGCCCTAAAAGGACTTGATGTAAGCGGTCAGCGCCTGTAAATCCTCATTGGGCATATCGTTAATGTCCGGATATCCCGTCATCAGAGCGGTGGGAAAGCCGGTGACCTTGAAGACCTCCGGGTCGCGCACCGACTCGCGAATGTACTCGTCGACGTTGAGCGCCGGGCCCGGTAGGCCGGCCGCGTTGCGTTCGTCCCTTCCTTGATTCAGAGTAACCAGGGATAGATTGGGGCCCGTGCTCGGCGCACCCGAGCCGGTGGTGTGGCAAGTGTTGCAAGCATAGGCTGCGAACAGGGCCGCTCCGTTGGGCCGTACGAACAGGCCGCGCAGCGAACTGGTGGTTTCGTAGGGTCTCGGGCCCTTGACCGTTACGATCACCCAGGAACTGTCGGAATCAAACGTCGCGATCTCGGTGTCCACGCGGAATTGATAGTCCGGATTGCCAAAGTAAGGGTTGTAGCCACCACTAAAAGTGGGGGGGGTTGAATCGGCCAGCAGTTCGTCTAATTTGGCCTTGACCAGCGCATCGCGCACCACTACATACTGAGTGCGGCGGGGGTAACCGGAGCCTGCCACAAGGATGGTCATCACGCCACCTGCGGCCACAAAGAGCAGCCCCATCGCCAGGACTAACTCCATCATCGTCACCGCTCGGACCCGCTCGCGCCAACTCATTACTCTATATCTTAACAAAGTATCAGACTATCCGCCAATATCCGAAAGCATCCCGTAGACCGGCATGAACAGGCCCACAAAAAAGAAAGCAGTGATGACACCCAGGCCACAAATCATGATGGGTTCCAGTAGAGTGACGATGGAGCGAATGGTCATATCCACTTCCTGCTCCAGGATATTGCTCATGGAACCGAGCAGCGTATCGAGATTGCCAACCTCCTGGCCGACCGCAGCGACCGTCGTGAGCATGCTGGGAAAGTAGCTGACACTGGCCATACTTTCGGCGAAATCACCCTCTTCCAGAAGAGCCGCGTGGAATTTCTTAAGATAAAGCCGGTGGGTTCGGAAGGGCGCGGTATGCGCGATCATCTGCACGGCTTTGACCAGGCTGACTCCCTCTTTGACCAAAGAGCCGAGGATGTCGCAAAACTGAGCACCGAGAACAATTCCGATCCAGCGCTCGAAGAGAGGCACCTGGAGGGCTCGATCAAAAGCGCGCTCCTGAATTTCCGTCCAGTAGCTTTTCAGGATGATGGCGCAGGTGATGAGGCTGATGAAAAAGAGCGGGTGGTTGGCGATATTGACCACCTGGATGACGATTTGCGTGATTTGCGGCAATTCCACATTCATACCGGCGTACATGTCGATGAAGCGAGGCATCACGAATTTGACGCAACTGTAGAGAATGACCGAGGCCACGACCACCGTCAAAAGAGGCGCGGTCATCGCCGATTTGACCTGCCTGACCAGGTGGTCGTTCCGTTCCATCAGCAAGCCGGCTCGCCGCAAACGCGATGCCATATCGCCGGTGGCTTCGCCGGCCTGAACAAAGAGCACACAGTAGGCCGGGAAAATCTGCGGATACTGAGCGAAGGCCTGAGAGAGCTTCCAGCCCTGACGGGTCACTTTGTATTCGATGTCCTCCAGGGTCTTCT
>JALHOV010000035.1 GCA_022842865.1 Vulcanimicrobiota bacterium | reverse complement strand
CTCCCCCTTGAACCCCCCTGCCAACCAAATTCAGCTCGCGCCAGGGTTGAGCATCAGAGCTTCGCAGGTGTTCCGGAAGCTCGTCCTGAGCGCACATGACCTCCAGATTTTCGGCCCGGCGAATGACCGACACCTGGCCGTCCTCCTGGAGCAGAACGATAGCCGGGCGATACTCGATAAACTGCAGCCACTGTGTGTTGTTGTAGGCGCCTACCGGACTGATGAGCAGGCGGTCGCCCTGACGCAGGGGGGCCATCTGGATGCTGCTGCGCACGACGTCGATATTCATGCACAAGGGTCCGTAAAGCACCGTTTCCTGGGCGGGGCCCACGGGTGGACGGGTGAGTTTGACCTGATGATTGTACCAGAAGGCGGTGAACAGGGTGTTGACCCCGGCGTCGAGCACGGCCGCCCGGCGCCCGTCGGGCAATCGTTTGGTGCCCACCACGCTGGTAATGAGGTGCTGGGCATCGTCGACGGTGGCCCGCCCCGACTCAAAGATCAGTCGTGGCAAAGGCTGATTGCGGCGCACCCGGAACTCCAGGCCCTGGTGCAAGGCATCGACGATGGCCCGAGCAAACTCCTCCACTGGGGGCACCACCTGGGCCGGGGGTAGATAGACCCCCTGCAAGGCGTTCTGAGAGGGCAGTCCTCCGCCAATATCCAGCGACTCGATTCGCACTTCTCCGGCCTGCTCCAGCCAGTCCACAAATTCACACATCAGGCGCATCTGCTCGGCGTAAGCGCGCGGCTCCAAGATGAAGGTGCCGATGTGCGAGTGCAATCCGTTCAGGCACAGGTGAGGGCTGAGCTCGATGCGCCGGGCTGCTTCGTGGGCTTCACCGCTCTCCAGATGGAAGCCAAAGCGGCTCCAGGGTTCAGAGTAGCCGGTGTTGAGATTGAGCCGCAGAGTGACCGGCACCACTCGCCCCTGATCGCGGGCGATGGCTTCGCTACTGGACAATTCATCCAGATGATCGACGTGCAGATGGGCACCTTCGGCAATGGCGCGTCGCAAGATCTCGGGACTTTTATTGGGTCCGTTGAAGAGAATGCGTTCTCCGGGCACCCCCAGCTTGCGCGCCTTCTCGTATTCGAAACGGGACACCACTTCAGCCCAGCAACCTTCCTGGTGCAAGATGTTGCAGATGGCGCTGGTATAGTTGGTCTTGTAGGACCAACCGTGAACCACGTTGGAATGAAGCGACTGAAAGGCCCGACGCAGTCGGCGCGCGTTCTCGCGCAGGCGCTTTTCACTGGTTACAAAGAGCGGGGAGCCGTATTCGGCCACCAGTTCTTCCAAGTTGTGCCCTTCCAGCTGGTCCTGATACTCGCCGCGCGGCGGGCGCAGGCCAAATTTGTTCAGCGCTCCCAGCTGATGAGGCGCCATATAAGGGGAGATCCAGGGCTTCTTGCTCACGAAATAAAAGCTCCTCGCATCATAAGGTTCTCAAACGACTTCATATCGACGATCAGCTCCTCGGCGTAGCGCAAAAACATGACGCCCGGTCGCAGGGGAGCAAAAGCAGGGGGAGCCTCACCTTGGAGCATCTCCACCAACGTCAAGGGGAGATTGCGCCCCACTCCATGACTTAGATAGATCCAGGCCGGAAAGCGAGGGTTCATTTCGATCAGATAAAGTTGGCCGTCGCGAGCACGCAGCACTTCCGCTTCGAAGGGACCGCGCCAGCCCAATCCCTCGATCAGAGTTGCGGCCAGGCGCTCCAATTGCTCGTCTACCACGCTCACACCGGCCCAGGCCTTACCTTTGTCAGTCAAGGCCCGCTTGCTCATCATGACCGCTCCGGTCAGACCCTGAGAGGTGCCCAGGCCCGTGAGATTGATCTCCTGACCCTCGTGAAAACGCTGCACCAGGACTGGATAGCCCCATTGTGCCGCCAGACGGTAGTAGGCGTCCTCGGCCTGGTGAGCATCGTAGCAAACCACCGCGTCGTAGAAGGCGCCTTTGACCACCAGTGGATAGGTCCAGCCCCCATTGCGGAAAAAACTCGGGTCGCTGACGGTGCGAGTTTCCGGCGTGTGAATGCCCAGCGCGCGGCACAGGTCGGGTAGACGATCCTTGTTGCGGCGCCGCAGCTGGTCAGCGCTGGGCAACATGCAGCGAATGCCGCGCAATTCCAGCTCGGGGGCGATGGCGATGAAACAGGGAAGCTCCGCATCCAGACAGGGGATCAGTGCATCCAGGTGCTCACGCTCGTGCACTTCCAGCAGGCGCTCCAGCAAAGCCTCCGGTCCGGCCGCTGGATAGGGCAGCAAATAGGACGAGTCCAGACCGGTGTGGTAGAGGCCCGCGTCCAGCACGTCGTAACCCAGACCGACCAGGCGTCCCCGGAAAGCGGCTCCTTGGCGCAGGCAGCGAGCCACGGCGTAGCCCGGTCCAGGATTCTCGGGGCGGGCGTTCATGCCCGTAACGGCGATATTCCAGGCTACTTTCACGCCAGATACCTCCCCAGCTGATGGACAAAGCTTTCCAGGCAGCTTTGCGCCTGCTCCGGGTCGGTGGTGTAGTTTTTGCACAGCTCCTCGGCCGTCTGACTCAAGGAAAAGCCCAGGCGCAGCAACTCGAGAGCTTCCACCGCGGTAGGATTCAGACTGTAGCTCTGGCCGCTGCGCGGGTCGAAAAGAAAGCCGCTGTCGCTCAAGGCCATTTGTCGCAGGACGTCACCTTGGCGCAAATCGTCCAGCACTTGCTGGGCGGGCCGCATTACGGGGCCACCGTTCCCGAGGCATACGAGCGCAGGCCGTCCATATGGTAGCCGTTGAGCTTGCACCACTTGCAGTCTTTGGTGGTGCAGTGAGAACGCATGATCTTGCTTTCCCAGAGGGCTACTTCATACTTGGCGTTGGAGTAGTTGGCGCCGAGCGGAAAAGTCTGCTGCCAGTTGCCCTGGCGCACGTAAGTCACCTGGCTGCGCGCCGGATAGCGATCGCTGACCGGATAGACGGTAATGCCCAACCAGCCCCCGTGATCGGAGCTGCCGGTGACGGTCACCGAACTGGAACTGTCCGATCGACCGATAATCAATTCCTTGGTCGCCGCCCAGGCGGACCAGACCAAAACCAGGACCAGTAAAACTCTCCTCATGTTTCCTCACCTCCACTGTTGAAGTGTAGGGAAAGATTAAGGAGAAATTATGGCGCTCGTGTATTAGCTTTCGTAGACCATCGGTTGGGCGGGGACCCAATCGCGCTTGTTCTTCAACTCGAGCAAGGCCCAGCGGCCATCCTCCTGCTTGCCCCAGGAACGCCCCTGGGAGTCCATTTTATAAGGAGTTTCTTTGCCGGTCAGTCCGTCCTTCAGGTCTTTCATAGCGGTATGAAAGTCACCGGTCAGGCGCAGCGCCTCCGCCTGGGAATCGCCCGAAGCGGCGGCGCGCTGGCGGTAGGGCTCGACTTCGATGGGCTTACCCACGGAGGTATGGGCTACAGTGCGATGAGTCCAATGATAGGTGGCGCCCAGACCGGCCAGGCCGGTGAGCACGCTGGTGGTGCCGATCAAGGCGGGAGCCAGGCCAGGAGCGAGAGCGCCCACGGCGGCGGCGCCCACTCCGGTCAGCACTGCCGCGGCGGCGCCGTACTTGACGGCGTTCATCGCCTTGATGCCGATTTCGCCTTTGGGCCCTTTTAAGAAACCCAGCCCGGCGCCCACCGCGCCTCCACCGATAGCTCCGGTGATCAAGCCGGCCACACCGGCGGCCACGCTGCCGCCACCGGCTGCGTAGATCCCCGCGGCCGCCACCGCTGCTGAGATGGCGCCACCCACCAGCGCTTCCACCGGGCGCTTTTCCTTATCCTTGGCGTAGTGCTGGGCGATGGGCAGAGCATATTTGACGTTGGAACCTACGGCGATACGACCGACGCCGGTCTTGATGGGTTGGACGAATCCGGTATCCCAGATGCGTCCCTCGGGATAGAAAACGAAGTTCTTGTCCTGGTTAAGAATCTCGCGGGCGTGATCCACCGGGTCGGGGAAGGTGCCCTGAAAGTCCCCATAGCGATCGACCGGGAACGACCCGAAGTCAGCCAGCAGCTTGCCCAGCGGTCCGCTGAATTGCTTGATATCCGACATAGAGCCAAAAGGACGTCCGTTGTCGGGCACGCGCGAGGCCAGCGGAGCGTCCATATAGCCCTGATGGGTAGAACCGGCGATGAAGTTTCCGTCCTTGGGGATGTTCTCGAAGCCGGTATCCTTGATGCGAAACAGCAAGGGCATCATCAAATCACGAAACTTGCGGACCTTGGCGGCTTTCTTGTCATCCCAGTGGTGGCGATTGCCGGGCGGCAAGGCCATGCCCTCGGTCGACTTCTTCTCCTTGGGGGCTTCCGGCGCGGCCGGGATGGAGGTATTGGGCAGCCGCGGTGGGGTGCCTTGGGGCAAGCGCGTGATGTTCATACGGTCAGGTTAACCAGAGAGACTCAAATTTATCTAAAACTTAACTGGGGATTGCTCTTGAGCAAATATATTTGCTAGAATAGCTCATGCCGCAAATGCATCTCTACCTCAAGAAGGCTGTGGCCGAAGAGGTTCGACGTCGGGCCGAAAGTCAAGGCCTGTCCATCTCCGCTTACCTGGCCGGTGTCGTGGAATCGGCCGTGCAGGATAGCTGGCCGGTTGGATATCTGGCGGAGGTCATTGGCTGTACGGAGGATGACCCGCTAGAGCGGCCCGCAACTTTGGGCTGGGACGCTCGCGACGCCCTGCAATGACCTATCTGCTGGACACCAACGCCTGCATCGCGCTCTTAAACCGTTCCAGTCTGAGCCTGGCTGACCGTTTCCGCTCAACACCCCCTTCTCAGGTTCGGTTATGTTCCATTGTTAAAATGGAGTTGCTGGCCGGCGCCCGCAAAAGCCGCAGCCCCGCAGCCAATCTGCAAAAACTGCGCCGCTTTTTTGCACCCATCAAGAGTCTGCCTTTTGACGACGGCTGTGCCGAACAAGCCGGTTTGGTCCGGGCCGAACTGGAGCGCCTGGGAACACCTGTCGGTCCCATGGACACTCTGATTGCCGGCACCGCCCTTCACTACGAAGTCACTCTGATCACCAGGAATCTTCAGGAATTCATCAGAGTAGCGGGTCTCTCTTTGGAGAACTGGGAAACTTAATCTCCCAGATGCCAGTGGTAGACCGATAAGGACAACTCGGCCAGGGCTCGGTCCACATCCCAGGTAGGGCCGCCGCGCTGGGTTAGCAGCGAGAGCACGTAAGATTGTTCGCGCATTTCGACGATTCCGACGTCATGTCGGACCCCGTCCAGTTCGCCGGTTTTATGAGCCACCGACAATTCGGGTGGCAGCATCAGCGGGATTTTTTCGCGAAATTGCTGGCGGCGCATGATCGAGAGCGCCTGATTGGTGTAGCTGCGATCGAGCAGTTCGCCTCGGGAGAGAGCCGCCAGGCACAATCCCATGTCATAAGCGCTGGTACGATTGTCGTGTCCGGGGCGCGGCTGGTCCATAAAGCGCCGTCCCAACACGCTGCGGTGCATTCCCAGTTGACTGAAAAAAGTCGGCAGAGCACCATCCGGCAGAAGGTCGAGCAACACATTCGAGGCGACGTTGTCGCTGACAACGATCATCAAACGGCACAAATCCAGCACCGTCACCTCCACGCCGTCGTGCAGCTCGAAAAGAACTCCAGCCCCACCCACGTGGTGACGTAGCTCCACCCTGACCTTCTGGTCCAAATGGATCAGGCCGGCCTGGGCCGACTGGAGCGTAACCAGCAGGATGGGAACTTTAATCACACTGGCGGCCGGAAAATCGGTCTCGGCGTTCCAGCCCCAACAGCGGCCCGTGTGCAGATCCTGATAGTATGCGGAAATCTCGCCCGGTAGTTGGCGCAACTGGGTGAGGATTTGGGAATTCAACTTTCTCCTGACCTCAATAACTGCAGCACAAACTGCCCCAAGCTGCGCACCTGTGCCGGTTTCAGTTCCTGGAAGCGAATGCTGGCCAGCTGTTGACCGCCTTCCTCCGCCTCCTTCGAATGCAGCAAGATGCCGGGCAGCCAGATCGCCTTCAAACTCCCGAGCGGACCCACGCGTAGCTGCACCTTGGTGTTCGGCGAAAACTGGGTATCGGTTTCAAACAGCGCCCCGCCCGCCCCCAGATTGAGCACCATACCGGGGAACTCCTGACCATCGGCGCTGACGACTCCTTCCATGGCCGAATCGGCTCGGATGGACTTGCGTCGGGTGTAAATGGCTCGTTCGTCAAAGCCCAGCTCCTTGAGCAAGAACTTGACCCAGGAGCGACGCATGTTACCGGGGGTGTCGGCATACTGCAGGCCAACGTCGAAGTCTTCGCCGTCTTTGCGCTTGCGCGACCAGCGCACCAGACAAAGCACATATTCATTTTCGACCCGCTGAGTGTTGCTGGGGTGATAGACAAAAATGTTGGCGCCGGGCTTCAGCTTCTCAACCATGCGCAGACGCATGCCGTTCAGACCCATGTCCCGAATTTGGGCGGAAAACTGCTGCTGGTCGACCACGCACTGCACTTTATAGTCGCAGCGCAAGCGAATCAGGCGACGGCGTTCATCCGCATTACTACTCTGAGAGCGAACCTGGAAAAAAGCCAGCGCACCGCGCAGCAGCTGTCGAAATCGCTCGATCAATCTTCGAGCTCAGCCTGGTTGACTTCAAATACCTGGCGACCAACCTCGTCGCCGTTCAGGAAAACCACGATGGCATAGGCTCCGGCCACGTCCAGGGACAGGTCCATTGAGGAGGCGAATTGCCAGCGTTGAGCGCGTTTGGACTGACTGCCCTCGGGCAGGCTGACTTCAAAATCGGCCTCCAGCGAAGCCAACCATTTTCCGTGCGGACTTTGGACGTCCAGCACAAACTCGTGAGTTTGACCTAACTCTTCCGGCTCCAGCGAAATGGAAACAGCCACGGCCAGGTGCTGGGCCACGGGAAACTCGGTGTGGACGGTCAGCCTGTCCCAGCCCCCGCCCATCACATAAAGCTTGTTACCGATCACTTCCGCAGCGTCGGCCAAGATCAACCACTCTAGTTTCATGGGAACCCATCCTTCCAACGAGGACCCCCAGGTTCCTGGTTGAAGCCGCGGCCCATGAGTCCAAGGGTGGCCATGTTCGTCCTCAACAACCTGGATCACGACGCCCGAGTGCACCGCCAGGCCGAAACCTTGGCGGCCGCAGGCTTTTCGGTGCGCATCTTTGCCTTCTTCGACCCGCCCTGCCAGGGCTTTCAACGCTATGCGGCCGGCTATGAAGTCTGGCGCATGGATCATCGCTCCCAGTTCGACCGCCTCTGGAGCGAGTGGTTTCCCCGCCAGCGCCCAGGGCAGCCGGTAGCGTCAGGCGCCGCCTTGCACTTACCCCCGGCTCGCCCCGCGCAGCGTCCCTGCCCACCTCCACCGCCCCGCCATCTGCCGTTGGAAAGCACTCCCCAACAACGCAGCCACCGAGTCTTCCAGCGCCAGATCAATCTGCGCTGGTGGCAGGCCGCGCGTAGCTGGAATCCGGAAGTCTGCATCGCTCACGATCTCGACTCTTTGTGGGCCGCCCAGGCCACCGCCCTGACTTGCGGTTCGGCCCTGGTTTACGACAATCACGAAATCTGGAACGAGCAACATTTCCTCCGCAACCGAGAAGAGATCGTCTTCTGGAACCAGTGGGAAGCACGCCTGGCCCCCTCGGTGGATGCCTGGGTGACGGTCAACCGCTCCCTGGTCGCGGTTCTGCGCCAGCGTTATGGCGTGACCGCCACGGCAGTGCATAACTGTCCGCAACTTCATAACCTACGAGCCGATCTGCAGGGCCGTCTCAAAGAACGCTTCCAAGGCCGGCCCGTGGCGCTGTTTTCAGGTGGGTTTCACATCGGCCGGGGTCTTGAAGAAATGGTGGCGGCCGCTCTGCTGCAACAGGAAGTAGCCATTGTCTTGCAAGGCTTCGGCCCGCTGGAGGCGGGGCTGCGGCGGCTGGCCGAAGAGCAGCGCGCCCCGGTGGCCTTTCTGCCCAAAGCCCCCTACCGGGAACTCACCGACCTTTGCTGTCAAGCGGATATGGGCGTAATGCCGGTGCTGCCGGACTGCCTCAATAGTTACTATTGCTCGCCCAACAAGATGTTCGACTATATGATGGCCGGTCTGCCGGTGGTGGCCGCCGATCTACCGGAGATGGCCGCCCTCAGCCAGCAGTGCGGCAACGCCTTTCTCTACGACGCCTACTCACCGAATGATCTGGCCGAAGCGCTGGTGCGCATGAGCCGCTCGCCCGGGCTGGCCGAGATGGCGCGGGCACCGGGAATGGGCTGAATCGACCTACAATTGGGAGAAAGAAAGCGCCAAACTGGTTGAGTTGCTCAGGGAACTGGAGGAGCGCCGGCGGGCCCGCCAACTGGCCCCGAAGATCTGGGTGGATCCGCAAATCCCTCTCCTTTGAGGAACAACCTCTGCCACTCGAGCACGGAGAGCACGCGCCAGATTTCCCAGGAGTGGTCGGTGCCCGCCTGATGCTCGCGAAAAAGGCGCTCCAGACGCTCCCCCTGGAACCACTCGCGGGCGGCCGCGCTATGTAACTGATCGCCGACCCATTGCTTGAGAGGGCCACGGTACCAATGGACGGCCGGAGTAGGATAGCCCTTTTTGTCACGGCGCAAAATGATTTCCGGCGGCGCCAGCCCGGCGACGGCCGTGCGGAGAATTCGCTTGGTCCAGCCCTGGTGGATCTTGTACTGGCTGGGCAGAGCAAAAGCGAATTCCACCAGACGGTAATCCAAAAACGGCGTGCGCGCCTCCAGGGAAAAGGCCATGCTGTTACGATCCTCATAGCGCAAGAGTTGCGGAATGGACAGGTGAGTCAGGTCCTGGGCCAGGCGCCGCGAGAGCCGATCGGGCCAGGCGCGGGCGGGCGTGCGGCTGCGATCGACTCCCGCCATCTGCTGGCGCAGACTCTCTTGCAGATAGACCGGCGGCTTCCAAGGGTCGGGTCGAAGCTTTTCGGGCTTACGCAGAAAAGCGGGCAAGCGAGACTGCCAGCGCGCCTTGGAAGCCAGCTGGGAAAAAGAACGTCCGGCCAGTTCCTCACAAGGCCCCAGTTCGGATTTCTCCTGATGCTGAAAGGCCAGGTCCCAGACATAATCTTCCAGATAGGGCAAATAGCCAGCAAAAACCTCGTCGCCTCCCTGGCCGTCGAGCAGCACTTTGACCTGATTGTGGGCCGATTGCATCACCTTCCATTGGGTGAAGAGGGTGGCGCTACCGGAAGGCTCGTCCTGGGCCCAGCAAATCTTGGCCATGGCCCCAATCAGCTCTTCCGGTTGAGGAATCACTCGAGTGGCTTTCGTCTGGCAGCCCTCCACCACCGCCCGAATGTAGTCCGATTCACTGCAGTCGGTTTCCGTGTATTCACTCGAGAAGGTGCGAATCGGCTGGCTATTCAGAGCGGAGGCGATGGAGACGATCGAGCTGCTGTCCATTCCCCCGGAAAGACAGGTGCCAACGGGCACATCGGAACGCAATCGCAGGCGAACCGAGTCCTGCAACAGAGCCCGTAGCGCTTCGGCGGCGGTATAGAAGGAAACATCCGGGTGAGCCGGCAGCCTGGGTTCAGCGAAGGTTAAAGCGGGCACGGCGGGGGCCCCCTGGAGTCGCACGGAAGCCACTTCCAGAGCGGCCTCCAGGTTGTGACCCGGCGCCAGAGTCCAATACCTCTGAATGGTCAGGTCACTGCCCCGCGCAATCCACAGGTGATGGGCTGGTGAAAGCGGTTTGACGCCGGCAAAAAAAGTCTCTTCCTCATCGTCGCAGATGCTCTCCACCAGAAAACGTCCGAGGGCACGGGGGTTCATGCGGCGCAGACCGGCATCGTCCCCCAGTAAGGCCTTGGGTTCGGATGCAAAGCGGAATTCCGAGCCGACCTGTGCATAATAAAACGGCTTCACGCCAAAGCGATCGCGGGCACACCAGAGAACCTGTTTCTGCTCATCCCAAAGCGCAAAAGCCCACATGCCGTTGAAATGGCGCAGGCAGTCACGCCCCCACTGGAGGTAGGCGCGGACCAGCACCTCGCTGTCGCTTTCGGTACGAAACCGATGCCCCAGACCTTCAAGCAGCGCGCGAATTTCCAGGTAATTGTAGATCTCGCCGTTGTAGATCAGCAGGCAATGCTCGACGCGCATCGGCTGCTCCGAGCGAGCGTCCAGGTCGATGATGGAAAGCCGGCGGTGCACCAGACCCAATCCGCCCTCATGATAAACGCCCTGCGCATCGGGACCGCGATGAGCCAGCAACTGTCCCATACGATCCAGTCGCTCCCGATCGATAGCCTGACCCTGGGTCTGAAAGATTCCCGCGATTCCGCACATCTTTCAGAAGTGCTGTGCGAGTAGAGAAACCCCTCCTGCCTTATAAGAAGGTGAGGTTGACACTCCAGTCGCCATCGTCTTCGCGAGTCACCGTCCAGCGCATCGGAACGATTTGCCTGCCTTGCTGCTCTAGATGGGCGGCCAGGTCGCGGATGCCGGCCAGCACGACCTGAGGCACGGGCAAAGCTCCCTGCGAGCCCTCCAAGGTGGCATGCAAACTGCCCGACCGCGAGTCCAGATTGATGACCAGACGCCGAGCACCGAAGGGAGCCGTTTCGGCCACAGCCAGTCCCACGCGCTGAAAGGGGTCGCCGAAACTCATCAGTTCGGCCAATCCTTCGTTCGGGTCCGGGAGTCGCAGCCTGGAACGCATGCTCCAGGCGGTGCCTAACAACCCCAGAGCAGCCAGGACTAGCCCGAGTGAAGTCGCCGGCTGGTCGTGCAAACTCAGGCCCCGGCCGATGAGCACGAAGGCAAAGCAGTAAAGTAGTAAGACCCCGCAAACCTCCATCATTCCCCCCGAAGAAAGTTATACCCTGACCTGGTTTTAATTCCCGAAAACCTCAGGCTTTGATGATAAAGTAGCTCAACCACTCCGGACCGTGGTTGTGCAGCTCCAGGCTGTGTCCCAGGGGGAGTTGCACCAGGCTGCCGTCCTGGACGGGCTGCGACTGGCCCTGCACCACAGCTACTCCCTGACCGGCGGCCACCAGCAAAATCTCAGCATAGTGCTCCTGTCGATGAGCGCCCACCTTGCCACCGGCTTCTAGACGGCAAAAGAGCGCCTCGCGGAACGGAGGTAGCGGCTGCTGCTGGAAAAGATCCTCAATTTCCACCAGCCCCTGTCCGCCAAAAAGATCACGCTGTTCAAACTTCACGGAATCTTCAGAGCAGGCTGGATGCGCTGCTGATAGTCCAACTGAAGGCCGTCCAGGTCAGGGCCTTCCCAGGCGGGCCAGGGTTCGGGCCAGTGAATATCGGCGGCTGTCAAATGGAGTTCGTCTCCCTCGGGCCAGGCCTGGTCTCGAGGCTCCTGATGGAGATCAAAGCATCCATTGTCAAACGGCAGCCCGGTGGCCTTGCGCGCCAGCGTGACGCGCTCGCGCAATCCTCGCGAATCCAGGGCCAGGGCGCGATGATGACAGTATGGATTGTTGCCGCGCCGGTCGAAAAACACGTGCGAGGTC
This sequence comes from Vulcanimicrobiota bacterium, assembly GCA_022842865.1. Taxonomy (GTDB): domain Bacteria; phylum Vulcanimicrobiota; class Xenobia; order Xenobiales; family JADMJV01; genus JADMJV01. The sequence goes on along the minus strand of JALHOV010000035.1, from coordinate 14,120 downwards.
CAGTTGCACCCGGCTCGGCACAGTTTGGCGAACTGACAGCCCTGGCAGAAGCCCCACATGTGAGAGGTTCCTTCGTCGCTGCCCTCCTTGAGATTGAAGGTCAGCTCGGGGGTATTGACCAGAATGTCGCGCAATTTGCGTTCGCGGATGTTGCCGCCGACATAGGCACTGGTGGGCAACGAGGGACAGCCTTTGATGGCTCCGTTCGCCTCGATGCCCAGAGCGGAGAGGCCGGCCTGACAACCCTGCCAGATCAGGTCTCCCTGGGCGTTGCCCAGGTTGCGCAAGAGCACTTCGAAGGGCCCGTAATAGCCGATGTTGTTGCCGGCATTGATGGCCACGCCCTCGTTGTAGGCGCGCTGGGCGACGCGCGCCAGCATCGGGTAAATGACCATCAGCTCGGCCGGCTGCAGCAGAATGTTGGCGTGGTCGGCGGCGTTGCCCATGGGCACGGTCAACTGCAACTGCCAGGCCTTCATGCCTGCGTCGCGCAGGAGTAAATACAGCTCGGGGAAGTTACGCGCCGAGAGTCGATTGATCTGGCTGTTGCAGCCCACCGTAATGCCGGCCTCACCCAACAGACGCATGGACTTGAGGCATTGCTGGTGAGAGCCGGGACGGCCGCGCAGTTTGTCGTGAACCGCCTCCAGGCCATCGACCGAGACGGAAACCGTGCCGATACCCGCCTCCGCCATCTTGGCGCAGGTGCCGGCCGACAGTCCGAAGCCACCGGTCGTCATAGTCGGGCGCATGCCGGCCGCTGTGATGGCCGCGGCAATCTCCAGCCAGTCCCGGCGCAGGAAAGCCTCGCCCCCGATCAGAGTGACCTCGGTGATGCCGGCCTCGGCCATTTGCTGGACCAAATCCAGGCATTCGGCCGTGGTCAGCTCATCCTGACGGGCATCCCCGGCGCGCGAGCCGCAGTGACTGCAAGCCAGGTTGCATTTCAGGGTAATCTCCCAGACCGCGTAGGCGTGATGCCGGCGAACCCAGTTCTGCGTCACGAATTAGCGGTCGGGGTTGAAGGCGACGCCATACATGGGCTGGATGGGCGGATTCGGCTTGGGCTTCTTCGGGTCCAGAATCACGCCATACATCGGCTGCACGGGCGGTTCCGGCCGGGGCCGGGGGTCGATCACTACGCCATACATCGGTTGAATGGGCGGCTCGGGCTTGGGCCGCGGATCGATCACCACGCCATACATCGGCTGGATAGGAGGTTCGGGCTTGGGCCTCGGGTCGATGACCACGCCATACATCGGCTGAATGGGAGGCTCGGGTTTGGGAGGCCGGGGGCGCGGGTCGATGACCACGCCATACATTGGCTGAATCGGGGGTTCAGGGCGCGGGCGGGGATCGATCACCACGCCATACATCGGCTGGATGGGCGGCTCGGGCCGAGGGCGCGGGTCGATGACCACACCATACATCGGCTGGATGGGAGGCTCAGGCTTGGGCCGCGGGTCGATGACCACACCATACATCGGCTGAATGGGCGGCTCGGGCTTGGGCCGCGGGTCGATCACCACACCATACATGGGCTGCACAACCGGGTCGGGATTGGGGTTGCGGCGTCGGCCCCAACCCCCGGTGACCGCGCCCCAGGCATCATCGAGGTGTGGGGTGCGCTGCTCGGGCTGCCAGCCCGCACGCGGATAGACCTGATCTGGATTGCCGACCAGGCCGCCCCAGTTCGTCCCCAACTGGCGGAAGGCCACCAGGCTTTCCCGGTAGAGCCTGGCGGTGCCGCCTGGCCCAAGATCTACAGGTCCTGAGAAGGCCGATTGTGCGGCGTTCTCGACCTGCATGTCACCCGAGATGGGACCTCGGAAGTAGCCCGCACCGGAGGGTGTAATTGGGCGGTTGGGGTCAAAACCATTGGAGTATGCCATACAACCAGTATCCCACCAGGCGAGGTTGGCAACAAGTCCAAATCCTTAAGGTGCCCTAACATGGAAAGGAATGGGACCCGGCTCGCGGAACGCTAGGGCGTGCAAGAATTAATTTACTCCTTCAAAGTACCCGCAACTGGGGCGGGCCGGGCCGAGCTCGCCGCCCTCCTCGACATAGACCCCAAGGCGCTTCCCGAACGGGTGCGCATTTCGACCCTCTCGCCCTTGAGCAACCGCGGTTATTCGGCGGACGCTGAAGCAGAAGTGATGCGCCTGATGCCCGAGGGCCTGCTGATTGGCACCACCAAGGGGACGGCCCCGCGAATGTTGGTGCCCTGGCAAAATATGGCCTACCTTTCCGAGGAGTAACCACTGCTCGACCTGGACGAACGCCGCCGAATCTATGACGGCGAGTTGGTCACCTACGAGTGTGGCACGAGTAAGCTCCTCTCAGCGGTAGCGGAGCCGCTTCTCCACGCTCTAGGACCGGAACCGAGAGACTTCCAAGGTTCCGATTTTCTGGCGCGTCTCAACGGTGTGCGCGAGGAACTGAGCGGTCCGCCTTGGCGAGATCTATGCAGAGATTTCCTGACCTCTCAAGGAATCTGCCTGGATGAATTTGCTCTGGACCGTTTTCGCCTGCGCGGTGTGGCACCGGGAGCGGACAACATCCCGGCGGCTGCCGCGGCTTTTTACGCCCATCGCGATGTCTGGTATGCCAATCCACAGTCCCAAATCAACCTTTGGGTGCCCTTGCATGATGTGAGCCGCCAGAACAGTTTTGGTTTCTATCCCGACCTTTTCGATGAACCGGTGGAGAATGACTCCGAGGGATTTGACTACGGGCAATTTCAGGCTGGAGGAGGCTTTCAGAGCACGGCGCGGACCCTGGTGCACCCACGCTGGTTAGCCTCGGATCAGCCCGCACCACCTTATGCAGTGGAATTGCGGGCCGGGGAATTGCTGCTTTTTTCGGCTGCCCATCTGCATCGGAGCCTGCCCAATCGGAGCGGCCGGATCCGCTTCAGTCTGGATATGCGCCTGGTACACCGCGGCGATGAAGCAGCCGGACTCGGCGCTCCCAATTGCGACAACCGCTCGCGCGGCAGTGTGCTGGGCGACTATACCTGGTAGTGTGCCTGCAGCGGCAAGGCGACAGGGTGCACGAAGTAGAGGTCATACCAGATCTGAAAGCAGAGCAGCGAGAGCACCTTATTGGCCAGGGCCGCGTTGCCGGCGGCGAACTCGTCTAAAATTCGGTTCACCTCCCGCGACTGAAACAAGCCGTGCTGGTCGAGCTGGGCGGGCGCCAGGGTGGTGCGGGCGTAGTCCAATAGCCAGCCCGACAACCACTGGTTGACCGGCATCACAAAACCTTCCTTAGGCCTGTCGATGGCTTCCGAGGGCAGGTATTTGCGCGCGGCGGTCTTGAGCACGCTCTTGATTTCCTGACCGTGAATCTTAAAGCGCCCGGGAATGCGCGCGGCAAATTCCATGACTTCGGTGTCCAGGAAGCCCGTGCGGATTTCCAGGCTGTGGGCCATGGACAGGCGGTCGGCGAAGGCCAGCACCTGGTCGGGCAATTGGGTGTGGAACTCGGCCTCCAGCACTCGATTGAGCGGGTCCTGCGCGGTGCATTTCTCGAAAATCTGGCGCATCCACTCGGTGGTGGAATGGTTTTGCAGGCGCTCGGGGCGATAGAGGCGCTGCTTGTCTTCTTCGGTGAAGACAAAGAGCTTGCTGCGCCATTCCCAGTCGTGGGGGGAGGCCAGCCGGGCCAGGAACTCGGTCTGATCCTGAAAGTGGCCAAGATCGTCGGTTTTCCCTTGGGAGAACTCGGCCAGAGGTCGGGCCAGACGATGACTCAGATACGATCCGAAAAGCTCATCGGCTCCGTCACCAGAGATGGCCACCTTAAGGTGCTTGACGATCAACCGCGACAGGAAGTAGGTGGACATCACTCCGCCAAAGGGCTCGTCAAAGTGAGTCAGAATGGCCGGCAGTTCTTCTTGAAAGCGCGAGAAATCCAGTTCTTCTTCGTAGTGCTCGGTGTCGTACTGTCTGGCAATCTGGCGGGCGCAGGCCAGGTCCAACTCCTTGCCGGGAGTGCTGGAGTCGGCACGATAGCGCAGGGTGAAAGTCTTGACCTTGTGGCTGCTGGAGCTGGCAGCCAGAGCGGTGGCCAGGCTGGAGTCCAGGCCTCCGGAGAGAAAAAAGCCCACGGGCACATCCGCCAGCAGACGTCTTTTGACGCCGCGCTGGAGCCGCTGCAGCAATTCGTCGGCCAGTTCTTGCTCGTTCAAGTCGCCTTCTAGCGGAGTCCAGTCCAACTTCCAGTAGGCCTCGATCTTGGCAATGCGTCCGTCTTCCCAGACCAGCTGGTGGGCGGGCGGCAGCATGTGAATCCCCTCGAAGGCGCTCAGCGGAGCCGGCACATTCTTAAGCGACAGGAAATGATGAACGGCTTCTTCGTTCAGCTTGCGCTGCCAACCCGGGATCTGCAGCAAGGCCTTGATCTCGGAGGCAAACCACAGGTGGCCCTGATGCTGGCAATAGTAGAGCGGTTTCTTGCCGGCCCGGTCACGAATGAGCAGGCCACTCTTTTTGGCCTTGTCCCACACCGCCACGGCAAACATGCCGTGAATCGCCGCCCCCATCCGGTCGCCGTGCAACTGATACAGGTGGGGCAGCACTTCGGTGTCGCTGCGGTTGCTGAAATGATGGCCCTGTGACTGTAGCTCCGCGCGCAGCTCGGGGAAGTTGTAAATCTCACCGTTCTGACAGGCCCACACGCTCTGATCCGGCGTGGACAGGGGCTGGCGGCCGCCGGCCAGGTCGATAATGGAAAGCCGGCGAGCCCCCAACGTGAAGTCCTCGCCGGCCACGCAGTGCTGGTCGTCCGGCCCCCGATGGGCCAGCACCCCCAGCATCTTCTCCACCACCTCGGGCGCTTGCGCGCCGAAAACCCCGGCAATTCCGCACATGCGTGGGGTTTTATCACGCAGGTCCCCTGGAAACCTGCCAGGGCTTCGAATGGCATGGTTAGGCCGGCAGGTGGCCCGAGGGGGTGGGCAAACTCACAGGCCATGCTGGACTTGCAAAGTCAGATCGACGGCCTGGCCGATGGAGAGCGCCTGGAGCTCCCTGCCGGACAGATAGAGTTGAGCGCGCCCTTGCTGTTGCGGCGCTCCATCTCTTTGCAGGGTTCGGCCACAACACTGCTGTTGCGCCAGGGGCGCGAAGCGGTGGTGCGAGTGCAGGGGGCCGGGCCCTTCCATCTTAAGGGATTGCGCCTGATCTACCTGGGCGAGGGACCGGCTCGAGGCATCTGGGCGGAGAGCGGGGAGTTGCACGTGGAGGACTGCCACCTGAGCGGAGCCCGCTGGGTGGACGACCGGGGGCTGGGTTGTGGAGTGCACTTTTCCCACGAGTCACGTGGCAGTGTGACCTTCTGCGAACTTTTCAACAACGACGTGGGCGTGCTGGTGGACCATCAGAGCCAGGTCCGCCTGGAGTCGAACCGCTGCTACGACAATCGCCTCTCGGGAGTGCGCGTGCAGGGCTATAGCCGAGCCCGCGTCAGCCAGAACGAATGCCGAGCCAATGGGCAGGCGGGCATCTGGGTAACGGGCCAGGCCTGGGCGGAGGTCGAAGGAAATCGTTGCCATAGCAACGGCACGCACGGAATCTACCTGAGCGGTCAGAGCCAGTCGCGCTGCTTGGGCAACGAAGTCAGTCAAAACCCTCATCACGGTCTGAGCGTCGAGGAGCAGGCCTGGGCCAGCCTGGATCAGCAGGTGTGTGAGGATAACGGCCTATGTGGACTGGACATCGGCGGCGAATCCAAGGTGCTGGCCAGCGCCAACTACTGCACCCAAAATGCCTGGCACGGAATCCAGGTGCGCGATTCCGCCTGGCCGATGCTCTGGCAGAATCGTTGCCGACACAACCAACACTCCGGAATCGCCTATTATGGGCAGTCGGGAGGCTGCGCCAAGGACCAGTGGCTGGAAGAGAACGAACAATACGCAGTCCAAATCTGCGATCAAGCCGGCCCGGCCCTGAACAACAATCGTTGCGCGCGCAACGGACTCTCCGGGCTGGCTTATTTTGGTCAAGCCGGAGGGCGGGCTCAGAGCAACCAGTGCACCCACCATCCTTATCACGGTATCCAGGTGAGTGACCAGGCGCAACCGATGCTCGAACAAAATAATTGCCAAAACAACCAGCTCTTCGGACTGGCTTGTTTTGGGGATTCGAAAGCTCTGGTAAGGCAGAACCACTGCCAGCACAATTCCCAGGGTGGGTTCTACGTGGGCGATCAAGCGGAACCCCAACTGTGGGAGAACCAGGCAACCGACAACGGCAGTTGCGGCCTGCAGGTGGTGGGGCGGAGTGCCGGGTTGTTGGCCGAGAACCACCTGGCCAACAATGGTTCCTACGGCATCCAAATCGGCCCCGATGCTTCCCCCTGGTTATCGGCCAATTCGGTGCAGGGGCATACGCTTAGTGACTACTCGTGCCTGAGTAGCGAAGTGGTCTTGCTGGAAAAAGCCCGCGCCCAGGGGAAACGAATGGCCGAGGGTCATCATTTGCAGTTGCAGGATGGCGAGGGCAAGGCTCTGACCGTCGTCCTACCCTTTGAGCCCAAGCCGGCCGAAAAGCTGGTATTGGAAGCGCTGGCCCGCCATACCAAGCTGTCGGAAGCGGAACTGAGCAAAGTGGCCGGCACACGCCGCATCGCCGGCCTGCTGGAATCGCTTCAGGAGAAGCTCAACCGGGCCGGACTGAGTCTGCTGCAAAACCAGGGCCAGGGCAGCGAAGGCGCCATCTACGCTTTCCTAAGGCCATAACCCGGCCCGCAGGGGTTGGCCGCGAGTTGAAGAATCCTCAAGTCCATGTCGACTTTAACTCTTCCTCGTGAGCAAGCCCTGACCATCATCAACGCCCTGCGCAGCGGCACGGTGCCACCCGAAGGACTGGAACATTACGCGGTGGGTCTGGAGGAGCAGATGAAAATTCTGCGAGACCAGCGCGGCTACGTGTCCCAAGGGCGCGGAGCTTACAAGTTTCTGCGCGGCGCTTACGGCTCGGGCAAGACTTTCCTGACCAGCCTGGCTTCCGCCGAGGCGCTGGCCGACAACTTCCTGGTCTCCAAGGTGGTCATTTCTGTGGCCGATACCCCTCTGTACAAACTGAGCGAAGTTTACAAGCGGCTGTGCCAGAACATGTCCCTGCCCGGACGGCGCGGGGGAGCCCTGCAAAGCCTGGTCGACCGCTGGCTCTACCGGCTCGAGGATCAGGTGGTCGAAGTTGATGGAGTGGACGAGGAATCGCCCCACTTCGCCTCCGCCGTCTCGCATAAGGTGGAACAGCATCTGGTCAGCGTCGGCCAACAGGCCGGTCGTCTGGCGGCCTGCTTAAAGGCCTATCACCAGGCCAAATTTGAGCAGCGCTACGACGACGCTCGCGGCATCCTGGACTGGATGCAGGGCGAGGCCAAAGTGAGCGCCGACATCAAGCGTCTGGCCGGCGTCTCGGGACAGCTCGACAACAGCGACGCCCTGACTTTCCTGCGCGGCTGGTTGGAGCTGGCCAAATCCGCCGGCCACAGCGGCTTCTTGCTCATCATCGACGAGGTCGAGACGGTCCTGCGGCTGCGCCGGCCCGAGCGCCTCAAGAGCCTGGAAGTGCTGCGTCAGCTGGTGGACGCCGTCGACGGCCAGGAGTTCTCTGGCCTGCATCTGCTCTTTACCGGCACCCCCGATTTCTTCGACAGCCCGGGCGGCGTGCCGCTGTTGCAGCCTCTCCAAGAGCGAATCTCGGTGCAGTTTAAGGATGGGGAGCCGGACAACTTACGCCAGGCTCAGGTGCGCCTCAAGCCTTTTAATTCCGAACGCCTGCTTCAGGTGGCCGAACGCATCGTGGAACTCTACCCGGCCGATCACCCCGAGCGGGTGCGCGCCAAGATTACTCCGGATTTGCTGCGCAGCTTCGTGGATCGCATCACCGCCGGTTTCGGTGGCCGCATTGAGGTGGCCCCAAGGATTTTCTTGCGCGAACTGGTCCACTCGATGGACCTGGTCGACCAGCACGAGACCTACGATCCTGGTCGGGATTATCGCTTCGAAACCAAACAACTGAGTCAAATCCAGTTGCACCCGGAAGAAGAACGAGCGCTGGGCCAGAGTCAATCGGCTTTTGAAGTCGAGCTTTGATCGCAGCAGAACCCTCCCAGTTCTTTCAGCTCCACCCTGAGCTCAAACGGGCCATCGCCGACGGCGAGGGCTGGCGAGAACTGCGGCCCATCCAGGAAATGGCCATTCCGGCCGTTCTGGCCGGGGGCGATTGCCTGATCCTGGCCCCCACCGCCGGGGGAAAAACCGAGGCGGCCTTGATCCCGGTGTTGGAAATGTTGCTCAGGCAACGACGGGCCGGACTTCAGGTGCTTTACCTGTGTCCACTCAAGGCGCTGCTCAACAATCAGCTGCCGCGCCTGGAGCGCTGGGCCCGCCGAGTGGGCATGGAAGTCTTCCTCTGGCATGGTGACATCGGCCCCAGCCAGCGCCAGGGCTTCCTGCGCCAACCGGCCGAGATCCTGATGACCACTCCCGAATCGCTGGAGGTTTTGTTGACCGCCTGCGGCCCGCGCGGCCGGGGCGGACTCTGGAACGGCCTGCGCCTGGTTTTGCTGGACGAAATTCACGCTTTTGCGGGTGAGGAGCGCGGCGACCACTTGCTCTGCCTGCTCGAGCGCGTGACCGCTCAGAGTTCTCGGCCGGTGCAGCGCATTGGCCTGAGCGCCACCATCGGCAACCCCGAGAGGCTGCTCGAGTGGATGCAGCCTACCCAACGTCCCGGTCAGGTGGTCGACCCTGGTCGTAAAAAAGGCAAAAAACGAATCGAAGTCCATCCCTGGCAAGAGGACCACCTGCGCCACCTTCAGGTGGCCCGCCTGACCAGCCAGGGCAAGTCGCTGGTTTTCGTCGACTCGCGGCGCAAGGCCGAAGAACTTTCGCAGTCGCTGGAATCGCACGGTCAGCAGTGCTTTCTTCATCACGCCTCGCTGAGCGTGGACTCGCGTCTCAGCTCAGAGAAGGCTTTCCAAAGCGCTACCCAGGCCTGCATCGTGGCCACCTCCACCATGGAACTGGGCCTCGACGTGGGCGACCTGGATCGGGTGGTGCAGCTGCACAGTCCCAGCACGGTGGCCTCCATGCTACAGCGTCTGGGGCGCAGCGGCCGGCGCGGCCAGCCTGCCCATATGGCTTTTGTGACCGACGAGCACTGGAGCTTTTTGCAGACCTGCGCGCTGTTGCAGTTAGCCTTGTCCGGCTACGTAGAGCCATTGGAGCCCAGCCAGCGCTCGCTGGCCATTTACGCTCAACAGGTGCTGGCTCGCACCGTGGCCGAGGGCGGGGCTTCCGAGGTCAGCCTGCTGGCACCCTGGGACAGCTATGCCATGCGCGGTCTGCTGGATGCGGAAAAACGAGCCGTTCTCGACCACTTGTGCCACATTCAGTTGCTGCAACGAGCCGACGGGCGCCTCATTTTGGGCGAGGAAAGCGCCCGCAAACTGGGCGGGGACGGTTACCGCGAGCTATTTTCCGTGTTTTCCAGCGCTCAGCAGTTCGAGGTGGTCACCTCGGGAGGTCGCAGCGTAGGCCAACTGGACGCCTGGTTCGCCTGGAGCCTGGTGGGCCAGCGCCAGGCCAGTTTCGCTCTGGGCGGCAGCCACTGGCGCATTCTCGACATCGACAAGGCCGCGGGGCGCATGATCGTGGAGGCCACCGGCGAGGGCACCCTGCCGCAGTGGCACGGTCCCCCCCGCTTGCTGCATTTCGTCCTGTGCCAGAAAATTCGCGAGATACTGACGGTTGAAGACCAACTACCCTTCTTGAACACCAAGAGTCAGCGGCTGCTCGACTTTCTGCGCGAACAGTGGCAGCCGGTGCTCCAAAAGGCACCGGTCAATCTGCAGGTGCGCACCCCGGGCCACCGGCTCTTTACCTTCGCCGGTGGGCGCATCAACCAGACGCTGGCGTTGCTCTGGCAACAGGTGCATAACCTCAGGCCCACCTTTAACAACTTTTACCTGCACTTTGGCGACGAGTTCGGCGATTTGGAGAGCATCATGCGGCGTCTGCGCGATCCCGCCGAAATCGATCTGAGCAGCTTGCTGCCGCCCCTGCAACTCGGCAAATTCCAGCAATACCTACCGCCTCATCTGGAGCAACGCTACCGCGCCGAGCGCCTGCTAGACGTCGACGGCACCCGCCGCCTGGCTAAGGTTCCCTGGAGCATCGTGGAGCGCGAGTAGCCCCGTCCTCGATGACCAACCCTGGGACTCGCGAAAACTCTTGGTTCGAGGCGAAGACTGTGGACAATGCAGAAACGCAACTCAAAGTCAACGGTGCTAGAGAAGAGCTCTTGTCAACATACACCATACAGACAGTGTATGGTTGTAAATGGTCTGGAAAGCTCCTGATTTAAGAGCGTTGACCCGCAAATTTACTTGCAGGAGGCTATCGCTTCCCCTGCGAGCTGAATGCAAACTGCATGGGTCTTCTCATACTATTGCAAACCTAGTTGCCATTGCCTTAAACGTCGAGCAAAGCTTTGGCCACTTTTGCTGGCCGAAAATTTGCTTGATCCAATAGCGAAGGGAACTGAACACCCCCATGAATAAATTCTGGCTTCTTACTCTACTCATTTTGCTTGTGACCGCGGGCTGGCCACGGCCGAAGTGTCGTGGCCAGACTCTGGGATAGCATTGTTCCCGAACTCAGGTTTCGCACAGCCAGTCGACCCAATGGCGGTAACGGAACCGAACACCTCATCCAATTTGAAAACCAAAACGCCAGACGATTTCTGTCTCAATGTTCGGAAGCGAGGACGACTGAAATCCGCTCCTGGAACTTCATCAACCCAGGTTTTCGCCCCGGTCAGGAATGGGAAGTTCGAAGTGAACGCTGGTGCCTTTGCCCGGTTCCGACTCGATGGAAAAGCCGCCGCCCAGAAGTTCGCAGCGCTCTCGCATGCCGGCAATGCCGCCGCCGCTGCGTCCTTCTCCGAGGAAGCCTTGTCCGTCGTCGCTTACTCGCCCCTTCACCTTGCCTTTTGACATGACCACGCCGATGCGGACCTGAGTGGCCTGACCGTGGCGGCGGGCGTTCTGCACCGCTTCCTGAACGATCCGGTAGGCAAAAAGGCTAGGGAGTCCAGGGGGGACGGGCTGATCGGCCAGAAATTCGCTGTGGACCGTGCAAGCGTCATCGCTCATATCGTCTGATAGTTCTTGCAGAGCGGCGGACAGGTCAACCCCCTCGCTGACCGGACTGCGCAGATTGTTCATCATGGTGGCCAAGTCGCGGCTCATACGCTGCCCGAGAGACTGAGCCTGTTGCAAAACCTCGGGCAATCGATCGTCCTGGCGGCCTTGGAGCGCCAGCGCAGTCTGGATCTGAATGACCAGCAGGGCCAGGTTCTGAGCCAGCGCATCGTGCAAATCGGTGGCCAGTAAACGACGCTCCTGCTCCTGGAAACGGACCATTTTCTCCAGGCGGCGCGTAGTAATATCTTGAACTGCCCGCAGAATGCGCGGTCCGGCGGGGGTCTCCTCGGGACCGAGGGTGGACAACTGCACCCAGGCCACCGCTTCCCGCCGCATCATGCGCGTTTCAAGCTGAAACTGACGCATCGGCCCATCGCGTAGAAGTTGAAACAGCTTGGCCTCCTCGGGGCTGTCGGCGGGATGGAGGAGCTGCTGGAATCTGGTGCCAACCAACTGATGCTCTTCCACACCAAACTGAAATGCGAAAGTGCGGTTGACGTGCTGGATTCGGTCCTCCAGATCCACCAGAGCCAGTGCCGCCACGCTGGTTTCGAAGAGGGCGAAGAAATGCCCCGGATCCGATTGCCATACTCGCTGCATGTCAGATAAAGTGGCGTCGGCCAGGGAGCCAGAGTAGAGACCCACGTGCCGTTCGCTCAGGCAGCGTTGCAGGGTATCGCTGGGTAGGGCTCCCGTTTGCACAAAGACGTCGAGATAATCGATGTAATTGGTACACTCGAGGAACATTCCATCCTTCACCCGGGCAAAAAGGGAGCCGGGTATGGAAACCCTCTTGCCAGAGCCACGATGAGTTCCGTAAAGAACGTAACGCCCGGCGATAAAATCTGAATGCTCCAGGGTTTCCTCAACCACTACTTCGATCTGGTTCAAGAGCCTTTCGAAGGCGCGAAAGACGGCTTTAAAAGACTCTAACCCGATCGGGTCGCTCACTAATCCGAGAGAAAGATTCTCCGGATGCATCAACTCTCGAATGGCATCGAGGTCCCCCTGTTCCCAGACGCGGCGAAACCATTCTCGAACCAGGTCAGTGGGTGCTCGCTCCATGCTTCTCCTGTTCGCCGATCAGCAGGGGCACTCCCGCGGGAAGGAGTGATTGCTCAATTGCCAAATTGGGATTTCGGATGATCAAGGTTCTTTTGGTGGACGACCACCGCATGTTCCGCCAGGGCCTATGCCAGTTGTTGTCTCTAGACAGCGAAATCGAAGTGGCCGGCGAAGCCTCCAACGCTCCCGAAGCCCTCGAATTTCTGGCTCAGGAAAAGGTCGATGTCGTACTCATGGACGTCAACCTCGCCGCCCAGGATGGCCTCTGGGCCACCCGCCAAATTCGCCAATTGCACCCGGCTACTCCAGTCTTAACTCTGACCGTTCACGAGGACCGCAGCACCCTGCTCCGAGCCTTCGAAGCGGGCGCCCACGGCTACATCGTTAAGACGGCCTCCCACGAGGAATTGCTCACGGCCATTCGGGCGGTGGTGGGGGGCGGAATGTATGTTTACTCCGGCGTGGCCGCCCCTCTGCTGAGCCTGGTCCGCAATGACGAGCCCCAACCAGCCGAGCCCAGTCTCATCAGCCCGCGCGAGTTAGAAGTCCTGCGCTGCGTGGCCAATGGCATGGGCAATGTGGAAACCGCCCAGACGCTTTTTGTCTCGGTTAGCACTGTCAAAACCCAGATGCGCTCGCTTTTCAATAAACTGGGGGTAAATGACCGCACCAATTTGCTCCTGGAGGCGTTCCGGCGCAATCTTTTAGACAAGCCCGCGCTACCCTAGGTACCGGCATTGAAGGTCCCGGTGGTGGTGCCGGAACCGGACTGGCCAAAGACGTAGGTGCCGGAGGTCAGGCCATTGTTATCGGTGACCGATAACTGGAAGGTGTCGGTCAATCCCGAGCAGGCGCCACCTTGAACTTGCGCCTCCCCGGCGAACCGCCCCTGCAATCTTGTGACGGGAGGCAAAGACAGAGGCCTCGAGGTGACCAAATTGCCTCCGCAAGTAATATTGACCCGTTGCGGCTGGTAGGTGTCGAACGGAAACGGTTAGGTATGCACTGCCGAGCCAGTTGAGTCAGCGGAAAAGGGACCGCCAGAAAAGACCGGTGGATGGAAAGAATACCCGAAATTGCATTCCGGCTGCCTCCGGCAATGCGGATAAGAATCCCCAAGAGCGTGGCACTGGTCTCGTTCGAGTTGGCCCCCCAATTCACGTTCTCAAATCTTCTCAGAATTTCATTGCCTGCGGCGACCTGAGAGAGCGCCGGAGGAGTCGGTTCCTACGCATAAGCCCTGCCCAAGACCGACAGAGCCAGGCCGGCGGCAAAAAACCCAGGCCCGGCTTGACTCCCAACCCTCCGCTTTTGAAGGCCATCGAGATTCCCACGGCAATCAGAACGTTGCCCGTATTTGTTAGGGAGGGTGAAACAGCGGCGAACAGATCCCGAAACCATCCCCGAACTTGCTCCAGGCTGACGAAATCGGCCAGGGGACGAATCTCGGCGGTGGGTCTGGCCAGGAAGCCCAGAAACAGGCTCTCTGCCGTTTCCAGGTCCTTTCGGATCAAGGTGGCGTTCTGGCCGGCCAGCCGAAAAGAAATCGAAGAAACCTGGCCGCTGGCGGCCAGTCGCTCCTGGGTGGTCGCATTAGCTCCACTCGGGTCTTTGGCGGCATACTGCTCGGCCCAAACGGCATATCGATCGGAGAGCATCTCCAGCAGCGCCTGGCTAACCTGGCCTTCCTGAAAAGGGCTGGGCGGCGCCGCCTGAATGGAAAACCCGGTTGACTGGCCCAGTAGCACCGAATCCATTCGAACCGAGACGTTTATACATTGGCCGGTCGCGGATCTCTGGCTTCGCCCTTGAGGTCGACAGACTTTGGC
>JALHOV010000034.1:18639-25926 GCA_022842865.1 Vulcanimicrobiota bacterium | reverse complement strand
GCCTGTGCGGGGTCCCGAAGCCCCGGTGCAGCGACAAGCTCCCGCGCCCGCGCAGCCGATGGGCCCGGTGTCCCAGCCGCCTGTGCGCGGTCCGCAAGCTCCGGTAGCCGCGCAGCCGATGGGCTCGGTGGCGCAGCAGCCTGTGCGTGTCCCCCAGGCAGAGACGCCGGTGGTGACTCGCACTCAATCTGTCGAGCCTGCCCAGAAGATGGCGGCGACTCCGGCCCTGGCCAAGCTCGATAGCAAGATGACCCAGCGTTTACAGAACGCGCCCATGATGGCTCGTCAACTAGATAAGCTGCCGCAGGCCCAGCAAAACCTTAAGACGGTGGTGCAGGGTCTGGAGAAAACCAGTCAGCAGCCCAAGGGTCTCGAGGCCTTGCAGCGCACCGCGCAGGACCCTGGTGCTTTGCACAAAGGCCTCGACCGCCTCGAGCAGTTGGTCCAGACTCCGCAGGATAAGGCCAACGTGCAAAACCTGCGCAAGACCCTGGAGCCCGTGCTCAGCGACAGCAAGTTAGGTGAGGGACTCAAGCAGGCCAGTCAGGCGCTCAAGCCATTGGGTGAAAGTGCCGGTCGCCAACAAGTACATGGCCTCAAGCGCGTGCAGTTGGACACCCCGGCCACTCGGGAGATGGCTCAGCAATTACGCCAACCAGCCGTGAAAGCTCCTATGCAGCGTGTCAGTGAGGGCATCTCCCAGGCACGCGAAATGGAGCGGGCAACCGAAGCGCAAAATAACCGACTCCCCCATATTTCCAACGAGATGACCCAAGACCTGGGCGAAAGCCTGGCCAAGATCATTGGCGAAGCGCAGGCGGCCAACCGTCCGCGCAGCCTCTTTGGCATCCAGCTGAGCGGCGTAGCCCGCGCCGCGGCTGCTCCTGTCGGAGGTGGCGCAGCCGCGCCCGCCCGCGCCGCCGCTCCGGCCCGTCCCGCTCCCGCCTCTGCCCCGGCTGCGGTCCAACCCGCCGCCCAGGCCCCGGTGAAAGCCGGACCCACTCCGAAAGCGCCGAGCGGCCTGCCCAAAGAAACCATGTCCAAGGCTCGTATCGATGCCTATCGGCAGACCTACGAAACAGTCAAAGAGCAAATGATCGGCAAGTCGGGCAAAGACCACGCCTGGGCCCTCGTTTATCACTCGCGCGACGCGGAAGGCGCCAAGGGACTGACCGACACCCTGGAGTCGAACGTAGTCAAAGGCGGCTCCGGCAAGATGCAGAGCTGGCTTAATGACATGACCAAGACCCCGGATTCGGCCGTGGCTCTGAGCGCCATCCTGGCCAACGTGGCCAACATCGCCCCCGACCGCATGATGGGCATCTTGCTGCTGACCACTGATGGAGCCGGCGGGAAAGACACGGTGGGCGACTCTTTCCACAAGATGTCGCAGAACGTGGATTCGTCCTTACGCCTCTCGCACTTCCTGGAGAAATCCAGCCAACACCCGGCGGCGGCCCGCGGTCTGGCCGAACTGCTGGAAGGGCAAACCGAGCCCCAGGCTGAGAGTTGGAGGTCGGCCAATCGAACCGCCGAGACCTTTCGTGGTATTTCGGAGACCGTAGGTGGAGCTCGCCGTCTAAACCAGACCTTCGAGAACCTGGGCGAACTGGAGGGCGGCAACCGACTGGTGGCTCGCACCATCAACCGTATGACTCGCGACCCGGAGGGTGCTGCCAACACCCTGGAAACGTTGCAGAATTTGGCCCACGACAAGGAAGGCGCCGGTCAGCTAGGCCGGGTTCTCTCTCGGGCCGGGGAGTCCCGCGACGGAGCCCGCGATCTGCTGGGCTCGTTCCAGAGCATGGCCAAAAGCACCGGCGGCAAGCAGGATGTGGCCCGATTGTTCGTGCGTCTGGCCGAGGGAGGTCAGGGGGCACGTCTGCTGGCCAATTTCGTCAAGGACGGAAATAACAGTCACCACCTCGCCGGCGTTTTCGAGCAACTGAATCAGAACAAGGAAAGCAAGGCCCTGCTGGCTCACGCGCTCGACCAGATGGCTAAGAACCCCCGTCAAAGATCGAACTACGAGATCTTCGCTGGCCGCGTGGCCGCCTCGGAAACCTTGCAGGCGGCTGTCCACGAGACCACCGGTGAAAACGACAAGGCGGTCGAAGCTGGGCAAGCGGCCGCCGAGCGCTATCCCGAGCTACACAAGCTGCGTCCCTTGCCCGCTCGCGCTCTCGAGAATCCCCACGAAATGGCTGATCCAACCCTGCACAAGTCGGCCGACTTGCAGCGGGTCAGTGAGAACTGGCGCTCCGAGCGACCCTCGGCGGCGGAATCTCAGGCACCTGCGGCGGCTTCGGCGCTAGCCCAGGCGGAACGTCCGGCCGACGCTCCCGCTGAACTGCGCAACTTTCGTCCCGGCGACGTCTACTCCGAGGAGACCCTGCGCCATGCGCGCATTTGCGGCGATTGCGGAGGACGGACCACCAGCATGGGCCTGTGCCCGCGTTGCGCCACCCGCAAGCAGCGCTCTCAGGCTCAGGCAGTGTAGCAGCGGGTCCTTAAATCAAAAGTGTAACGAGGAAGGCGAGGACTGCAGCCGAACCACGCTCGATGTCATCCCTCTCTCTGCTCGGCAAAAAGCGCTTCTCGGGTATCTTCTGGACCCAGTCGGTGGGTGCGTTCACCGATAATTTTTTCAAGCAGACGCTGCTGGCCCTTATCGCTCACCGGGGCTTGAGCTTTATGGGGCTTCCCGAGGAAACGGTCGGGCAATTGTCAGGGGCTATCTTTATGGCGCCTTATTTCTTCCTTTCGGCCACGGCCGGCCAGCTCGCCGACAAATACGACAAGGCCGGCATCATTCGCAACCTTAAGATTCTCGAGATCTTGTTCGCTGTGATCGCGGCCGTAGCGATCTGGAAGCAAAACATGAACTGGTGTGTTGTTTCACTGGTTTTCTTCGCTATCCAGTCAGCCTTTTTTGGCCCGCTTAAGTATGGCATCTTGCCGCAGGTTTTGGAGCCGGACGAGTTGGTCACCGGTAACGCCTGGGTGGAGACTTCCACCAACCTGTTCATTTTGGCCGGGACCATCCTGGGCACCGAGTTTGTTCTGCGGGGGGTCCCCGATGCGGTCACCGGATGCCTGTTAGTGGCCATCTCCGTGCTGGGCTTCTATTTCAGCACTACCATTCCAAAAGCACCGGGGGACATTCACGTCAAGGTGGACACCAACCCGTTCGTGCCGACCTGGCAGACCCTGAAGCTGCTGGGGCAGAGGCGTTCCATTCTCAATTCGGTGCTGGGCATCTCCTGGTTCTGGGCCCTGGGAATGGTCATGTTGGGCGCCTTTCCGTTTTACACGACCAAGTATCTGCATTGCAGCCTCGAGGTCTCCACACTGCTGTTCATGATTTTCAGCGTCGGCGTGGCGGCCGGCTCCATGCTCTGCGAGCGGCTTTCCTATGGCCGGCTGGAGCTGGGCCTGGTACCCTTCGGCTCGATTGGTATCAGTTTTTTCTTGCTGATTCTGGGAGTGCTTGGCAACCCTCTGCCGGTTTCCACTCACGAGTTATCCGGACTGGAGTTCATCCAGACCCCCGGTGGAATCGCCATCTCGATCTGCGTCTTCCTGTTTTGCCTGTTCTCCGGCTTCTTCATCGTGCCGCTCTACACGTTGATTCAGCAGCGCTCCGAGCCGGACACGCGCGCTCGTGTCATCGCCGGCAACAACATCGTCAACGCCTTTTTTATGGTCATCGCGGCGGGTGCCACGGCCTTTGCCCAGGGCAAGCTGCATATGAGCTATCCCCAGATCTTCGGGGCGCTGGCCATCGTCAACCTGGCCGTCTCGGTCTACATCTACACGCTGATCCCCGAATTCACGGTGCGCTTTATTGCTTATCTGATTACGCACTTTATGTATCGCCTCAAGGTGGTGGGCGAGGAAAAAATCCCCGCCGAGGGCCCGGTCATCCTGGTCGCCAACCACGTCAGCTTCGTGGACTGGCTGATCGTCATGGCCACCGTCAAGCGCCCGGTGCATTTCGTGATGTGGTATACCTATTTTAACATTCCGGGCCTGCGCTTCTTGTTCAAGAGCGCCGGAGTTATCCCCATCAGCTCGGCTCGACTTCGACCCAAGATTTTGGGTGAAGCGTTTGGGAAAATTAAGAGTTACTTGGATGCCGGGGAAGTCATCTGCATTTTCCCTGAGGGCACCATCACCAAGACCGGTGAGCTCAACAAATTTCGTAACGGAGTCGAGAAGATGGTCGAGCAGACCCCGGTTCCGGTTGTTCCTATGGCACTGAAAGGTCTGTGGGGCGGCAACTTCAGCCGTCACAAAGGCGGATTTTTCAAGCGCTTCGGCAGACGCCCGCTGCGCAGTAAGATCGAAGTGACGGTGGGGGAGCCGGTTGCTCCAGAGGATGTCAAGGCCGAAGACCTGCAGCAGCGCGTGGCCGACCTGGGCGGGGATGCGCTATAGAACGTAGCGGATGCGGTCGTCTTTATGGAGCGCCTGGTAGATGTTCTCCAGTTGTTCACGACTGGTGGCGTGAATGGTGGCGGTGACGGAAATGTATTTGCCCTGTCCAGATTTGCGCCACACCATGTCGTCAGGATGGGGATTGGCCTCGTAGGCCTTTAATATCGCTGTAAAGAGACCGAGGATGTCCTCAGTGGCCAGGCCCATCGCCTTGATGGGAAACCGGCATGGAAATTGGAAGATATCCTCTTCGGGTAAACTCATGGTTGCTCTTATTTTAGGCTTTCCGGCGATCCAACGTCAAGGAAAGCCGTCTAGTCCTCGGCGCCGACGGCCTCTTCTTCCTCTTGGTAGGCGCTCGGGTTGTCCAGGTCGATGCCGCGACTTTTGGCGGCTGCCCGAATGGCCTCGGTGCGGGTCATCGACATGTGCAGGGCCAGCAGGAAATGGTCATTGGCCTGAACGATTTTGGCCACGCCTTCTTTACCGGTTTCGCCGTCTAGACGGTCCTCGTCGAGCGCGTCGAGGAACTTCTCGACCATGGTGATGCCCTCTTCGGACAACTGGCTACCGCGCACGATCAAGTACTGAATCTGCTTGGGGTAGGTGTCGTCGGGGTCGATGTTGCGATCGTTGGTGATGAATTCCAGGGATTCTTGATGAAGGTTCTTATTGTAGTTCTCCAGGCGGCCTTTGACGCCCTCATACACCTCGAGGAACGGCTCTAGTTCACCCTCTTCCTCCAGGAAGTCGTGGAGAGCCCAGGCCATAGCCAGCATCTCCGCCGAGGGAAAGTGCTCGGTGGGCTTGATGTAATCCGTGTCCTCATCCAGGTCCAGGCTGCCGCCGGCGCTCCCGGTGGGAGCCATCTGCGGAAGAAGAGCGCCACAGGTGCAGTATTTTTGGCCGTCCGGATTTTCGTGGCCACATTTAAAACAAGCGATCATCGGTACCTCACTGAGCGTCGCTTTTCGCACTCCCCAGGTCTTACACCTGCGGCCTTTGAGCATCCAAAAATGGCCCAAACGAAAAGAAGGCCCGGTCGTGTGACCGCGCCTTCTTTGACGAAGCTTTCTGGTTCTAGCAGTATCCGGGGAATCCACCCTGGCCCATTTGCGGCTGGCCGGTGGCGCCCTGGAGGTTGCCGCCGAGACCGGTGGAGGCGGTGAACTGGGCGGTCATCTGCTCGCGGGACTTGGCCATGTCGGCGGCCATCTTTTCCTGCATCTTCTTGTTCTCTTCAGCCATCTTGTGCTGCTGAACCATGCCGACGACCTGAGATCCGAGGCCCATAACTCCTTGAGCTACGGTGAGACCTACGAGAAGGGGAACTGCCATTGTCTTATACCTCCGAGTGTGTTTTGAACTTTTCTTCTTGGACTGATTATCACACGCCCCCGGGATGAAGTTAAGGGCCGTGGACAAAAACTTTTTGTAAACTGTTTGTTAACTGGACGCCGTTTGCGGGAGCTTGAGGTTAATCGAGGGGTCCAGATGTAAACTGGATTTCAAACAAACGGGGCGGTTATCAGCTTGCTTACCGTTAACATCTTCGCTACAGCGGTAAAACACCCTTGTCTGCAGCCCACTGACCGTTTCGCCCGCAAGAGCAGGTTCCTTGATGGAGCGACGCCTCGGCCTTCCAGGAGAGATTGGAGCAGCTGCTGTAACAGGGAGAAAAATAGCGATCTCCTTGCCAACGCAGCACCCGGGGCAGGTGCCAGTGACCGGCCGAGCAGCGCAGCTGGTCCTGTTCGGGCCGGGCGTGCCGGCGTCGTGGTTCGCTCCAACCCAGGTCGCAGAGGCTATGTCGAAGGACGCGATCCCAGCGTCGGCGGTCGCGCCTTTCGCGGTCCGGCGTGTGTAGTCGAGCTTGCCAGACGGGGATACGTTCGAGATCTTCGTAGTTGCGCAGGCCGTTGGGATGAAGAGCAGACTCCAGGCAAACCCGGGCGAGGTCCTCGTCCTTCAGAATGTGCCAGCACAGCGCTTCCCGCATGGCCGCCATAAACAGGTCTTGCAAGTGTCGATGGGGTGAGAGCTGTTGGTGGCCGGCACAAAGCTGGTCGGTGGCGCCCCGTTCGCGGGCGAGCAGGCTGCCGGCTCGCCCGCGATAACGGCATAGGTCAGGCATCCATCAGGTCTTCCCACAAACTCGAAGTGTATAGCTTAAAAAACTCCAACAAAAAAGGCTTGGCTTCCTCCGTCAGGCGTAAGCCACGGAAGTGCAGAGGGATATAGGTCTTCGACCAGACCACATAGTCGTGACGCAGTCCATCCGAGCCGCGGTAGGCGGCCGGAAAGTAACCGCAAGGAAGGAAGCCGGCCTGATAGGCCTCGGCCTGAAGACGGGGTTCGTAAGCCGGGACCAGCAGTTCTAGGTAGACGCAGCCCATCTGCTCGCAATAGTCCGTCACCGAGTTGAGCACGACGTCACGGGCATAAGGGCCGGGGGTCAGTCCCAGGATGGTGGCGTGGCCGTCCTTAGGGGCATAGGAAAGAAAGACGCGCACCTGTCGCGAGGAATCCACCAAAATCAGATCCGGGCCGTGCAGCGGGAAGAAGTTGAACACCTGGGCGCGCGTGGTTTGGTGAAGGAATTTGCGTCGTCCCGAGCTGGCAGCTTCGTAGAGCGGGCTCAGGACTACCCGGTCAGGGTTGGCGGGGCGTGGGCTCCAGGGGATGACCTGGGCCGGCTCCAGATCGAGGCGGGCCCGCACGATCGCATAAAGGTCGGCAAGTTGTGGAATCAAAAGCGGGGTTTTGCGGCGGATTCCCTTGCAGCGGGAAGACAGCATCACTTTCAGGCCGTGCGTCTCATATTCCGCGACTTTGCGTACATTGGGG
>JALHOV010000034.1:14436-18629 GCA_022842865.1 Vulcanimicrobiota bacterium | reverse complement strand
CATTGGGGAAGATGCCGGTATCCACAAAGCCGAGTTGGGCCAGATCGTGGTGAAAATTGAGGCTGATGAAGGTGCGTACCACGGCGTAGACCACGTCCATGGGTCCGCCCTCCCGTAGATGCAGGCGCAGTCCCTCTTCCAACATGACGCGCATGACCTTGGACCCGCGCATTTCGGGCAACACTACGCCGCCCAGCGCCTTACCCAGCCGGTGAATGGGTTCCAGCCCGAAGAGCAGCGAGGCGACCAACTGGCCCTCGCATTCGGCCAGGATCCAGTGCCAGTCTTCGGAGCTGAGGACTTCTTGGTTCTTGGCCTCATCCATCACCTCGGCCAGAGTGTAGCGGTCCCCATACTGGGATGTGTAGAGCTTGCGAATGGCCGCGGACTCGTCGGGTCGAGCGTTGCGCAGACTGACGGAGCGACCGTCGGCCAGACGCCAGCTTTTACCAAAATCCACCGGGGCAATGGGCATGGGGCCTGCCTTCCTCGTGGTCCACTCGGGAACCTACCCATTCCCCCTTGTCCCCAAGATGAGGCAGGGGGGTTTCAGGGGGAGACGGCAGCCCCCCTGAGCCCAAGATGAGGCAGGGGGGTTTCAGGGGGAGACGGCAGTCCCCCCTCAGCCCAAGATGAGCCCAAGATGAGGAGCATGGCGGCGAGCACCACACGGTACAGGACAAATCCACCCAGCCCGTGGGTTTTTAGATAGCGCACCAGCCAGCCAATGCAACACCAGCCGCTCAGGGCCGCCACTGCAATACCCAACAAAGTGGGAGCCACTAGATCGGGGGGGAGAGGAGAGCCCAGGCGCAGAGCCTTCAGCAGCACGGCTCCGGCCGTGACAGGCAGGGCGGTCAGAAAAGTCACGCGCGCGGCTTCGCGCCGGGTCAATCCCAGCCAGAGCGCGACCGTCAGAGTCGCTCCGCAGCGGGAAACGCCGGGAATAAGGGCCACCGCTTGAGCACAGCCCAGTGCCACTGCCTCCAGGTCACTCAGGTCTTGAACTTCCCGGCGCAACCGGGCACCGCGGTCCGCCCAGCCCAGCAGCAGCCCGAAGAGTCCCAGACAAACGGCGATGGAACCTACGTGGTTCCAGTGCCTTTCGAACCAATCTCCGCACAGCAGGCCCACCAAGGCGGGAGGAATCGAAGCGAAGGCCACCTGTCGGGTCAATTGGCCAAAGCGGAACAGCCGTTTGACGTCCTCTTCGAAGTAGACGCAGATGGCCAGCAGGGTGCCCAGGTGCAGAGCGATGTCAAAGTGACGCCCCAGGTGTGGCCAACCGGTCAGCCGCGGTAGCAGGATCAAGTGAGCCGAACTGGAGATGGGCAGGAACTCGGTGATTCCTTGAATCAGGCCTAAGACGATGGCCTGAGCCCAGACAGGTGTTCCGGGGGGGGCTAACGCACCCCCCCCGCACCCCCCCACTTCAGGTGCCATGCTATTTGTTGGCGGTGCCCCAGCTTTGGCGTGCGGCGTACTGCCTCAATCCCTGGGCTAACCCTTCGGCGATTTTCTGCCGGTAGTTGGGGTCGTTGAGCAGCGAGCCCTCTGTGGAATTCGTCAAGAAGGCCGTTTCCACCAGCACTGCCGGCATCTGAGTGTGGGCCAACACATAAAAGCGATTGGCTTGCAGCCCACGGTTGTTGCGACCCGTGCTATTGATGACGGAGGACTGGAGCTGGCTGGCCAGCACATAGTCGCTTTGCTTGTAATAGTGGATGGAGGTTCCGTTGCTGGAGGCGTTCACTGACGCATTGCAGTGGACGCTAACGAACAAGTCTGCCTTGGCGTCGTTGGCCACCTTGCAGCGCGCACCCAGTTCCTCGCGGGCGCTGGAGTTGGCGTAGGAGACGTCCACGTCGGTGGTGCGCGTCATGATCACGTTCCAGCCCTGGTTCTTGAGAATGGCCTGCAGCCGCCGACAGATATCCAGCGTGACCGAGGCTTCGCTCAAATTCAGCCCGCGATTGAGGGCGCCGCAATCCGAACCTCCGTGGCCCGGGTCAATGACGATGGTGCCGCCGACAGTCGAAGTGCCCGCCGCTGCCACCGGCTGGGTCGAGCCGTGGCCCTTTTGCAGGCCAAGAGACGGATCGATTTCCTTGTCCAGGATGTCGATCACCAACTGACGTTCGTTTTGGCCCGCGCTGGTGTTGACTTCCACAGCCGCGTCCAGGTCCACCACCACGCGGAAGACCGGGTTAGGGGCCGGCTGGTTCTGGCTCAGGCGAATCGTTCCCGGAAACTTGCCGTTCACCTCAAATTCTTGCTTGAGGGGCTTGAAAGAAGCGTGATTGACGTCCATCAACCAGCGCGGGCGCGGTCCCCCAAGGCGTTGCCAATCAAAGTGGATGGGTTCATTGGCAGTCAGGATCAGCCGATGCCCCTTCTCGGTGGTCTCCATACGCACATCTTGAATCTCCATGGCTGCCGCCGGAGTGGCCACCTCGATTGGCCTGGACAGCTGCATCTGCCAGCTCAGCACCTCGCGGTTGCCGCTACTCTCGGCGCGGATCTGAGCGTCGCGCGGCTTGGGCACGACCACGCGGGTGATCGCCGGACCCAGTTCAAACTGGCCCAGGCGGATGCTGCCCAGATCCGGATGCTGCACGGTCAGGCTGGGGGTGTCGATGACCACTCCGGGTATGTCGATGACGAAGCGGTCGGGGTTTTTCAGGGTGAAGGTTTTGCAAGTAACCGGGGCGGTCGTTTCCAGAATGAGCTTGGGGCTGTGAGCCGAGCCCTCGAAACGGACGTTACGCAGCAGTGGCTCGATGAAGACGACTTGATTGGGCCGCACCGTCAGGCGCGTGTCCAGAAAATCCTCCATAGCCGAGAGTGGGATGTAGGCTTTGTCTTCTAAAATTTGGGCCGGCAGCGCCAGTTCGGCTTCCTGAGCTCCGGGCACCGAGGAAGGACCCTGCACCTTGTTCTCGTCGACGCGCAGGGTGCGGTTGATTCCTTTGTGAAGGCAGCTGAGGGTGAGAGAATCGCCGTCCCAACTCAGTTTGCCGCCGAAAAGACTGGCGATTTTGTAAAGTTCCGGGTCGTCGGCTGCCACCAGAAACTCGTCGCCCAACGTGGTCGTGTAGGCGCGCAGGTAGAGTTTCTGGCCACGCACGTTGACTTTCAGGCTGGTGGGAGCTTGCACGGTGATGGGCGCCCCGGTGCCGTTTTCTTCTCCTGTATCGGGAGGGGGGGCCGCCAGGCATGGTAGGCTACAAAAGCCAAG
Source organism: Vulcanimicrobiota bacterium (assembly GCA_022842865.1). Classification (GTDB taxonomy): domain Bacteria; phylum Vulcanimicrobiota; class Xenobia; order Xenobiales; family JADMJV01; genus JADMJV01. The sequence continues at coordinate 15,391 of JALHOV010000034.1, read as the reverse complement.
AAGGAGCAGGCCTGCCACCAGGGTTTTGCGCATGACTCCTCCGCCAATCGAAAGTTCGTTCATGCCTTTACCGCGGACCAATCAGAAAATCCTTCAATTCAGCTGACGCCAAGTTGAGGATTTTTCAGCACCGGCTTGATTTAGTGAGGGACTTCGATCGGGAATCCCTGGTTTTTGAAGAAAAGCGGGTCGGTCATGATATCTTTGGCGGTGTCCAGAGAGATGCGCTTCTGTTTGAGCAACTCGACCAGGCAGGCGTCCATCGACTGCATGCCTTCTTCGCGGTTGGTCATGATGTAGTTGTTGATCTGACTGGTCTTGGCCTCGCGCACTAGAGCCGGGAAGCCGCTACGCGAGATCAAGATTTCGTGCGCGGCCACACGTCCCGATCCGCCGATGGTTCGCAGTAGTTGTTGTGCAATCACGGCCTTCAGAGACTCGGAAAGCATGGCGCGAATCTGGGGTTGCTGCTTGCCTGGGAACACGTCGATGATACGGTCGATGGTTTTGGCGGCCGAGTTTGTGTGCAGGGTGGCAAACACAAGGTGGCCGGTCTCGGCCGCCTTGATGGCGTTGTAGATGGTTTCCAGGTCGCGCATTTCGCCCACCAGAATGATGTCGGGGTCTTCGCGTAGACTGGCGCGCAGGCCGTCCGCGAAAGAGAGCACGTGTTCGCCGACCTCGCGGTGGTCGATGAGCGATTTCTGGCTTTTGTGAAAGAACTCGATGGGATCTTCGATGGTGATGATGTGGGCCTGGCGAGTCTGATTGATGAAGTTGATCATCGAGGCCAGGGTGGTCGATTTGCCCGAACCGGTGGGTCCGGTCACCAGGATCAGACCCTGGTGCTCCTGGCACAGCGAGCGAATGACGGCCGGCAGCTTGAGCTGATCGATGGTGGGAATGTTCTTGGGAATCACACGGAAAACGGCAGCCATCCCCCGCTGTTGGCGGA
>JALHOV010000034.1:8788-14426 GCA_022842865.1 Vulcanimicrobiota bacterium | reverse complement strand
GTTGGCGGAAGAGATTGCCGCGGAAGCGAGCCAGGTTGGCGATCTCGTGCGAGAAGTCCAGATGGCCGGTTTGCTGGAAGGTGGCCGCTTTCTCCTTGGACACCAGCGGCAGTAACAATGCCTCGGCGCGCGCCTGGTCAAAGACAGGTGCTTCGGTGAAGATCAGCCGACCGTGCACGCGCAAAGCGGGCGGATTGCCAACGGAAAGATGCAGGTCCGAGCCTTCGGAGTCGACCATGAGCTCGAGCATGTCTTGGAGAGTGTAGTTGCTGGGCAGGGTATAAACGCGCTCGTTGGTCGCTTCAGCAACCTTCTCGACCTCGCGGAGCTCGCTTACCTGTTCGGTAATCTCTTCTTCCCAGTTATTCGAATTGAGCAAGGCCATTTCGGCCTTGGAGGGCACGGCTTCGGCCTTCTTCTTACCAAAGAAATTCATGGCTACTTGGCTCCGGCTTTCTGTTCGCCCTTGCCCTGGTAACGTGAGCGGGCGTCTTCTTCGGTAATCAGCCCCTGTTTCACCAGGTCGGCGAGGTAATCGTCCATCAGGCACATTCCTTGAGAACGGCCGATTTGCATCATCATGGGCAGTTGGAAGGTTTTGCCTTCGCGAATCAAGTTGGCCACCGGGAGGTTTCCGATCAGGACCTCGATAGCTGCCACGCGGCCTTTGCCGTCGGCGCGCGGCACCAACTGCTGAGCAATGACGCCGCGCAGGGATTCGCTGAGCATGGTGCGCACTTGCGCCTGCTGCTCGCCGGGAAAAGAGTCGATCAGTCGATCGATCGTCTTGGCGGCCGAGCTGGTGTGAAGGGTGCCGAAGACGACATGACCGGTTTCGGCGGCGGTCACGGCCAGCTGAATCGTCTCCAGGTCGCGCAGCTCGCCCACCAGAATGACGTCAGGGTCTTCACGCAGAGCACCCTTCAGCGCCAGCTGAAAGGATTCCACGTCGCGCCCGACTTCGCGCTGGTTGACCAGGCACTTCTTGCTCTGGTGCACGAATTCAATCGGGTCTTCGATGGTAATGATATGGCCACGGCGACTTTCGTTGATCAGGTTGATAATGGCCGCCATGGTCGAAGACTTACCCGAGCCAGTGGCTCCGGTGACCAGGATCAAACCTTGATGGTGGTCGGCCATTTTTCCGAGGTCTTCGGGTAGACCGAGTTCCCGCAAGGTGGGAATTTTCGAGGTGATGGCCCGGAAGCAAAGGTTGGGCCCATTCTTTTGGATGTAAGCGTTGCCTCGGTAACGTCGCCCCTGAAGGGGACCGGGATCGTGCCAACTCACGCCGAAATCGACGTTCTTGAGGGTGGCCAGTTTGCGGATGTCGTCGACCGGCATGACCTCTTTCATCATGGTGACCACCTGGCCGGGGCCCAGGGGCTGATCGCCGATCGGGACCATTTCTCCGAATTTTCGAATCATGGGAACCGCTCCGGAGGCAATATGCAGATCGCTGGCGCTCTGGTCGTGCATATACTTGAAGTAGGCCTCGATGTGCTTACTCACTTCGTCTGTCTAGCTCTCTCCCTGCCAGCGGAAATCACGCTCCCGCCGCCGTTTCGCTAATTTCTCTTTCCTCACCGCTCGGGGTAACGCCTGCTAGTCCGCGTAGCGGGCTGGCAGTGATTCAGATTGTGCCAAAACGGTCCCTTCTAACTTGCCTGCGGGCCTCGAAGCAGCTTGCTGCGAGGGACCGCTTCAGGGGGGGGCGTTTTGGCTAGTCCGCGTAGCTGGCTGGCAGGGATGCGAGGGACCGCTTAAGGGGGGGCAGTTTGGGCCAGTCTGCGGAGTAGATAGAGCAGCACAATCCAGGCGGCAACCCAGCCCCAGCCCGGCAAATGCGCGTAGTCGATCTCCAGAGAGCTAAGGAAGACCGCCAGGGCGTTGTTGATGAGGTGCAAGACCATGCAGGGCCAGATCGATCCGGTCACCAGGGCTACATAGGTCAGCAGACTGCCGATCACGGCCGTGGGAAGAATGCGTTGCACGGAAAAGTGGAAGACTCCAAAAGTGAGGCCTACCAGCACACAGGTGCGCCAGCTGGGACGCAGCCGCTCTAGAGGTTGCTGGAGGGCGTGAAGCAGGCCGCCGCGGAAGGCCATTTCTTCACAGAATGCCGGGCAGACCGCGATAAGAAAGAAAAGCTCCAGTTGGGAAGCGTCTTTGGGAAGCAGCAACTGGGTCATCTGGCGCACCGTCTCTTCGGACATGGGCAGCAGCCAGCTGCTGATGATGGCCACCGAGTTGGCGCACAGGTGCATCAGGGGCGCGGCCAGCAGGCAGATGGCCCAGTTTCTCAGGCTGGTGTTGCGCCAGCGTAGTGATGGCCGCAGGGGCTGGCGGTAGACTCGCAACAGTACCAGGGGCAGCAGCAGCATCATGGTCTGGATCAGAGCGACCTGTCCGCGCAGTCCCGACAGCATGGGCACGTTGCCGGGCACCACCACCATCAGGGCTCCGGCCAGAGCGTAATACCATAAGATGTCTCCGCCTAAGGATTGCCGCATTTGCTCGACGGGTATATCGCTATGGGGCTTGTCCATCAGGTCCAAAGTCAGGCTGTTGGCAACCGACCGCAGAATGAAGAGGGTCCAAAACAGGCTGGCGGCGGCGGCCAGGATGAGCCACGGCGAGAAATCCTCGAGTAAGCTATCCCTCAAAGCGAGCGAAAGGCCGGAGACCGGCACCAGCACGACCACCGAGCGCAAAGGCAGCGCCTGCATCCAACTCACCGCCGCCAGGGCGCCCGTCACCAGCAGGCCGGGCATGTAGAGGAGCTGAGCTTGTTTGAAGGTGGACGAGCGGGCCGAAATCCAGAGTAAGATGGCCGAAACCTGCAGGCACAGCAGCATGCTAAAAAAAAGCAGGCAAAACCAACTGGCGGGTGCGAGCAGGGCCAGGCTGCTTCCACCCAGACCTCGCATGTTCCAGAGCAAACCCAACAACTGCGGCAAACCGAAGAGGAGACTGATCACCACCACGGTCAGCCACTTGGCCGCTGCGATGGTGCGGCGGTCCAGGGCTGAAACCAGCAAGGTGGCCAGACTGCCCCGTTCGCGCTCCCCCGCGATGGCGTCCAGAGCAGTTACCGACCCGGTCCCAAAAAGCACGAAAATGAGCACGATGGGAACCAGCGAAGCCATCAATTGCGCCTGCTCCTGACGTCGCGAGGCCAGATTGTTTGTTCGCACCTGGTAGAGTTGCTCCGGTTGCACTCCCAGGCCGCTCAGGTAACGGTCCCGAGTGCGGTTCAGGTAGCGCTCTACTCCCTCCGTAAGGGCAATCTGGGCGCGTTGGGAGCGCTCACGGCTCTGGTTGTAATGAACGGTCAGCCGAGGGGTGCCGGCCAGGCGCGAGCGGGTGGCCAGAGGCTCGAGCCGCCACTCGGCAGGCGGGGAGAGGTCGGCTTCATCCTCCACTGTGATAAAGCAGTCGACCAGATTGTCGCGCAACGCCTCACTGGCGGAGCCAGTCAAGGCGATTTCCTTGAACTTGCCAAATTGAGGTAGTTGAGCCCGTATCTCTGGGGACCGCGGGCCCACCACGGCCACAAAAAAGGTCCCGCTTTGCAGTGCTTCCGACTGGCGCAGGGCCTTCTGGAAGGAGTTGCCCACAAAGGGGGTCAGCAATAGCGGAATGAGCAGGGCGACCACCAGAAGTTGGCTGATGTCCCGGAGCATGTGGCGCAGTTCGTAATAAAACAGCGTCCACATGGTTCAGCGACCGTTCTTCAGATAGTGCACAAAAATGTCTTCGAGGTAGTGCAGTTCGGTGGCCGCCCGCAACTCTTTCAGGGTGGCGCAGGCCAGAATGCTGCCGGCGTCCACGATCGCGATGCGGTCACAGAGCTTTTCGGCTTCGCTCATGATATGGGTAGATAGGATGATGGTCTTCCCCTGTTGGCGCAACTTCTCCAGGCTGGTTTGAAAGTCGAGCGCGGCCAGGACGTCCAGCCCGACGGTTGGTTCATCGAAAATGAGCACCGGCGGATCGTGAGCCACGGTGCGAGCGATGGATACCTTTTGCTTGTTTCCCGAGGAGAGGCGTTCGACGCGCACGTGGCGATACTCACCCAGCCGAAAATGGTCGACCAACTCCTGAACGCGGGCCGCCACCTTGGCCTTGGGATAGCCGTTAATGCGCGCAAAGAACTCCAGGGTCTCAAGCACGGAAAGTCGGGGGTAGAGGCCTGTCGAAGAAGAGTAGAAGCCCAGTTTTTGGCGCACCTGGTGGGCCTGGCTGGCGACCTCGAAATCGCAAATGTAGGCGTTGCCGGCCGTAGGTGGCAGAAGGGTGGCCAGCATTTTCAGGGTGGTCGTCTTGCCCGCTCCGTTGGATCCGAGCAGGCCAAAAATTTCCCCCTGGGTGCACTCGAATGATATACCGCGGACCGCCTCAAGCGGACCGCGGCCTTCGTCCTGGTAGACTTTACGTAGACCCTCGACGCGCACAGGGGGGTCTGAGGGTGAGACGGTCATTTCGGAGTGCGGCTTCCCCCCCAAAATCCCAGGGCCCTGCCTTGACGGGAGAGCCGCCAGGTAAGAACTCCCAAAATGAGCCCTACCCATGCCAAAGAGCATCCCAGGGTCGCCAGAGTGAGACTGATAGAGACGCCGTGAGTCAGGCTATCTCGCCAGAGCAGAGCCACGTTGACCACGGGGATCCAGCAGGTGTGAGCGTCCAGGCTCAAACTGCGGTCGATGAGAGCGCTGGCCGGGATCAGGATGGCCATGAACAGAGGGGTGGTGGCCGCCTGGCCCTGGCGGAAAGTGCGAGCGTGGGCTGTGCACAGCAGGGTGGCGGCCGCCACCAGCATACTCATAATCAAAATTCCCAGGCCAAGGGTCGTCAGACTGGCCAGTGAGAAGCCAAAACTCAGGGCCAGATTGTTGGCAAAGGGCGTGAGAATGGCCCTCAAGGACAGGGTGATGGCCAGCAGATTGCAAATTCCTGAGATGCAGCACAGACTGACCACCAGCGCATACTTGGCCAGCACAAGTTGCCAGCGGCTGACCGACAGGCCCATGGTCGTGTCCACGGTCTGGCGTTCATGTTCTCCGGCCAGCGTTTCCACGGCCGGGTAAAGGCCGCCCAGGGCCAGGACCACCAGCAGGCACAGGGGCAGGAAGGTGCCCAAGAGGAAGCGACCCATATCGTCAGAGGTCCCCTCGTTCTTCTGCTCCAGAAAGACCGGCTGGAGGTCGGCCAGGCGCGCCCCCCCATCCAGGGCCAACTGCTCCAGGCGCACCTGACGATAGATTTGCAAAAGGGGATAGAGTCGATACCGAGCCTGCTGGCCTTGACGGTAACGACCGTCGTAGACCAGGTTGAGCGAAGCTTGGGAGCTGGCGTCGACCCAGGCGTCGATTTTGCCGGAGCTGACGTCGCCCCTGGGATCCTTACTCTCCATCAGAACGAACTTTTCGCGTCCCAGGGCCCTCACCAACTGGGGCTCCTTGCCGGAAACGACCACGCGTAGGGGAGTGCGATCCTGCTCGGCGGTGAGCACGCTGACCGCCGACATGGCCAGCCAGATTAGAAAGGGATAGAGCAACAACGGCACTACTACGACGTAAAGGACCACGTTGCGTTCGCGCAGGGTGCTACGCAGCTCCCGCACATAAAGCAACCA
>JALHOV010000034.1:6267-8778 GCA_022842865.1 Vulcanimicrobiota bacterium | reverse complement strand
TGTCGCGTGCGTGTCTACTCGACTCCACTCTTCGTTTTGCCGCTCCCAACCGGTCACCGCTTTCCTATGGCGCGCTACCAATTGCTTTATGACAAGGTGAGCGGACTGGATGGCCTCGATATGGTGATCCCTGAGCCCGTCGATCCTGTTGATTTGTTGCGGGTTCATACGGCCGACTATGTGCGCCGGGCCCTGAACGGGGAACTGAACAAGATGGAGCAACGGCGCCTGGGCTTTTCCTGGTCCCCGCAACTGGTGCAGCGTTCCCTGTGCTCGGTAGGCGCCACCGTCGCCGGGGCTTTTTGGGCTTGGGAAAAGAAGGGCGTTGCCGTCAATCTGGCGGGCGGCACCCACCACGCGTTCGCCGACCGTGGAGAGGGTTTCTGTCTTTTCAACGACTGCGTGGTAGCGGCCCGCTGTTGGCAGGACCAGGTGGGCGAAGGCCGCCGGGTTCTCTTCGTGGATTGCGACGTTCACCAGGGCAACGGCACCGCCGCCCTGTGTGCGGGCGATGCCAGTTTGTTTACCATGTCTATGCACGGCCTTCACAACTACCCTTTTCACAAGGAAACCAGTGACCTGGACGTCGAGTTGCCCGATGGTTGCCAGGACGAAGAGTATTTGAGCCGACTGGAGGCGGCTCTGCAGCAATTGCCTCAGGCCGACCTGGCTTTCTATTTGGCGGGAGCCGACCCTTATGAAAAAGATCGCCTGGGCCGGCTCAAGCTGACCCGCGAAGGGCTACGCCGCCGTGACCGGATGGTGCTCGACCATTGCAGACAGGCCGGCACGCCGGTGGTGGTCACCATGGCGGGCGGCTATGCCGAGCCTATCGAAGACACGGCAGATATCCAGGCGGCCACGGTGGCCGAGGCGCTTCGGTCCTACAACTCCAGGTAAGGCTTCTCAAAGCGAACCAGCAGGTTTTCGGGGGCCTTGTAGCCGGGGCCTTTCGGCATGGGTTCCAGGCTCAGGTGGTCGGAATACTGCCGGGTAAAGATTTCGTCAACGTGGGCGAAGAGCTCGGGGTTGTTGGTCTTGAGCCAGTCGTGGTTGTTGTGCGGCTTGGGCTCGTATTCGTCGCCGCGATCCCTGGTCAAGTAGGACTCGACCGCTTCGGCGAAATACTCGCGCACGTTATCCCGAGCTCGGGGGGAGGAAAAGCGCTCCGCGCCCGCTGCTTGATCCTTTTCAAACAACTGAGTGATGGTGGCGCGATGTCGCTTGCCGATGTCATCGTTCTTTATACGGTCGATGAGGTGGTCGATGGCGTGGCCCACTTCGTGCAGCATGACGCGGTGATGGCCCGCCTCGGGAGCCGGATCGGGAAGAAACTCCTGGTGGACGACCACCAGCGAGGACTGCCAGTAGTTGGTCCCCATGGCCGCTAACAGGGCTCGCGAGTTCTGACTCTTCAAGTAGTCCAGGTGGTCGTCGGGAAGCGGTTTTCCCTGGCGGCGGGGGTAAGGCAATAACAAGACTTTGTGGGTCGAATGGAAGAGCTCGCCGTCTTGTTTCAAATACGGACTGTTGAGTTGGCGCAAATCTTCCAGAAACTCGGGACTCTCTTCGCTGCCGGCGGCCTGCATGAGTTCGGCGGCGCTGACCGGACGGCTCAATACCACCGGCTTAAAGCCCTCCGAGCGCTCCAGCATCAGTTCGGCAAGGATCGGACCCTGCCGGGACTGCCACATGCCCATCTGAAGCTCGTCGGCAGGGTCGATGAGGGCTTCTTGGTCGCGAATCGTATAACGCAAGGCGTCTCTGGCACGTTGCAGTCGAGCGGTATAGTCCTGAGGCGAAAACTGGCTGACCGCCGAGGTCTGGCTGAGGTCCTGGTTGGGAGGCAGTGAGACGATACGGAGCCCGGTGTCGGCCAGCATCTTCCACATCTGGGCGGGAATGGAGCGCAGTTCGCTGAGCACCTGGGAAGCCTGTTCTGGCTTCAGGTTGCTTACGTCCAATACCCTTTTTAGCTGTGCTTCCTTGGCTCCCGGCGCCGAAGTCTCAGCAACACCCACCACGCTGGGCGAGAGGCAGGCTTGATCCGAGCAAGCAGAGAAAAGCTCGGCAGGCCTGGATTGCTCCCGGTTGCGGACGCTCGGCCCGATCCCCCCACCAACTTTTTGGATCATGGTTAGATAATGCCACTCTGTTCTAAAAGAAGCCTGAAATTGCTGGTCCTGGCCGCTCTGGCGCTGGGAAAACTGTGTATGGCGACCGCGATCACTTTGGAGGGAACCAAAAACACCCGAGATTTGGGGGGCATGCCGGTGGCCGGGGGGCATCTGCGCAGGGGTCTCCTCTACCGCAGCGGTGCACTTTGCTTTGCCACCTCGGCTGATGTGGAAACTTTGCACGGACTGCAGCTGCGCACCGTGGTCGACCTGCGCACCGACAACGAAATTGCCAAAGATGGCGCCGATCGCATTGTGCTAACCCACAATTTGCGGCTCCCTATGACTTCCTATCACGGTCTCGGTGCCGAATCGTATCGTAGCCTGGTATTGC
>JALHOV010000034.1:0-6257 GCA_022842865.1 Vulcanimicrobiota bacterium | reverse complement strand
GCGAGTCTTACGAGATTTTTTCGGGATGCTGGCGCGCTCCGAGTCCTACCCGGTGATCTATCACTGCTCGGCCGGTAAAGACCGTGCCGGGATTCTCACGGCTCTCTTGCTGGACGCATTGGGCACTCCCCGAGACATCATCATGGATGATTATCTACAGTCGCAGCGCAACAGTCCCAAGCTGGAAGTGCACCAGGAGTGGCTCGAGGAAGTCTTCGCAGCCGTCGACCGCAGTGGCGGCACCGTGGCTTTCTTGGCCATTCAGGGAATCCCGGCAGGCCAGTTGGAACAGATCCGTAATAACCTTACTGAGGCCGATTGAGTTTTTCTCGGTCCAAGAAGGGGCACAAGTTAGGCTCATGGCAGAACCGACAGATCCGTCCAATCTCGAGCCCGAGTCCGTCAAGGCCAAGCCACCCCGTGAAGAGCCGGAAAAGGAAACGGAAGAAAAAGACGAGCGCCCTGCCGAGCCTGTCAAACGTAAGGCGCGCCAGGCCGCTCACAGTGACGAAAACTTTTCCATTCAGTTCGGCAGCAATTTGTATCCCCTCAACCAGGCCATGATCCGCCAGGTTCTGTGGCTGGGAAAAATGATGTTTGCTCGGAGTGGACTGCTCTTGCCCCCCTTGCAGTTGACGCCCAATTCCACCCAGAGCCCCAATCTCTACGCTGTCCACTTCCTGGCCCAGGAAGTGGGGCGCTTTGCCGTCCCCCAGCAAGCTTTCCTGGTGCTGGGCGAAGAAGACGAATTGCGCAACATCGAGCCGGTGGCCGCGCTCAACCCGCATCCGCTCACCAACGAACGCATGGTCTGGGTTTTCTGGGGAGCGCTGCAGAAGGTCTACAATCACGATCTTTTCTCCATCAGCCATCTGGAGTTTATGGCCTACTTCACCAACTGGCTGTTTCACAAGAATTACGTGGCTTTCTTCACCGTCCAACGCTGCCAGCAGTCGCTTTTGGCCCTGACCGAACATGTGCCTACGCTGGCTCCTTTGCGCGGGTTTTTCCTGAAGGAAGTCAACAATATCTGGCGTTTCTGTCTCGAGGTCTTGCGCAGTGGCGGCAGTCTGCGCAACTTCCCGCGCATTCTCCACGAGTATCATCGGCAGCGCACGCGCGAGCCCCAGCAATCGATTCCCGAAGCGAGCAAGGCCATCCTGGGGCGCATTCAAGCCGCCGACGAGGCGGCCGAAGAATCGGCTGCCGACCTGAACAGCCCGGAGTTTCGGCGTCTGGCCTCGGGCTTGATCTACATGCACGCCAGTCAGGCCGGATGGAGTGAACAATTGGCCAATCGGCTCACCGAGTCGGAGATCAACCAGTTGCTGCAGACGTTGATGGAAATTTCCGCGGGTACACCGGGAGCGCGCATTCCTTTGACGCAAGAAGTCATTTCGCGACTGGACGCGGTCTTTATGGGACGGACGCCCCAGGACTACTTCGAATTCTTGCGCCAACTGCTGGACGGCAAGTCGCTGGATATGGCCCCGCTCAACGCGGTCGACCGTTTCGCCCTGCTGATGCTCAGCATGCCCGATGGTCACGCGCCCGATCCCGAGGCACTCGACTTTTTGCGGGCGCCGGAGAAGAAGGCGCTGCTCGGACGGATTGCCTTCTTGACCTTCCACCAGTACTACGGGACCTTCGATCACGGCCCGCCCACCAAGCATTTGATGGATATCCGCGACCAGGTGATGATTGACTTCCTGGATTTCGTATCGACTCAGCCGTTTACTACCATGATGGCTGGTCCGGCCGGGGCGATGGAAGACTTGCTCAATCATTGGGTCGAGGTAACCCCCCATCGGGTCGTTTATTTGCTGCTGCGTCACTATTACTACGTTCTCGACCCGATGACTCGCCTGGTGGAGGCCGCTCGCGCCAATCCGCGCCGCGTTCACCGAGCCATGCGTCGCTATTTCTTGAGCTATGCCAAAGGCGGCGGGGAAACCAGCCCTCGGGTAGCGCCCTGGCGGCGCGGTTCCTACATCTTGTCGGCTCTGACCGCGGAGAATCGCAAGGTCGTAACCCAGCTCCTGGAAGCCCAGGGAGCCTGGCTACGCCGCTGCGAACCGCCCACGCCCGAACAGAAACTGCTGGCCGTGCAAGAATTCGCCCGCCGCTTCTGGCCCTACCGCAGCCCCGTAGACGCCACCCACCGCTGGCAATAACTCCCCCGTAATTTTTTGGGAGCGGGATTACGCATAGGCAAGGGACACTCTCTCTGGCCTGAGCCGGGTCATCAAGGGGGACTGTGGAGCTACCTTCGAGCCGCCACCGCCACGACTCCACATCCGTATGGTAGCATTCTGCAAGCTTTAACCGCTGCAACCGGTGGTGCGGAAACACAGACTAACAGCAGGCGGGAGCCGAAGCAGCATGCTGATAGCGACCGCTCAGGTTTGGGCTGATTTGGGACCAGCGCGGTTCGTCTTGGATGCCGGGAGTGCCCGTTTCCCGTCCCCCGCTGACGAGCCACCAAACCCTCCGAAGAGTAAAAGGACCTTCAACCCGGAGTCCCGGGTGGCTGAGGCTCCAAGGCATCTCCCCCATTCCCTTTCTGCGCACCACGTCAGGCCCTAGCCGGGGCTGGTTTGGACGAGGCTGGTGCGTTCATGGTAGCAGGGGTAGCAGGTGGGGGAGTAGGTGGTTTCGGCGCCCAGCAACAGGTTGGGGCCGTCGACCAGGGCGTGGCCCTGGGCGTCGTGGCGCAGGTTGAAGACGGCTTTGCGGTTGCAGAATTTACAGGTGGTTTTGATTTCTTCGATGCTGTCGGCTACTTCCATCAGGCGCTTGGAGCCTTCGAAGAGTTCGGCTTTGAAATTGGTGCGCAGGCCGTAGGCAATGACCGGTATGCCGTGGACGCGGGTGATCTCGCGCAGATGGTTGACCAGTTCGTAGGTAAGAAACTGGCATTCATCCACCAGAATGCAATGAAGCCCGACCAGATCGCTATCCTTCAAGCGATCGCCGGGCTCCACCAGCAGGTCAGCCGGATACTCGAGTCCGGCCCGCGAGCGCACCGTCTCGGCTCCAAAGCGCACGTCCACGCAGGGCTTGATCAGCATCACGCGTTTGCCCTGCACCTCATAATTGTGGCGCACCGCCAGCAGGTTGAGGGTTTTGGCGCTGCCCATAGCACCGTAGCGGAAATAAAGTTTGGCCATGGTCAGCGGCTTCGGACCCGCCCTCGGCCTTCCTATTGGTAGGTCTTAAGCCGGATGGTGTAACCATGGATCGAGCCGTCCCAGTCGCGGCCGCCCCTGACACGGACCCGGTCGCCTTTGTGCAGCAGTTTGATGAACTTGTCCACGCTGACACGATACTCTTTGAGCGTTCCGTTTCGCAGGTGGACTTCGCGAAAACACTTGCTGTCGTCGCCGAAATAAACGTCATTTTGGGTGACATCGGGATTGTCCCCCACCAGGGCGATGCCGAAAGTGCGGTCGTCTTGATTGACTTCGGTCACCAGGTAGTCGGTGTCGACGTTGAGCAGAGCTCCCATGGAGGTCAGTGGAGCCAACAAGAGGAGAAGAACAAGAAAGAGCTTTTTCATAGCGCCCTGTTACGACGAATGGGAAACCGGGTCCTGGCCGCGCACGTGGCAGAGTTGCCACATGGGAATCCCGAATAAGCCTACGTCGAACGGGCGATAGTGGCGCACGGCCAGATGCTGGGCAAACAGCCGTTGCCAATCTTCGCTCGGGCGCGGGTACTCGCCCCGGTCACGCAAGGCCAGGAAGCGCGCCAGACTGGGCCGCGGGGGCAAAATCAGGTCGACAATCTGCACCTCGCCTCCAGGGGCCAGCACGCCTTTGACTTTGGTCAACAAGGTGGCCACCTGGTCATCATCCAGGTGGTGCATCAAGCTGTTGATCAGTACAACGTCAAAAGGTCCCTCGGGTAACGGGTCTCGGGCTACGTCGCAGACAAAAAAAGGCCGTCCGTGCTTGCGCTTGGCGTAGTCCACATACTCGTGGGAAAGATCCACTCCAACATAGTCCACCGCCGGGCCAAAAAATCGCGTGTTGGTGCCGGGACCGCAGCCGACATCGAGCACCCGGCGCGGAGCGCTAACATCCAGGTCGCGCAACACGGGCGCGATTTTCTTTCGCACGAACGGCCCTTGCCAGAGAAGATAAATGGCGGGACTCTCCAAGATTTGGCGCATGCTTCAGCGCTTACGCCAGGGGGCGCAGCTTCGCCTGCGAACAAGGCTTCTAACACCATGATTTCTGTCGTCGTCCCCATGTATAACGAATCTGATGGCATTCCGATGCTTTATGAGCGGCTTTCCAAGGCGGCTCAAAGTTGGGGTGAGGACTACGAACTGGTTTGGGTCGATGACGGCAGCCAGGATGAAACTTACGCACTCTGTCAAAAACTGGCCGAAGCCGATCCCCATCTCAAGTTGATCGGCTTCACCCGCAATTTTGGCCATCAGGCTGCCGTCACCGCTGGCCTCTGTTATGCCAACGGCGATATCATCGCCATCATCGATGCCGATCTCCAGGACCCGCCCGAAGAACTGCATAAATTTATCGACAAATGCCGCGAGGGTTACGACGTCGTTTACGCGATCCGCACCCGACGCAAAGAGAATCTCTTCAAGCGTCTGTTTTACTGGGCCTATTACCGTTTTCTTGCCTCCATGGCAGACATCAAAATCCCCCTGGACTCGGGTGACTTTTGCGTTATGAGTCGGCAGATCTTGGATGCTTTGAACTCCTTGCCTGAACGCAATCGCTTCATACGCGGACTGCGTGTCTGGCTGGGCTTTCGCCACATCGGCCTGGCATACGAACGTCAGGCGCGAGCCTATGGGGAGCCCAAGTACACGCTGGCCAAACTGGTGAACCTGGGGCTGGACGGGATCATCAACTTCTCCTATCGGCCCATGCGCTTGTTGACCCTGATGGGGGCTGGAATCGGTCTTGCCTCTTGTCTGCTGGCGGTGGTGGTGGTGGCCATGTATTTGGGAAATCTGACGGTTCTGGGCTACAACCCCCATCAAGCCACCGGCTGGACCTCTTTGATCATTTCTATTCTCTTTCTGTCCGGCACGCAGCTCTTCGGGCTGGGTGTCGTAGGTGAGTACATCGGCCGGATTTTTGACGAAACCAAAGGACGGCCCATGTACCTGGTGGGTCGGCAGGTCGGTTTTGATCATCAGGGCACCAAACTCCCGGGCCGTTGATTTTTCCCAAGCAGCGTTACCAGTGCATCCAGTGCGGTAAAAGCTGTGGTCAGTGGCGTATCTGGGTGGAGCCCGGTCTGGTTCCGACTTTGCGTGAGCATCCGCTGGCCTTGCGCCTTCAGGTGGCCGGGCAACCCTACCTGGTGGAACGTGAGGGGGGCTGGCATCACCTGGGCTACGATGCACAGGGGCGCTGTTTCTTTTTGGAAGGGGAGCGCCGCTGTGGCCTGCACTCCAGCACCGGCTGGCTGAGCAAGCCGCGGGCCTGCCGTCAGTTCCCTTTCTTTCTCTTGGAAACGCCGGAGGGTACTCAGGTCGGACTGTCCTTTCGCTGCTCGGCCGTGCAGCAGAATGTGGGCGTGGACTGGGAGCAGCATCGGAGCGACCTGGAGCAGCTGGTCGGCACCGGGTCTTACCGTCGGGTGGGATTTGAGGCGGCGGCCTGGGGACGATCCCGGCTGGAATGGGATGACTACCTGGACTGGGAAACAAGCTGGCGAGAGCAGTTGCTCTTGGGCAGGCCGCTCCGGGAAATCTTCTTCCTTCATCTGGTCGCCCACCTGGGACTGCAACTGGCTGAGCCCGACTTCGCGCGGCTGGTGCGCAATTGGAGCGTTTCCGCCCTGGCTCTCTTGCAGACTTCTCTGACCCTGGCTGAGCCTGGCTCGGACGGCGATTCGATTCGTTATTTTGAGCACGTGCTGGAAAGAAAATGGCTGTGGTTGGGAGAGAATTTGCTGGGCCGGATGTTGCTCTTATTGGTCGGTGAACAGCTTTACTGGAGCGCCCTGGCCAGTGGTCACAATGCTTTTGACCTGGTCGAGGGTGAGTGGCTGGGCCATCGGGAGGATCTGGGTCCGGTGGAAGAGGGGCTGGCCAACACCTTGCTGCAGTTTCTAGTCTTTTGAATAGAGCTGCAAGAGAGAAACGCCGAATGGAAACGAAGAGCGAGGTAACCAGAAGAGCTCCAGAGCGAAGAGATGGTAAAAGAACGCACTGACCAGTGGATGGGGGAGCACCGAGAAGTCGCTACCTGAGCTTTGGCGGTGAGTTTTCT
>JALHOV010000033.1:16723-26181 GCA_022842865.1 Vulcanimicrobiota bacterium | reverse complement strand
GCGAAACATCTCTTTGGGCCTCCTAAACTTTCACCGCGGAGCGTTCGCGCCGCAGTGCATCGAGCCAGAGCAGCGAGGCTGCACAGAAGTGGAAAGCGGTGACCAGCAGCACTGGCATCGCTCCCTGAGCGAGGGCCCCGCTGGCGTAGACCGGGTGCAACATCAGTAGCGACTCGTTGCTGCTGAGGGCAGCGGCCAGGGGGGTGAGA
This sequence comes from Vulcanimicrobiota bacterium, assembly GCA_022842865.1. GTDB lineage: Bacteria > Vulcanimicrobiota > Xenobia > Xenobiales > JADMJV01 > JADMJV01. The sequence goes on along the minus strand of JALHOV010000033.1, from coordinate 25,972 downwards.
ATCAACAGGCTTCCGGCCACACCGGCAGCCATCCGATGAGCGTTTTGCGTGCTTTTGCAGCAGTAGGAACTCCACAGACCGACGGTTCCGTAAAAGGCAACCGTCGAGAAGAGCAGGGCGACGCACAGGAGAGCTTTGATTCCAAAACCGGCGACCGCGCCCAGGAACAGGGCCAGCGGGGAGACGATGAGCAGTTCTCGCAGCACGGGCCAGAGTCCTGAGGCCAGGCGGCCGTTGACGATCTCGGTGGCCGACATCATGGTGGACTGCAGGCTCTCGAAAGTTTTCTTTTCCCGTTCGCCAGTCACCTGGCTGCTGGTGCCGTGCAGCGAAAGGCCGATGGCCACGAGCAAAACCAGGAAGTGACTGATGGTGAGAGCGCCCAGCCATTGGCTCGTGAGGTTGGCGAGCGCATTGTAGAGATGGCCCTGGTTGTAGACAGGTGACACGGCGTCCAGAATTTCAGGGAGGGCCAGCATCGCCACGAAAGCCAGAGGCACGAGAACGCACCAGACGAGACTCATCTGTCGCACCCAGAAGCTGGACTTCGACCGCTGGTATTCGCGGCTCTCAAGTAGCCGGTATTTAAAGAAAATCGGGTTATTCCAAAGCGCCTGCATCTAAAAGGCCTCCACTCCATTTGAGTGTTTCTCTATCATCCTTCCACCTTCCTACAATCGGACTCAATCGTCAATAACGGATATCACACCCCAACGGTTCATTTTCGCGCATAGTTCCTCAAGGTTTGGGGAAAGCTGTCCGTTCATACCCGTCAAGAGGAAGGCCCCAAGAATGAGCACAGAAACCCACCAGAACACCAATCGGTTGGCACAGGAGGCGAGTCCCTACCTGTTACAGCACGCCCACAATCCGGTGGACTGGTTTCCCTGGGGCAAGGAAGCCTTAGAAAAGGCTCGCAAGGAGGGTAAGCCGATTTTCTTAAGCATCGGCTACTCGGCCTGTCACTGGTGCCACGTGATGGAACGCGACAGTTTTGAAAGCCCGGCCATCGCCAAGATCCTCAACGAGAACTACGTGCCCGTCAAAGTCGACCGCGAGGAACGCCCTGATCTCGACGAGATCTATATGGCCGCTACCCTTAGCATCACCGGCCAGGGCGGCTGGCCCATGAACGTATTTCTTACTCCCGAGTTGAAGCCGTTCTTCGCTGGCACCTTTCTGCCGGCGGAAGACGGACCGGGCCACCCGGGGTTTCTGACGCTGATCACCCAGCTTAGCGAGGTTTGGAAAAACAACAAGGATGAGTTGGTCGAACAGGCGGAGCGGGTCACCTCCCGCTTGAAGCGCCAGTTCAAGGGGGACGGCAAGGTGCTCGGTTTGGAGCCGGAATTGCTCGATCAGTCGATTTCTGACCTGGCCCAACGATTTGACGCCCAGAACGGTGGCTTTGGCAAGGCGCCCAAATTCCCGGCGCCCTCCAACTTGCAGCTGCTGCTACGCTATCATGCTCGTAGCGGAGACCCTCGCGTCGCCGAGATGGCCGCGCGCACTCTGGACGCTATGGCCAACGGCGGCATTTTTGATCATCTGGGCGGCGGCTTTGCGCGCTACGCCGTGGACGAGCGCTGGATGGTGCCGCACTTCGAGAAGATGCTCTACGACAATGCGCAGATGGTCAACCTCTACATCGAGGGTTATCAGGCCACCCAGAGCCAGCTTTATAAGAAAGTGGCCCGCCAGACCCTGGACTATCTGTTGCGCGACCTGGCTGCTCCGGAAGGCGGTTTTTACTCCTCCCACGACGCCGAATCAGAAGGCGAAGAAGGCAAGTATTACTGCTGGACGGTCGAGGAGATCCTATCCACTTTGGGCGAGGGCCCGGGCCGCAATTTCTGTGCTTACTACGGAGTCAACAGTCAGGGCAACTGGGAGGGAAAGAACGTCCTTCACGTCAGCAGGCCTCTCAACCAGGTTGCCGCCCAGTTAGGCCTGGATGCCGACGACTATGAGAAAGAGCTCGAAGGCTCGCGGTTGAAATTGCTGGAGGCGCGCGCTTTGCGGGTGGCCCCAGGGCTGGACGACAAAATCGTCACCGCCTGGAATGGAATGGCTATTCACGCCCTGGCGGAAGGCTACCGTGTCTTTGGGGACGCCCGCTATCTGGAAGCGGCCCGCAAAGCCGCAGCTTTCCTCAAGGCTAACCTTACCCAGGGGGAAGGCCGGCTGCTGCGCTGCTGGCGCGCCGGCAAAGCCCAGCTTAACGCCTACTTGGAAGACTATGCCTTCCTGGCCGAAGGACTGTTGAGCCTGTATGAGGCTTGCGGTGACTATGAATCCTTCGCCTGGGCCGTGCAGCTCAGCGAAAGTATGCAAAAGCACTTCGCTCATCCCGACGGCGGCTTCTATGATACCAGTGCCGACCACGAAGAGCTGCTGGTGCGACATCGCAATTCCAGCGACGCGGCCGTGCCCTCGGCCCAGGCGGTGGCTGCGCTGGTGCTGGCTCGCCTGGCCTACCAGCTCGACCGCAAGGAGTTGCGGGAACAGGCTCTAGGAGCGCTGCTCTCTCTGGGTAAGGAGTTGCGCGCCTTTCCGGCCGGCTTCTGCCGTCATCTGCTGGTGCTCGACTACTGCCTGGCCGGACCTCTGGAGGTTTGCTGGTCTTTGCCGGCCGAAGCTCCGCGCCAGCCCATCATGGACGCCCTGGGTCGGTTGTATGTGCCCAATCGGGCCATTGCCTGGCTGCGAGCCGGTGAGAGTCACCTGGAGCTCAAGCTGACCGAAGGCAAGACGGCCGAGGCCACGGCGACCGTACATCTTTGTCAGTCCGGCACCTGCGCTGCACCTGTGACCCAGCCCGAAGACGTCGTGAAAGCCATCGCCACTCTGAAAGAGCACGTGCGCTTTGAGCTTCATCCGCGTCTGGTCGGGGGAGCCACCTCTGAGGCGACGGCCGCACTGGCCGCCGCCAAGCCCAAAGCCTACAAGAAGCTTGGCAGAACGGGCCTGATGGTCAGTCGGCTGGGCTTTGGTGGGTATCGCGTCGACGACGAAAGCGAGGAGCACCGCCTGGCTTTGGAAGCGGCTCTGGAAGGTGGTATCAACCTGATCGACACCTCCACGAACTATACCGAAGGCGGTAGTGAGCGTCTCATTGGCGGCATTTTGCGATTGCATCCGAAGCGCCGGGAGGAACTGGTGGTCGTCAGCAAGGTCGGCTATATCCAGGGCGGCAACCTGGACGTGGCTCGGGCCCGCGAGCAGTTGGGGCAGCCTTATCAGGAACTGGTCACTTATCAGGAAGGTCTGTGGCACTGTATACACCCGATGTTCCTGGCCGACCAGCTGGAGCGCTGCTGTATGCGTTTGTCGCTGGCCAGGGTGGACGTCATGTTACTGCACAATCCGGAATACTACTTGTTGGACGCCAAGCAGAAGGGCGAAGATCGAAATGCCGCCCGAGCGGAGTTTGACCGCCGTCTAGAACAGGCTTTCGCCTTCCTGGAAGAGCTGGTCAAGGAGGGCCGCATCGGCTACTACGGAGTGTCTTCCAACACCTTCGCCGCTCCTGCTGATGAGTTCACGGCTACTTCTTTTTCCCGTATGTTGGAATTGGCCAGGAAGGTCGGCGGAGAGGACCATCACTTCGCGGTGGTCCAGACGCCGTTGAACTTGCTCGAACCGGAGGCGGCCGAAGGCTTTTCGGTTGAGGTCGAAAAAGCCGGGCTGGCCCTGCTGGTCAATCGGCCCCTCAATTGTTTCGTGCAGCAGACGCTGGTGCGCCTGGCTGATTTCGAATCGGAGGAAGAACCCAACCTGGAAGCGAGCCTCCAGGCGATGGGCGAGGCCGAGAACGAGTATCGCGAAACGTTTGGTCCCTTCGTGCAGGGTCCCGGTTCCGATCAGTTGTTCCGCTTTGCCGAGAATATGCGCGGGCTGGACATGCATCTCCAGAACCTGGACCATTGGACCCAACTGGAGAGCCGCCAGATCCGGCCAGCCCTGCTAGACCAGATTCAGGCGCTGGATCAGGCTATGACGGGCGCCATCACCGAGCCCTGGATTCGTTGGCGGGAAAAATATATGGCCGCATTCCGGGATGTCAGCAATGACCTGGAGGAGATCGCCATCCGCAAGAGCCAGCGTGTTTCCGAGTCGGTGGCCGAACTCATGCCACAGCTGCCGGGTGCGGGTGCGGGCGCGTCCTTGTCTCAACTCGGCGCCTGGGTGGTGGACGGTGTCCCTGGCGTCTCCAGTGTGTTGGTGGGTATGCGCAGCGAAGACTACGTGGAGGATATGCTGCCCGTGCTGGATTGGTCTGCCTGCAAGAATAGCGCTCAGGTCTTTGAGGCTCTCAGGGAATGGAGCAACCCTCACGGCGTGCTGGCGTGACAGCTGGCGGGCCCCACGGAACACTGAAGTATGGAAGTCGGTCTGTGGGCGCCCGCCTGGCTCAAGCCAGGCCTGGAGTGGCGCCGTTACGTTGAGGAGAACACGCAGGCGGTGCTGCAGGTAGGAGGCAAGTACCGAGCCCGCGTTCGCTTGCTCCGTTGTCCAGACGGCAGGACGGCTTTGCTCAAGGACTTCTCCAAGGCCAGCTGGCTTTACAGACAGACGATCGGGCGGCTTTCCATTCAGAACGAGGCAGCGGCCTACGCGGCCGCCGACTCACTGGTCGGGGTGCCCAAGCTGCTGGGCCGGCCGGACGCCGACAGCATCCTGTTGGAAGCGATTGCCGGGCGTTCTCTGAATACCATTCCACGGGAAACCCACTGGCTGCCCTTCGAAATCATCGAACAGGCTCGTCAGTTGTTGGCCGGGCTCCACGCATTGGGAGTGGCCCATGCCGATTTGGGCCACGACTCCGACGGCTGGTTTGGCCGCGACGCCAACGTCCTCTGGGGGGACGACGGCCAGCTCTACCTGGTCGATCTGGCCAGCGCCGTTTTTCGCAACCGCTGTCCCGCACCGATTTTCGAAGCCTTCTGTTGGCACGACCGCCTGCTCATTACCAAGGTTCTCCGGCGCTTCTTTCCTGACCGCTGCGATCAACCCGAGTTTTTTATGCACCGCCAGATGCCGGCTGCTCAAAGGCGCTGGCTCAAGTTGCTCAAGAAAGTTTGAGCACCAACGACCTTGGGGCCTGTGCCAAGATCGGCAGGAATTCGCACTTGACTTCCTCAACCATGCATCGAATGTTGAGGGGGAGCAGTTGAGCGACTATCAGGAGACCGGCTCAACCGTCTCTGTTTCCTCGGTTGTCTCGCAACGTTCCGTCGGCGACCTGACCGGCTTGAGTCTGGGCAGCAACCTTGAGATTCAAGAGCGTATCGGGCGCGGCGGCATGGGTTCGGTCTACCTGGCCCGCCACCGGGACTGGAACTTGAGTCTGGCCGTCAAGTCCCCTCGTCCTGACCTGCTCGCCGAAGAAACCGACCGAGAGCGCTGGCTCCTTGAGGCTCAGACCTGGATCGACCTGGGTGTTCATCCCAACATCGTGCGTTGCTGGTTCATCCGCGAGCACGAAGGCATTCCGTTGCTCTTCCTCGACTATGTGGCCGGCGGCAGCCTGAAAGAGGCGATCGAGCAGCGCCGCTACGGAGTGGCCAACTGGCCACGCGTGATCGACCTGGCCATTCAGGCCTGCGACGGGCTCCATCACGCCCACGTCTCGGGAATTGTGCACCGCGACGTGAAGCCGGCCAATCTGTTGCTGGATGAAGAAGGTCGTCTGTATGTGACCGATTTCGGACTGGTCAAGTTGCAGGGCGCCGAAGAACGCCCGCGTTCGGCTGGTGGCCACGTCAACGTTGCCGAGATGGACGCTGGATTGACCAGCACCGGCACTGTCTTGGGGACCCCTAATTACTGCGCTCCCGAACAGTGGATGCAAGAGGACGTGGGAGCCCCCGCCGATCTCTACGCCATGGGCGTGGTCATCTATGAAATGGCGGTGGGACAACTGCCTTTTGAAGCAGGACCGGGACCGTTAGGCCTGGGGCAACTCCTGAGTCAGGTCCTCAGCGAGGAGCCCCCGCGTCCTAGCGTGCTGCAGCCGTCGATCCCGCCCGAGTTGGAAGCCACCATTCTCAAGCTCCTCTCCAAGGAGCCGCAAGGCCGGCATGCTTCGGCCGCGGTGCTGCGCGGAGAACTGGGCGAGATTTATGCCAGCGTCACTGGCAAGCCTTATCCCAGGCCCGTCCCCAAGCCGGTGGAAGCGGTCGTGGACGTGCTCAATAACAAAGCCGTCAGCCTCTACTCGCTGGGGCGGAAGAACCAGGCGGAAAAGACCTGGCAGCAAGCGCTGCGCCTTGACTCGCTGCATCCGGAGGTGGTCTATAATCGCGGCTGGCTGCTGTGGCGGCAGGGACGTCATGCGCCCGGGGACCTCACGGCCATGCTGCGCCAGGTCAAAGTCACCTACCCGCGCGGAGCGGTGCATTGCGGACTGGCCCATCTGCTCGGAGCCGAGGCCGAAATGGCCGAGCAGAATCTGGACGCCTCTCTTAGCGAGGTCGAAGCTTCCAGCGATAGTTCGGTGTGGCGTCACCTGGGTGATGCGCGCATGGCTCTGGAGCGCTACGCTGAAGCCGCTCAAGCCTATCAGCAGTCGCTGCACATCAATCCGCTCGACGAGGCGGCCCGCAGTCATTTGGAGATGGCCCTGGCCAAAACTCGCCGTCTCCAGGGACGCTGTCTTTTCCCCAAGCCCTGCCCTTTGCTGCACTTGAAGCGGCAGCATCGGCTCACGCATGTACAGCCGGCCGGGGGCGGTTGGCTTTGGCTGGGACACGAACATATGGAATGGCTTCCCCCCGACTCGGGTCGGCGTTCCTGGAGCGTTCGCCATGATTTTGGGCTGCGCAAGGTGGTGATCTCTTTACCGGCCGAAAAAGTGCTGGTAGCGGAGACCTTGCCGGCTGCGTGCTGGGCCCTCGACAGCGGGGTCTTCGAAGGCGCCCTGGACAACGGCGAGCGCTACTACTGCCTGACTCCGGATGGACTGTCGAGCGTGGTCGGCCTGGTCGAACTGCGCATTCAGTGCCTGCAGGATGGAAAGTCCGCACGTCTCTTGCGAGGTCACCAAAAGCAGGTTCTCTGTGCCATGTTTTGCGGCAGCAATCGGCTCCTCACCTGCGCTTGCGACCGCACCGCCCGAGTCTGGGATGTCGATAAGGCGCTGTGTCTGCAGGTTTTGCAGGGGCATCGCGATTTTGTCACCTGTCTCGATTACAGTCCGGAGACGGGTCTGGTGGTCACGGGAAGTAACGACGGCACGGCTCGCACCTGGCACCTCAACACCGGTGAGTTTTTTGTGGAGCTGGCCGAAGGTACGTCTGTGCAGTCGGTCAACTTCGCGCGCCAGGGGCGTTTTGTGCTGGTGCAGAGCCAGACGGGCGAAGCCCACGAATGGCAGACCTCTATCTTCGACTCGCGCACCGGGCAGCGCGCCCGGCGGGTGGCCGGCCAGTCGCGCGTCTCCCCGGACGGTGATTTCATGATCTCCTGGCGTCCGGCCGAGGACCGCCATTTACTGGAGATTCGGGAAGTCGAGAGCGGCTGTATGCGGCGCACTTTGGCGGTCGAAGACGGCCCGGTGAGCGACTGCTGCTTTTCGGAGGACGGACGTTTTTTTGCTGTGGTCACGGTCCAAGGCAGCTTCCGTCTCTATGAGTTTGACGAGCCCTGGCGGGTGCTGCCGGGAGAGCTGATGCTGACCTATACGCGCGGCGGTCAAGACCTGGAAGAAAGCCGCGAGCAGTTCCTGGCTCTCTTGCGCCAGGCCGAAGACGCCTGCGCCCAGAGCGAGTTCGTCAAAGCGCGCGAATCTTTGCAGGGAGCGCGGGAAGTCCCAGGCTACCGGCGCGACCCGCAGGCCCGAGCTCTGACGCGAAAGCTGGGCCAGCACTTGACCCGCGGTGGGTTACTTTCGTGTTGGGAAGTCCGCTTGCTTGATAAGGCGGGTGGTGGCTTGCCCTGTGCCATCCTACAGCTGCCCGGCAACCGCCTGTTGACGGCCAACGACAAGATCATGCGTCTCTGGGATAGCCAGATGGGCAACTGCATTCGCGGCTTTCCTGGGCACAGCGAAAGCATTCGTGGGCTGGCCTTGCATCACAGCGGGACCCAGGCAGCCTCTGGCTCCCTTGACCGTGGAGTGCGAAGTTGGGACCTGGCCAGCGGTGAGTGCCTGCGGCGCGTGGTCGCCACCCGGGGGGGGGTGGTGGCTCTGCATTGGCCGCCTAATTTCGACCACGTACTGGCCTTGACCAATCAGTATGTCGTGTGCGGTCTGGACTTTTCTCTGGGCGAGGAAGTCTTCCAGACCCCGGCCACCGGGCTGACCTGGATGCTGGGCGTGGGTGACCAGGTCTGGTTGGGCGGCCCGGTGACTCCGGGACGCCTGCAAACCATAGACTGCAAAAACGGTAGGGTGGTGCGCACCTTTACTTCCTCCGACCACAACGAGGCGACTTTGCTGGCCACTGCCGCCTGCACCTACGGTGAGGGCCGATACGGGGTCACAGCCAGTCCCGACGGCCGACTGCATCTCTGGGAACTGGCCGAAGGCCGCCATTTGGGTCAGTTGCTCGAGATCGGGAGCCATGTGAGCCATCTGGCCATCAGCCCGGATGGACTCTGTCTGGCTCTGGGCCTGGACAACGGTTGGGTGCAGATTTGGGACTTGGAGAAACGTCTCCTTTGTCAGTCCATCGAGGGCCCCTGGGGAAAGCTCACGGGTCTGGGCCTCTCCTCGGACAGTTGTGAACTCTATCTGCTAGGCAGCGATCAGGTTTTGCGCGTTTGGGAAATGGAATGGGAGATCCTCGACCACCACGTGCGCAAGAAGCTCACCGACACGCTGCCTAAAGGGGGCCTGTTCTCGCGGCTCTGGCGAGGCCTGAGAGGGTAAGCTAACAGGTCTTCGAATCGGCCCTGGTGCTGCTCGCCCTGCTGTTATTGCTGGGGATCGCCTTCGCCCGCCGGGTGCTGGGTCTCTCTCGCTGGTCTGAAGCCATCCCGGTCGGCTTGGCGTTGGCGCAGGCGCTGCTCCTCTTGCCCAGTAACGCGGCGCTTCGTTGGGCGGGCTGGTCGGTCTGGCCGCAGTCGCTGGCTGCCTTTTTCGGGGCTCTGGCTCTACTGGTCTGGCTTGTGCCGGGTAAAGGTCCCGACGATGCCGGGGCGGTCCCCAGGCCGGTTTGGTTGCTTTCGCTGGCCTCCCTCCTCTATGCCGTCTTGCTGCAATCGCAGGAGATAGATGATGACTACTGGATCCACGCCCCCATC
>JALHOV010000033.1:0-16713 GCA_022842865.1 Vulcanimicrobiota bacterium | reverse complement strand
CCAGGGCTTGTTGCTGAAAGGAGATTTTCCGCCCCACAATCCATTCTTTCCAACCCTGCAGCTGAACGGGCACTACGGCCGCGATCTTTTGATCGTTATCTGGGCACGGCTGACCGGCCTGACGACTTACACCACCCAGTTCTGGGTGACGGCGCTGCTTCAGCCGCTCCAGATTCTATTGACCTACCTGGCAGTGCGTCGCAGCAGCGGATCGCGAGTCAGCGCCCTGGGTGCCACCTTCTTTCTGGGAATAGGGGTTCAGGTGGCTTCCCGAGCCGGGCTCTGGGATACCCTGCAGAACAACAATCCCGTCGCCCAACTTTACTTGCTTTTGGTGCTCTATCTGCTGCTGGGCTGTTGGAGCCGGTTATGCGAAGATATGGCCTGGGCGTGGGTGATTACGCTCGGGGTGGTTTTAGGGGGTCTGGCCATCGTCTATGAGACCCACTTTGCACTCTGTTGTTCGGCTTCGCTGATCACCATCGGGCGCGGACTGCTCGCTTCGCAGCGCCCCGGCCGGGTGCTGGCTGCCTGCTTGCTGGTCATAGGGGTGGCCATGGGCCTGGCTTGCACGCAGGGAGGTCCGCTGACCGATCTGGCCATGCGGGCGACTGGTCGTGCTCAAAAGGAAACCTTCAAGGATGCCTCGAGTTCGACTCAAAGCCAGCACGTGGAACTTCATTTCCCCAAAAAGAACCTGTTTTGTCTGCGCTGCGGCACTTTGACTCATCTGCATGTCAAAACTCTGCCGACCGGCAACTGGCTTTACGAATCCTACCAGATGTCCGACCCTGGCGAAGGGTATCTACCCCTCTGGAGTTGGGCGGTGCTGAGTCAGCAATCGTGGCCGTTTTTTCTCTCCCCCCTGGTGCTTTGGGGGGCTCTCAGGCACGCTCGCCTGGCTAGCTTATGGCTGGTCACTCTGGGTTACACAGCTTTTCTCGTTCCCCTGGTGGTGGATTTCGGTCCCATCTTCGAAGCCGAGTATTTGCGCTGGGAGTTTGCCGCCGGGCTGGGTTTCGCCGGCGCCCTGGGAGCGGAACTTGGTCTCTGGCTGCAAGCCAACTTCTCGCGGCTGCGTCTGGCGGCCGTGGTCGTGCTATTTTGGATGTGCACGGCCAACGCACGCCAAAATGCGGAGAACCTGGGCCGGCTGCTCGGACTGGCCGCGGCAGAAGGCCGCCCACTGGTGGTGCTGGGCACGCAAGATTGGCTCGTCTCTCAAGTTTTTCTGGATTTCACTCGCGGCGATTGGAAAGCCGTTCAATGGCTTTCCAGTCGGAGTCGTCTTGGTCAATCGGTGCTCATCGATACTCCGCAGGAAAGTTCTCCGCAGGCCCTTTTTGACAGCACCGTCGGCTGCCTCACCGGTCTCAAGCCGGCCGGGTTGCGCTTGCCCCTGGTCGACGACATGGTGGGTATTCCTCCCTATCGCAAGCGCCCGGCTGTTCGTTGTTATCTGCGCAGCGGCGACCCACAGTATCTCGATTTGGACCGCCCTGACTGGATATTCTTTCGCCGCACCGAGGCGACGCCTCATTCTGAGTTGGCCTGGGAGTCGGTGGCCGGTCGGCAAATCGGAAGACTGCAACCCTTACCGAACCGCTGGCCGCAAACAGTGCTCAGCGAGCCGCCTGGACCGACTCCTTTGTTGCGAAACCTGCCGGAACATTTGCGTGAAGGCCAAATGCTGCAGCTTTCCTGGAGTCACCGGGATGGGCGACGGCTGGTGCTGGTTCCTCAAGCGGTCGGGCAGGCGCCGGACTTCGAGGACGCCATCGTCTATCCAGCGGGAAGCACGGGGGGATGGTGGGCCGCTCCTTACCGTCGTGGTCCGTATGATCTGCTCGCTTACGCCTGGGATTCCGCGGGTTTGCACCCCCTTGGTCGAGTCGCTCAGTTGCGCCTGGACCTGGGCGAGCATATGTCCATGTTGCGACTGGAGAAGATCGACTTTGACCGAACTTTGCGCGCTGGGACCTGGGCCAGAGTAAAATTCCATTTAAGTGATTCGCAGTTGGACGGGTTGGATGGTCTGTGCTACCTGTCTTTTACAAGAGGGGCCCGCCAAGCGGATGCCCTCGTGCCGATACACGCGGGTGGGGGGATGAGTCAGGTTTCGGAGATTCCCCACTCTCAGATGCAAGAAGGTAAGTTTCAAAAGCGCCAGTTGGAGCTTTGGACCCTCCTGCCCAAGACGGCCGGCCACTATCGGGTCGACCTTTTTGTGAGCGTGAGTTTTGGCAATCTTTTGCGCCTCCGTGGCCTCGAGGTAGAGGTGCTCCCGTGAGCGCATTTTGGGCCGTTATGGTCTTGCTGGTGTGGAGCAGTCGCATGATTGGACTGCCCTTCCTGCAAACCGTGGATTTGCTTCAGCATCCCGACCGATTTGTTGCCTCCACCTATGCGGCGGGTGTGCTGGGCTTACTTTCTTTGGCCTTGCTGGCCCAGATTTTTCCGGCCCGCCTGAGCAAACTGGCCTGTATGTATGGCGTTCTTGCCTATTTTTTACTGACTCCAGACTGGATGCGCCTGCTCGTTTCGCCGTTAACCCAAGAGTGCGGCAATTTTCTGATGCTGCTGGCCTGCTGGATGATTTTGCGCGGCCGATTGGCCGGATTTGCCGGCGGACTCGGCATTCTGCTTTGGACCGGTCGCATGGGATGGCTGAGCCTGGGGGGGGTCATGTCGCTGGCTTTGGCCGGGCTGATTTTTCTGGCGGCGCTGCGTTTTGCCGTAAGCGATCTCTGGCGCGGCTTGTCGTTGCCATTCAAGGTGACCCTTTCCATGGTCGTGGCCTACATGCTTTTTTTAAGTGGTGAACTGGAGCTCAATCGAAGATTGATCGTGCCTTTTCAGCGAGAAACTCGCGCTTTTCCGCTGCGACTGGTGGCTCCCGACCTGACCTGGATGGTTCAGCATGGCGCATCCAGACTGGGATTGCGCCCGGAGGATTCAGCGCTGATCGCCTGGCTGGCCGAGCAGAAACGCTCCAGCGCCCTGGTCTATACTCCCGGGGAACCTTTCGAATCGGCGCAAACCTACCGGATCTACGCCTTCTTGTGCCGCAACCTGAATTGGTGTGGTTGGAATGGCGTTCAACCGAACTGGGGACTGAATTGGATTCGCCAGGGTGGGCGCTGGGGGGGGTGCGGGGTCGACCTCATTGTGGTGCGTGGCAGCGAGCCCCGCGAACAGCCAGCTTTTCGTGATGGGCCTCTATGCGTCTATCGCAATCGCGGGGTTCGCGAGGGCGAAGCGCCGGCCCGTTCCGTTTTGCTGCGCTCGGACGGCCAACCGGGAGGAGGGGCCGCCTTCGAGGTCGACTCGGCTGGCCCGGTCATCGCCGTGGAGGAGGCACAGCTGCCCTATCTGGTGTTGGAGCCGGGCGGGAACGGGTTCCGTCTACCCTGGGAGTGTCCAGCCAGTTCGCTGCTCTTCTCCGGAGGGTTGGGGATGTCTTTGCCCCCCTTGAGCCGCAAAGTGGCCTGGAAGGGGTTGCGTGTGACCGATCTGGCTCAGGAGCGCACCATGGGCTGCAGTTCCATCGCGGGTTTGCAGTTCACCGTGGTCAACGAGGGGGCATTGGCGGTCGATCTTAGCGGCATTCGGGGCGTTCAGTTGAGGGCCCGCTTTGCTGATGGGCAGCCCATCCTGCCACTGAGCGGGGTGGTCAAGCCGGGCCAGACGATGCAAATCGAAGTCCCCTGGAATAGCCCGCCACGCCCGGTGAAGGGCAAGTTGGACTTCTACTGGGTCGAAGCCCAAGGCGGCAACCATTGGGTCGGCCAGGTTCCCATCCACACCTGGTTCCGCGTCGCCCCCGCCCAATACTACGGCGTCGGCCCCTGAGCCGTGTCGTTCGTTCAAGCCTGGCGAAGGCGCACGCCTGGAAGGGGGATGATGGAAATGCTTGCGAGCGGCCGCCGGCTCTAGCTCAGTATGAAAGCCTGAGCTTGCTGCTTCTGGTTTAACGGCTGCAGGTTGGTGGGTGCTAAGTTAGATTGGCTCAGCCGCTTTTTTTAGTTTGGGTCGGTCTCAAGCCAGACCACACCTTTAAATCCACTCGGACGAGATTAAAGCACAGTCTTCTGAACCAAAGGATGGGGCCACTCTCGTTGGACCCTCACGGGCAGGGTGTGGCCGTGGGTGAGGTGGCCCTGGCCGACCAGGACGATGATCTGGCCAGCGTTTTCGCTGAGGGCGCGGCGGATTTGGGCGGCCATGTATTCTTCCCAGAGGGTTTGGACTTTCAGGAAGCGGGCGAAGGACTCGTCGCTTACCGGTCCGGCGTGAGCTTCAAAGACGGGGCGTAGCCTTTCCGGGTGGGGTCCGAACTCATAAGGTTCGGGCGCCAGTCCTTGCTTTTCTTCTGCTGTAAAGGCCGACACACCCAGTTTGCCCAGGTTTTTGCCACTTTCGTTGGAGTTGCGCAGAGGGTAGATGGCCAGGCAACGCTGCTGACAGAGCTGCCAGATAGGCAGGTAAAGCTCCCAGACGTGGCCCCAACGCTTGTCCCACTCGCTGGCAGTTTTGAGTTCCTCATCATCCAGGTTGCCTGCCACATACTCGGCCAGCACCTTTCGGCTGGGATTCTGGAACATCTCGGCCACCACCACCGGCGACCGCCCGCGTGACAAGGTCTCGAGAATTTCCAGCTGCCTGGCGTGGTCGGCCGCGCTGTCGTGCTCCTCGCCCAGATAAAGCACCCGCGCCTGAGCACAGGCTTCCAGGTCCACAGGTTCGCTCCAGCAGCTAACGGTTAGAGCCAGAAGTAAGCAAAGGGTTCGTATCATCACTCGGTGTTCTCGGAGAGTCCACCCTCTACCCTTTCCCAAGCAGGAATGGGTTAAGAATACACTAATTGGGAGATTGTGCTATAATTCACAAAGTCACCCGTTGGTGTGCTGAGGGCCGCAAGGCGAGGCTCGGCGCGCAGCGGACGGGTGGAGAAACTGGACCGGACCAAGTGCAAGGTAGCGAACTCCTACAATATACTCACCTGCTGGCGATGCTCGTAGCGGCGGGCACCATCGCCTGCGTCATCACCGGCATCAGCTATTTTTTCGGTCCCCGCTCGCCCAACGTACGCAAGTTGGCCCCCTACGAGTGTGGCATCGAGGACATCATCCCGTTGCCCAGACGTTTTCCGGTCAAGTTTCTGCAAGTGGCCATGTTGTTTTTGATTTTTGACGTGGAAGCCATCGCGCTCTATCCCGCCGTCGCAGTCCTTAAGGGGGCAGCGGCTGTGGGCGACGGTTTCTATGTTCTAGGTACGGTGGGGAGCTTCTTAGCCCTGATTTTGCTGGGCTTCATCTATGAATGGAAGAAGGGAGCCTTCGAGTGGATATCGTGAAGAACGAACAGACCTACGCCCACGACGGCCTTTTCCCGCATCAGACCCTGTCACTTTCTAATGGCGGCATGGTTTTGGGCAATCTGGCCACTTTGGCGAATATGGCTCGCACTCATTCGATCTGGCCGGCCTTGTTTGGTCTGGCTTGTTGCGCGATCGAGATGATGGCCACCTCGGGTTCGCGGTTTGACCTGGCGCGTTATGGCTCGGAAGTGTTCCGGGCTTCTCCGCGTCAGTCGGACCTCATGATCGTGGCCGGGCGGGTCTCCATCAAAATGGCCCCAGTTTTGCGCCAGATCTATGATCAAATGCCTGACCCCAAATGGGTTATATCCATGGGTGCATGCGCCTCATGCGGTGGAGTGTTTAATAACTATGCCGTGGTCCAGGGGGTGGACAAGATTGTGCCGGTGGACGTCTATGTGGCTGGCTGTCCCCCCACGCCCGAAGCTCTGATCGCCGGTTTTGAGATGCTTCAGGCCAAGATCCTGAAGGGCATACCGCCCGGGAAAGACCCCCAGCACGTCGATCTCCAGGGCCTCGTCCGAATCGAGAACTTGCCTCAGGCCCGAAGGGAACCCTATGCCCCAGCTTGATTTGCAGCCGGCTCGCGACCTGGCCAAGCAGCTCTCGGAGAAATTTGAAGACAAGTTTCTGGGGCTGCGCGAGGATCGCGAGGAGATTACCTATTGGGTGGATGCTTCCGCTTGGAAAGCGGCTGCTCAATACCTGAAGTTCGAGACTCCTTTTCGCGTCCTCGAAGACCTGAACGTGGTGGACTATCCCGAGCGCAACCCGCGCTTTGACCTAGCCATCGTGTGCATGTCGATGCAGCACCATAGCTGGATTCGCCTCAAAACGCTGGTGGGGGAGGACCAGTCGGTCGACTCCATCGAGTCCATTTGGCCCGGTGCTCAGTGGTACGAGCGCGAGATGTGGGATCTCTTTGGTGTGCGCTTCGATGGCAACACGGATCTGCGCCGTTTGCTGCTGCCCTTGGATTACCAGGGCCATCCCTTGCGCAAAGATTATCCCGTGACCGGGCCGCCGCAGTCGGCCTACCGCTAAGGAGTCACCATGAGTCAGACTTTAATTACGGGCGACATCGTCTCCCGCTTCACCCAGGAACAGCTCGACCAAAACGGCTATACCATCATGAATATGGGGCCACAGCATCCCTCCACCCACGGGGTGTTGCGCCTGGTGCTGACCCTGGACGGGGAGCGTGTGGTCGACTGCGTGCCCGATATCGGCTTTTTGCATACCGGCATCGAGAAGACCGCCGAGGTCAAGACCTACAATCAGGCCCTGACCCTGACCGATCGAATGGACTACCTGGCGCCGCTGAGCAACAATCTGGGTTACTCGCTGGCGGTGGAAAAATTGCTGGGCGTTGACATTCCCGAGAGAGTCTCCCACATTCGGGTGATGTTGGCGGAGTTGCAGCGCATCTCCAGCCATCTGGTGTGGCTGGGTACTTCCGGTCTGGACGCCGGAGCCATGTCGATGTTCCTTTACTGCTTTCAGGACCGCGAGCGCGTGCTCGATCTTTTTGAGAACCTCTCCGGTGTGCGTATGATGACTTCGTTTATCATGCCTGGCGGTCTCATGGCCGACTTGACCGAGGGTTTCCTTGACAAGGTGAAAGAGTTTCTGGACTACTTCGAGCCCCATATTCAGATGTACCACGGGCTGCTCACGGGGAACTCCATCTGGTTGGACCGCACCAAGAATGTGGGTGTTCTGACCAGCGAACAGGCCCTCGACTACCTGTGTACCGGTCCGGTGGCGCGCGCGTCCGGCGTGGACTGGGACATTCGCCGAGATTTTCCCTACGCCGCCTACTCCGATTACGACTTCAAGGTTTGTACCCGCTCCGAAGGCGACAGTTACGCACGCTACATCGTGCGTATGGCGGAGCTGGATGAGTCGGTCAAGATTGTTCGTCAGGCCCTGGCTAAGGTTACTCCTACCGGGGTCTACCGCACTGACGACCGCAAGGTTGTGGCTCCGCCCAAGTGGGAAATCACCCGCTCGATGGAGTCGTTGATCCACCATTTCAAGCT
Organism: Vulcanimicrobiota bacterium; assembly: GCA_022842865.1. Lineage (GTDB taxonomy): Bacteria > Vulcanimicrobiota > Xenobia > Xenobiales > JADMJV01 > JADMJV01. Next base: position 9,291 of record JALHOV010000033.1, on the reverse strand, counting down.
TTTCACCGAAGGTTATGCGCCTACGCCCGGCGAGGTCTTTCAACGGGTCGAATCGCCGCGCGGTGAACTGGCCTTCCATATGACCTCGGACGGTTCCAATCGTCCCTATCGCATGCATGTGCGGACCCCCAGTTTCCCTCACGTCCAGGTAATGCCGGTGATCCTGCAAGGGCACCTGTTGGCCGACGTGGTGGTCATTCTCGCCAGCACGGACTTTGTGCTGGGTGACGTAGACCGTTAGGAGTAAGATGCCGACCCAGGAGCTGCTCAGCCCTAAGCTGCAAGAGGAAATCAAGGAATTGATGGCTTCCTATCCCAAGCCTCAGTCGGCCATTTTGATGGCTTTGCACCGTATTCAGGAAGAATTGGGATGGGTGCCCGAACCCGCTCAAGCGCAGGTGGCCGAGATCTTCGGCATGCCGCCGCAGGATGTGACCACGCTGGTTTCTTTTTACTATATGTATCATCGCAAACCGGTGGGCCGCTACGTGCTCAAGATTTGCAAGTCGATTTCATGCTATTTGTGTGGTTCCGAGAGGGTCATCAAACAGCTCGAGGACAAACTGGAGATCAAGATGGGCGAGACCACCAGCGACGGTCAATTCTCGCTGGTCGGCTCCGAGTGTCTGGCGGCTTGCACGGGCGCTCCCTGTCTCCAAGTCAATGACCGTTTTTTTGAAAATTGCAGCCAGGAGCGGATCGACGACCTGCTCGTCCGACTGCGCCGTGGGGACGAGCACTTCCCACCGGCCAACGTTTCCTGGCAGCCCCCCAAGGAGTCTTAAGCAAATGCCTCACCCCCATGAAAAGCGTATCCTCTTCGGCTGGCGCGACGTCAAAGACATCGGCAGCCTGAAAGTCTATCGTGAACAAGGCGGCTATGACGCCTGGATGAAGTTGTTGAAAGAAAAGAAGCCGTCCGAAGTGATCGACCTGACCAAGGCCTCCGGCTTGCGCGGTCGCGGTGGTGCCGGGTTTCCCACCGGAATGAAATGGAGCTTTGTGCCCAACAACCTGGGCAAACCAAAATATCTGTGCGTCAACTGTGACGAGTCGGAGCCTGGCACGTGCAAGGACCGTGAGATCGTCGAGCACCTTCCCCATCAACTCCTCGAAGGGATTGGCATCGCCTGCTACGCGGTGGGCATCCAAAAGGCGTTCATTTACATTCGCGGTGAGATGTATGAGGGGTATTTGTCACTCAAGAAAGCCATCGAGGAGGCCTACGCGGCCGGCCTGTTCGGCAAGAACATTGGAGGCACCGACTTCGAATGTGACGTCGTGTTGCATCGCGGCGCCGGGGCCTACATCTGTGGCGAAGAGAGCGCGTTGCTCTCCAGTCTCGAGGGTGAGCGCGGTTTTCCTCGTTTGAAGCCGCCGTTTCCGGCTGTTTCCGGCCTCTACGCCTGCCCCACCGTCATCAACAATGTGGAGACGTTGGCCACGCTGCCACCCCTCTTTCGGATGGGCGTCGAAGAGTACGCCAAACTGGGTACCGAAAAGAGCAAAGGCACGCGTATGGTCTCGCTTTCTGGCCACGTGAACAAACCCAGCAATTTCGAAATCGAGTTGGGCCAGGTGAACTTCCGCCAGCTGATTGAAGATTTTGGCGGCGGTATGCGCAACGGCAAAAAGTGCAAAGCCATCATCCCCGGCGGCGCTTCCGCCCCCTGGCTGACGATGGAGGAGCACGGCGAGGTCACCCTCGATTTCGAGGCCATCGCTGCCGCCAAGTCGATGGCCGGCTCTGGCGCTATCGTGGTTATGGACGAAGACACCTGTGCCGTCGGTGCCGCCCTCAATCTGGTCGAATTCTTCCACGAGGAATCTTGCGGCAAATGTTCCCCTTGCCGGGAGGGAACTCAGTGGCTTACGCAGGTACTGCATCGCATCGAGCACGGTCACGGCAAGATGGAAGATCTGAAGCTGCTGGACGAAATTTGTGAAAGCATGCTGGGCAAGACCTTCTGCCCGCTGGGCGACTCGGCCACCGTGCCGGTCGCCAGCAGCCTTAAGTATTTCCGAGACGAATATGAGCACCACATCAAAGAAAAATGCTGCAAAGTGGGCCACGGCGCTAAGAAGACGGTGGGGGTCTAATGTCTGAGGTTACCCTGACCATCGACGGCCAGGCCGTTACGGTGGCCCGAGGCACTCTCATTGTTGAGGCCGCCCGCAAGCTGGGCATCGAGATTCCCGTTTACTGTTATCATCCTAAGCTGGCTCCCGTGGGCGCTTGCCGCGTCTGCGTAGTCGATGTCGAGCAGCAGCGACGCCCCATCATGCCGGCATGCGCGACCGAGGTCATGGAGGGTATGGTGGTGCACACCCGCAATGCTGCCGCCACTCGGGCTCGTGAAGGCGTCATCGAGTTGTTGCTGATCAACCACCCGCTGGATTGCCCGGTCTGCGATCGGGGCGGCGAATGCGACTTGCAGGACTTTACCCTGCGCTACGGCCACGGCAAGTCGCGGTTTGAGGAGACCAAGCGCCACTTCGAAAAGTCCAGGCAGGTCGGCAACGAGGTCATTTTGGACCGGGAGCGTTGCATTATGTGCATGCGTTGCGTGCGCTTTTGTGATGAAGTGGCCGTGGAAGAAGGCCTGACGATCATTGAGCGCGGCACCAAGTCGGAGATCGGTCCTTTCCCAGGGCGGAGCTTTGACTCTCAGTTCTCAGGCAACACCGTGGAAATTTGTCCGGTAGGCGCCCTCACCAGCCGCTCTTACCGGTTCAAGTCGCGTCCCTGGGAGCTGCAAAACTACGCCAGCGTGTGCAATCACTGCGCGGTCGGCTGCAACGTGACCGTGGACGTGCGCTACTATGAAGTGGCCCGCCTTCGTTCGCGCTGCAACGACGCCATCGATGACGGCTGGCTGTGCGACCGTGGCCGATATGGCTACAAGTTCATCTCCAGTCCCGATCGCCTGAAGAAGCCGATGGTGCGCAAAAACGGTCAGCTGGTGGAGACCGATTGGGCTCACGCCCTGCGCGTGGCCGCCGAAGGCCTCAAGAAGTTTCCGGCCGACAAGGTGGGAGCTGTAGCCGGTCCACGACTTTCCAACGAGGGGGGCTGGCTGCTCACCCGCCTGATGCGAGGTTTGCTAGGCAGCCCGAACCTGGACCATCGCCGCGGTCTTGCCTTTCGCGAGGGAGACGCTCTCAAGCTGACGGCCAAGATCGAGGGTCTGGATACGGCCACGGCAGTAGTCGTGGTCGGTTGTGACCCCACTATGACTCATCCGGTGCTGGATTTGCGCATCAAGAAGGCTCTACGCAAGCACGCGGAGCTGATTTGCATCGGGGAAAACGGTCTTTCCGGTTATGCTGACTATCGGGTCGGTTCGTTGGCCGAGCTCAGCGAAGCCTATGCCAAATTGCCCGACGAGGAGCAGAAAGGTCTGGCTCATCCGCGCCCGCGGCCTTGGGAGGCGGGCGGTTCGACCAGCACCGACCTGGAAAAAGCTGCTAAAGTTCTCAAGAAGTCCAACCGGGTGGTGCTGGTCTTTTCAGAAGACCACCCTGTCGAGGGGCTGCATGAGCTAGCCGGAACGCTGGGGGTGGAAGCTCCTCACGGCTTGTTGATGTTGGTGGCCGGAGCCAACTCGGTTGGGCTGCGCGAAATGGGCGTGTTGCCCGTGTTCGCACCGGGCTGGCAAAAGCTGGCCGAGGCCAAAGACGCCTACACCACCGCCTGGGGCTCTTTTGACAGTGGGGAAGGCGCCGATTATGCAACCATGACCGGCGGCGTCAATCCCTTGCAGGCCATGCTGTTGGTGGCGGAAGACAGGCTCGAGAAAAAGCCGGAGTTTCTGGTGGTGCTGGATCTTTTCAGCAGTGCCATTGCGAAGGAAGCGGACGTGGTTCTTCCAGCCAGTTCTTTTGTGGAACAGGTCATGACCATGACCAACCTGGATGGAACGGTACAGCTGTGCCGGCAAGCGCTGCCTCCGCTGGCGGAGAGTCTGCCCGACTGGCAGATCCTCCACAGGCTGGCAGAGGCCCTCGGCCAAAAGTGGGACACCGATACGCCCTCCAAGATTTTCTCGCAAATCGGGCGCATGAATCCGCTCTATGCAGGCGCCTCCTATAATGACTTTCAGACCGATGCCGCCGTCCACTGGTCTTACCCTCAGCAGGGCAAGATTGGCACGCCCAGGGCCGACCTTTCCGGTATCCCGGTCAAGCGTCCCGACGCCGCTCCCTGGATGCCGGCCGAGGACACCGGGTCGCGTGTCGAGCGCGTGTCGCGGCTGTTGGCCGGCGATCAGCCCCCGGCGGTGGTGGGTCAGCTCGATCCTCGCCAGATGGCCAGCCGACTCAGCCTGGTGCTGCCGGTCATACAGGATGGGCTTCCGCTCGTCGGTGGTCGCATCACCGCTGGTGGCGGGCCTCAGGCGCCCGGACCCAGTCCGGCCAACCGCTATCACGCCATCGGCGGTGGCGCTCGTGAGCTACCCCTACCAGCTGTTCAAATCAAACAAAACGAGGCGGAGCAATCCGTGCAGGAGGTAACCGAAGCATGACCGCCGCTGATTTAGGATTTTTCGTGGCCGTGGTCATCAAGGCCGTCATCTTCAGCGTGGCGCTGTTGACTGGCTTCGCTTACATGACCTACGGCGAACGTCGCATCGTGGCGCGCATGCAGTGGCGCGTAGGCCCCAACAGAGTCGGTCCTTGGGGTTTGCTCCAGCCAGCCGCCGACGGTATCAAGCTGCTCTTCAAAGAACAGCTGCAGCCCAAGGAAGCCAAAACCTTTCTTTTTGTGCTGGCACCCATGATTTCGCTGGTGGTCGCACTCTCTGCTTACGCCGTCATCCCCATCGACAAAGACCCGGTCAACATATTCGGCTACAACATTGAGCCCTGGGTTTCCAATCCCAGCATCGCCGTGCTTTACCTGCTGGGCATCAGCTCGCTGGGTGTCTATGGCATCATCTTGGGCGGCTGGGCCAGCAACAACAAATATGCCTTGCTTGGCGCCATTCGCTCCAGCGCCCAGGTGATTTCCTACGAGTTGGCGCTGGGCACGGCCCTGGTCAGCCCGCTTTTAATGGTGGGCAGCCTGTCTTTTCGGGATGTGGTCAACCAGCAACTCGACCATTCTTATTTGAATGGAGATGGCGGCTGGCTCATCCTGGCCCAGCCGGTGGCTTTTTTCCTCTACTGGACGGCAGCCGTGGCCGAGGTCAACCGCGCACCCTTTGATCTTCCAGAAGCCGAGCAAGAGCTGGGCGCGGGCTACCACACGGAATACAGCGGCATGAAGTTCGCGATGTTCTTTATGGCCGAGTATGTCAACATGTTCACCGTCAGCTCAGTGGCGACCACCGTCTTCCTGGGGGGACCAGGCGGCTTACCGGTGGACGAAACGCAGGGACTGTTCTTCCGGTTGTTGGCCCACGGCCCGCACTGGTTCTTGCTGAAAGTCTACTGCTTCATGTTTGTCTTCATCTGGCTGCGCGCGACTTTCCCGCGCTTTCGATACGACCAGTTGATGCGCATCGGCTGGCAATTCTTGTTGCCGCTGGGCCTGATCAACCTGGGCGTGACGGCAGTGGGTGTGGCCATGCAGTGGAAGTCCTACCAGTTTACTCTGGCAGTAGCCTCCATGATGGTGACCCTGACGGCGCTGTCGATGCTGAATCGCAAACCGGAACGACCCGAACACCACTAAGACTTTACAAAGGACCGCTGGCTGCCATACATTACCCCGGTCTGTGAAAATTTTCACAGACCGGCCGGGGCCGTCACGAGTGAAAGGAGAACTGCGCAAACCGTGGATGAAGTGATTAAAGATTTGATCGCGCTGGGCAAAGGCCTGAGCATTACTTTTCGCAATATGCTGCAGAAGCCGGTGACCATCACCTACCCCGAGAATAAGCGCAAGTTTCCCGCCCGCACTCGAGGACGTCACGTGCTGCATCGCTACGAAGACGGCCGGGAGCGTTGCGTCGGCTGTCTGCTTTGCCAGGGAACCTGTCCGGCCGGAGCCATCTACATCGAGCCCGAGGAAAACACCAAAGAAAACCAGGTTTCGGCTGGTGAGCGCCACGCCAAGGTGTTCGACGTTGATTTGTTGCGCTGCATTTACTGCGGCCATTGTGAACTTGCCTGTCCCACCAATGCCATAACCCTGGAGAACAACACCGCCATCGCCGGCTACACGCGCGAGTCGCTTTTGATTCATAAAGCGGATTTGCTGGAACCGGTGGGCACCTCCACCCTTGGTTCCACCGAGGCTTGGGATCCTAAGCCGCCGACTCCCAACTCGGCAGAGTTCGATGGCTCGGAAACCTCTTCGGCCGCCGTGGGCCAGGGAGACCGTCCTTCTCGCAAGCCGGGGGACGGACATTGATTACCGCGGCCAAATGCGTGGTGGCTGTGCTGGCTCTGGCCAGCGCCCTGGGTGTGGCTTTCAGCCGCCAGGCTGTGCATTCGGCGCTTTTTTTGACGTGCAACCTGCTCTGCGTGGCCGTGCTTTACTTGTTAATGTCCCTGCATTTTCTGGGAGCGGCCCAACTGCTGGTCTACGCCGGCGCCATTATGGTGGTCTTCCTCTTCGCGGTGACCGTGCTGGCTCCCGAAGACGAAATGCTGGGCAAATGGAATGACTCCTATAAGCTGACCGGCATCGCCGTGGCCGCACTGCTGGGTGCCTGCCTGGTGGCTGTGAACAGTCATGCACCTCTGGCTGACCTGGCTACTACTACTTCTGAACAGGGGAGCTTGAAGCAATTCGCCACCGACCTCTTCGGAAAGTTCGTCTTTCCGTTTGAAGGCACCGCCTTTGTGCTGTTGGTCGCACTGATCGGAGTCGTTTTGCTGGGGCATCGCCGCCTTCGCGATCTCGACCGGGGAGGGCCGTCTCGTGACTGACGGACTGATCACGCTATTTCTAAGTGCCGCTCTGTTCGCCATTGGCTCCATCGGCGTAGCCATCCGAAGAAACCCTTTGATCATGTTTATGTGCATCGAGTTGATGCTCAACTCGGCCAATCTGGCCCTGGCTACCTTTTCTCGATACTACTCGCGTATCCCAGAAACGCTACCTGACAGCATCGAGCTTGCAGCCAACCAGGACCTTGGTTCGGCCAGTGACGGGTCGATTTTCGTCTTTCTGGTCATGACGATCGCAGCCGCTGAAGCGGTAGTTGGTCTGGCCATTATTATCGCCATATTTCGCACCCGCAAGCAAGTCGACGCCGATGAGCTAGCGGAGTTGAAGGGTTAGCCATGAATACGATCTGGCTGGTGTTGGCACTTCCTCTGCTCGGCTCTTTGCTGTGCGCGACCCACTACCGTGCTCTTGGCAAGGTGGCCACCGGGATGGTGGCCAGCCTGGCCATTCTGGGAGCCTTTGCGGCGGCCGTCGACACCTGGTTTCGGGTCCAGGCCGAGGGCGAGTATACGGCTCATCTGGCCACCTGGCTGCAGATTCCGGGGGTTGCCGGAGTGGATGTGGCTGCCCTGGCTGATCCCCTCAGCGCCACCATGCTCTGTACCGTGACCGGCGTCGCCTTCCTGATTCACTGTTTTTCGATGGGCTATATGAGCGACGAAGAGGATTACGGTCGTTTCTTCGCCAGCCTCAATCTTTTTGTGGCCACCATGGTCTTGCTGGTCATGGCAAACAATCTGGCCCTGCTGCTGGTGGGCTGGGGAGGCGTCGGATACGCTTCTTACTCCCTCATTGGCTTTTACCGCCAGAAGCCCTCGGCGGTCTCAGCCGCCCGCAAAGCCTTCCTGATCAACGTAGTCGGCGACGTGGCCCTGATGTTTGCCATTTTCCTCATCGGCAGCCGGGTGGGCACGCTCGAATTCAGCGAGTTTCTCAGCGCCTCCAACCTCGACCGGATGAGCGGAGAGACGGTTCTTGCAGCAGGCGTCTGTTTGATGATCGCTGCCTACGCCAAGTCCGCCCAACTGCCGTTGCATACCTGGTTGCCGGATGCCATGGAAGGACCCACTCCCGTATCGGCGCTCATTCACGCCGCTACGATGGTGACTGCAGGCGTCTACTTGATGGTGCGCTGTGCTCCCCTTTTTGGCCACGGACCCGAGGGTGCGGACCTGATGGTCATTATGGCTCGGCTGGGAGCCATCACCGCCCTGGTGGCCGCTCTTTGCGCGGTGGCCCAGAATGACTTAAAGCGTATTCTGGCTTACTCGACCATGTCTCAGCTGGGCTACATGTTCATGGCGGCGGGGGTAGGCGCTTACGGCGCGGCCATCTTCCACCTGGTCAGCCACGCTTTCTTCAAAGCTTTGCTCTTCCTCACGGCAGGCGTGGTCATTCACGCCCTGCACGGGGAACAGGACATTCGAAAGATGGGCGGACTGGGCAAGAAGATGCCCGGTGTGCAGCTGGCCTTCCTGGTCGGGGCCCTGGCTCTGGCCGGCATCCCCCCGTTGGTGGGCTTCTGGTCCAAGGAGGCCATTTTGCTGGGAACTTTCCAGGCCGGCAACACCGAACGCCAGCTGCTCTGGGCAGTGGGTGTCTTCACCGCCCTGCTGACCGCCTACTACACCGGCCGAGCCTACGTGCTCACATTTTGGGCTCCGTCTCACCACGACGGTAAGCTCCATCTGCCGGGCTCGTCGATGACCTGGCCGCTGGCTGTGCTCAGTATGGCCACCGTCGTGGCCGGATTGGCCGGTCACGAACTGGTCAGCGAAGTGCAGTCCCTGGCCACCCAACTGCCCGCCCCGGAAACTCACGAGACCTTTGGGCCTTTGCAGATCACGGCCATCTTGGCCGGTTTGGCCGGACTGGGAGTGGCTTATTCCTACCACAAGGGCGGCCGACCCAGCCTGGTCCCGGACAGTGCCGTGCCGGTCTTGCTGGGCTGCGAATCCATTGACTCGCTCAGCAAAGGCGCGGCCGCTTCGTTCCGGAGCTTTGCGGACATGGTGGCTGTCAAAGTGGACCCTATCATTTCCCAGCAAGCGCCGAGTCTGATCCAGCGCAGCATGCATAGCACTTCCGTTCTGCTTTGCCAGCTGCAAGGGGGCAGCCTACGACTTTACGCGGTGGCAGTATTGGCTTCCAGCACGCTGCTGGCGCTTTTTGTTTACGGCCTCTTTAGTCTCTCGATTGGAGCTGGCCAATGATCTCTTTGCCTGCCCTTATTTTGTTGCCCCTGCTGGGCTCGCTCTTCTGCTATCAGACGCGGGACCGCAACGCCGTGGCGACAGGTCGACTCATTTCCCTGGTGTGCTTGCTACAGGGACTATGGGCCCTGGTCGACGGCGGCAAGCAAACCTTTACTCGTCCCTGGTTGCCGCAGA
>JALHOV010000032.1 GCA_022842865.1 Vulcanimicrobiota bacterium | reverse complement strand
ACGAAACGGCGGATCCAGGCCAAAAATCCCCACCCAGGGCACCTTATCCGCACCCCAATGCGGATCATCCCCACCAAACCGCGGATCCCGACCCAAAACCCTCACCCAGTGCACCTTATCCGCTCCCCAATGCGGATCATCCCCGCCAAACCGCGGATCCAGGCCAAACCCCCGCAGCTACAGAGAAGCGCGGGCCAACTCGGCAAGCTGCTGGCGACTAGCGAGCCACTCCCAGATAGAAGTCGTCGGCCGCCACGTAACTGTCCGCTCCCAGCTGCACCTGCAGGGAGACCGACTGAGGTCCAGCCTGCACCACCTGAAATGGCAGGTCAACGCCTTGCCACTGCCCCTGCATGGGAACGGCCGTGCTCTGGCCATTGACCGTCAGCCGCGCCTTCTCGCCCGCCGTGCCAATCAAAAAGCAGTGCAGCAGGTAGTCCCCCGGCTGCAGCAGCAGAGTCTGGCGAGCTTCCGAGGTCCCGCGCAGCAACAAACGCCGGCCCCCGCTGTGGGGAGAGGACTCGTTGTAACGAGCTCCGCCCCCGAACACCCAGGCATCCCCCTCGCCCTCAAAACCGCCGTTCAGAACCAGGTTTTCCGGCGCATTCAGCCTCTGATAAGCAATTTCCCGAAAATCGCTGCGCACTCCCCGGGAGAGGGTGCCGACCTGCGAAGGCCCGATCAGATAGCGTCCACTGGCCATCTCGCGACCATCCAGGAAAAAAGTGAAGGCGTCCTGATAGCGCCGCACCCGCAAGCTGTGGAACTGATCGTAGCGAAAGCCGCGAGGCAGTCCAACCAGCTGAGTATGCCCGGTGGGATCGCTGATCTTCAGCCGGCCCAGCGGCCAGATGGCCTTGTCATAGCCGACCGTCACGGTCCGGCCCCGGTCGTCGCGAGCGGCCAGCATACCAGCCAGCCACTTCTGGTCCGTCGGGCCGGGTCGAGCCACCAGCGGCGGGGCCGGATCATCCGGACGCAAGTTCAGGGTGAACTCATAGTGATCCGCAGGCGGCGAATCGGCCCGCCAGCTCAGATCGCCCTCCCGCTTCCAGCCGTCATTGCTCTGGGTGTTCCAGCCCGCGCTGACGGACACGCCCGCAAATTCCGCCCCGCTCAAAGCCAGGGTTCCCGGGCCTCTCCAGCGCAGCTCCGGCGCCCGCACTCCGTCCAGCAGCACCTGCACTCGCTCCCCATCGCGCCTCAGCAGCACTTGATGAAACACACCCGGAGCAGCCGAGGGCGTATACACAGTCTCCCCGAGTTGCAGACGGGCCGCTCCCCGGAAGTTGACCTCGACCACGGCCTGAGGCGGCACCTCCCAGGGCTCCCGGGTCTGAGGCAGCGGCGGCGGCTCCAGCCAGGCCAGCGAAGGCGTACGCGCCACCAGCCGGTCGTTCACCCAGTCCAGCCGATCCACAAACGGCATGCGATTCCAGGCGTCGATGTAAGGCTGGGTGCGGGCGTGATATACGTGCATCAGTTCAAGATTATTGGGGCCGAGCACCACCGCGGCGTGCCCGGGTCCGTCCACCAGCGGAGTGGCTTTCAGAATGGGCGGCTCCACCCGCGTAAAAGGCCCGAGAGGTTGAGCCGCCGTGGCGTAACCGACCGCGTAGGTGGGCTGATCCCAAGAGCCGGCCGAATACAACAGGTAGACTTTGCCGTCGCGTTCGAAAACCGTCGGACCCTCATTGGTGTAGCGAAGACTGCCATTGTTGGGGTCGCCGTCCTTGTCCTCCCAGGCGCTAATCCCTCGCAGCACAGTCTGCGGAATTCCCTCGATTCGATAGCGATGAGTGGCGTCGTCCCGGCGCAGAGGCACGACGGCAATCGCCGCTCCCGGATACTCCGGTTCCTCGAGCTGGCTGAAGTAGAGGTATTCTCGCCCGTCCCGAGGGTCCAGATAGACGGTCCCGTCGATACCCCAGCCGTCGAAAAGAGGCGCCCCGCTATCCGTAAACGGGCCCGTCGGACTGGAACTGGTGGCCACCCCGATGCGCCGCGCCATCTCCTGCACCCGCCAGTCGTCTGACTTCCGCGAAGCCGTGTAGAACATGTAGAAAGTACCGTTTCGATAGACCACTTCCGGCGCCCAAACATCGGCTTCGTTCCAGGTCCCGGGCGTTGACTTGAGCACTCCTCCCAATCCCTTCCAATGCACCAGGTCACTCGATTGATAAGCGGTGATCGGGTCCCCACTGGTGTAGAGGTAATACTGGCCGTTGTACTTCAGCACATGCGGATCGGCCAGCTCCCGCTCCTGAAAAGGCAGCACGGGATTCCGATAAGGTTCAGCGCTCACGGCCTGCGCCAGGCACAGCCCCAACAATAGTTTCTTCAGCTTCATCGCCGTTCTTTCAGCAACCGCAAGGCGAATCCGCTCTGCGCGGGCTGGCGAGGCGGGGGTTACGAATGCGGCCCACCGGGTAAAGGCCTCCAGAGATGATGTTCTGCCGCCAATGATGTCCGTCCGCTTTTTCCGGTGGTGGGCCACCTGGACCCTGAAGTTCCGCTGGCTGGTGCTATTCGTGGCTGTCATCTCGGTGGCCGGCAGCGGCTGGCTGGCTCAGTCCCGTCTCAAATTCTCCACCGACCGCACCCAGTTGCTCGACCCCGATCACCCCATCCAACGCTCCTGGCAGATCCACCGGCAGAGCTTTGAAGGCAACTCGGACCTGCTTGTGCTGATCACCGGGGAGCCCGAGGAGGTACGCGGGGCCGCCGACGCTCTGGGAGTATTGCTCGGTCGCGAAAAAGACTTCTTCGACGAGGTCTTTTTCAAAATCGACCTGCCCAAACTCAACCAGCACGCTCTCTACTTCTTATCCACCCCCGACCTCCGAGAACTGGCCCGCCAACTCAAACAGGCCGGCCCCTGGCTGGGCTCAGCCGGAGTGGGACTGCCCGGATTTCTGGAGAAACTGGCGCACACCAACCGCCCCCAGGACCTGGAACCCATGCTGCCGCTTTTTGCCAACGTCCTGGAAGGCATGAGTGTCAGTATCGAAACCCGTGGTCAGGCCGCCTATCAGAGCCCCTTTCCCAGTTATCGCGGCGAAAAACAAGACGTCGAGATGGGCCAGGATACGGTCTACAACCGCATTCAGGGCGACCGCACCTGCCTGATGCTGGTTCAGCCCGCCGATCGTAGCGGCTCCTTCGAGCACGACGCCCAGACCGTGGCCCGACTACGCCAACGCGTTGCCCAGGTGATGCGCAGCTTTCCCTCGGTCGACTGCGTGGTATGCGGCGAAGTGGTCATGAATACCGACGAAATGGTCGGTTCCTACCGAGACTCAAGCCTCTCTGGCACGATCGCGGTAATCTCCGTCTTTGGCCTGCTTACCCTGGCCTTCGGAAACTGGCAGCGCCCCCTCTGCGCCGGCCTCAGTCTGGGGGTAGGGATGGCCTGGTCCGCCGCCTTTGCTGCCCTGGTCATCGGCAACCTGAACCTCCTCACCGTGCACTTCGCCACCATCGTGGCGGGCCTGAGCATGACCTTTGCAGTGCAAATGCTCTGCCAATTTCTAGAGCTGGAAGAAGGGGATAACATCTGGGTGGAAACGGTCGGACGCACCGGGCCAACCTGTCTGATCGGCGCGCTGACCACGGCTATCGCGTTCTGGTCACTGCATTGGGCCAACTTCCGGGCCGCCAGCGAACTGGGCCTGATCACCGGTGCCGGTGTCATCATGTGCTTTGTCTCCATTACTACACTGCTGCCCATCCTGCTGTCTCTTTTTGAGGGCAAACAAACTCGTAAGTCGGTGCGCCTGCCGGGCTGGCAGTTCCTGAGCAGCGCCGTCTCCCGCCATCCCTACCGGGTGCTGGCCGTCTCGCTTTTTGTCAGCCTCTATAGCGCCACCTGGGTAACGCGCGTGCCCTTCAATTACAACGTGCTCAGTTTGCAGCCCGAAGGCTCGGAAGTGGTCCGCCTGGAAAACTTCCTCCAGACGATGGGCTACTCCGGACTTTTCGCCGTCACTTCCGCCGCCAACGTCTCCGAGGCCAATCTGTTGGCCTCCAAGTTCAGACAGCTCTCCAGCGTTTCGCGGGTAGAGACCGTAGCCGAGCTGGAGCCCATTGATGTCCAGGAAAAAGCCCCGCTCGTCAGCGAGATCATCCGACTGGCTCATCCCCTGACGGCCCAGGAGTCGGATCCCCCTGCGCCGGAAATGTCGGCGGCTGAAATGCGTCACCTGGCAAAAACCTTTTCCAGCGCTTCCAAGCAGATCCAAATTCTGCTTTCCCGCATGTCCGACAGCCCGGAACGCCGCCGAGTCAGCCGGGAGCTGCGCCGCTTTGAAAGCCTGCTTGACCCCAGCAAACCCGGTCCCATTTCAGCCGCTTTGCGTGGGTACGCCGATGAACTGCAGAAAGACCTGAAGCGTCAGGCGCGATTTCTGAGCGAGCAGCGCCAGGTCTTGCCCGACATTTTGAATTACCTGCCCCAGCCTCTGCTGGCCCGCAGCGTCTCGCCGGCCGGCCGCGTCAGCCTGCGCATCTTTCCCAAGGGAAACGCCTGGGACCGGGAGCCCCTGGAATTCTTCGTTAACCAGATCATCCGGGTAGACGCTTACGTGACCGGCTCCCCCCTGATGATCTACTACAACATTCAGGAACTGCGCAAAGCGTATTCCACCTCGGGCCGCGTCGCGCTCTCGGTCATCTGCGTACTGCTGCTGTTTCACTTCCGCTCGCTCAAGAATGCCACCCTGGCCATCTTCCCTAAATTGCTGGGGGTGCTCTGGATGATTGGCGCTATGGGAGTATGCGGCGTCAGCTTCAATTCCGCCAACTTCCTGGCCCTGCCCATCACCTTAGGAATCGGCCTGATCTTCGGTGTCAACGTTTTGCTGGAGTGTCAGGAAAAGGGCTCGGACTCGCTCTTCCGGGGCTCCACCGGAGCCGCCGTGCTGCTCTCGGGAATGACCGCCATGCTCGGTTTCTCCTCGTTTCTGTTTGTCTCTCACGTGGGGGTCTCCAGCTTCGGCTTCGTGATGGCCGCCGGCGTGGGCGCCAACCTGCTCACCTCCCTGCTCACTCTTCCGGCCCTGCTCACGGCCCTAAAAGGACCCCCCCACATCCGCTAAAGCGGAAGAATTCCCGAGCGAACGAAAACCCGTCACCGCTTCAAAGGGCAGAGAACCCCCTATCGCGCCAACTCCAGTCGGTCCGTAAAACTTCCAGCACCATGGGGGCTTTTGTAATGTGAACTCAAATCACACTACATTAACACCCTAGTAGGGAGAAAAGGATGTTTCTACGCAGGATGGGCAAGAAAATATTGCTGCTCCATCAGAGGACCCGACTCTCAAAGACCAGGTTGTCCAGCAACTTGCCCGGACCCCTGTCTACCGCATAGTGATAGTTTGCGACATTATCAGATTGCCTCGGTGATTTGCGCCCGAGGAAACCCTGAGGAAAGTCTGGAGCACCTCTTTCGGGCCATGACCAGGGGCGGCTTAGCCTACCGGCTGCTGCGAGTCACCAGATGATCTAGAAAGGCCAGGTTGGCACGGGTCAGCTTTTCCACGGTGGCCGGGATTTCCGAAGCTGGGGGCTGAAAGCTTGTGCCGATTTCCATGGTGATAGCCAGCTTGCCGTTGGCATGGAAAACATCGCTAGAGGTTCCGGTGGTGGGGTAGAGATCCATGCTCGGCTGAACCAGATAGTCCCCACCTAAGGCCTGATTCATGGCGTTGCCCACCTCCCGATAGCTCTCCACGTTGGCCGGCGCTTCGTCCTTGTGACCCCAGGGGATCAGGATCATCTTGCCATAGCTGTGATAATCGAGCACGCCCTGAATGTTAGCCCGCCCCAACACCAGCTGGTGCATAGCCTGCGTCTCCGGCTCTGAATTACCGCGCGGACCGCGGTAAGTGTCCGTGCGCGGACCATCGCTGGTGTGCGAGGGATCATCCTGGTAAGAGCAGGGCGTATCGCCCGGCTGCCGATACATCTCGGGCCGAGCGGCGTCGTAGTAATTGCGATTCAAGTCCACTCCAACGGGTGTGGGCCACTCAAAGTCACCCGACGGGGGTTTGGGTTTGGGACAGCCGGTCTCCTCGTTGACGCGCCGATTCTTGCGCCACCACGAGTCTTCAGTGCGACTGTATTCGTAGCCGTCCGGATTGACGATGGGCACGATCCAGGTTTCCAGCGAATCTACCCGCTTCTTCATCTCCTTGTCGCGAGCATAGCCGTCCAACATTTTGCTGGCCAGGTCCAGTGGGACCTCGACCGTCATCCACTCGCGAGCGTGATGGCAGCCAGTGATGACCGCTCCGGGCGCCTTGCCCTCGGGCTGCTTGCCGATGCGCAGAGCCCAAATATCACGACCCTCCACGCTCTTGCCCAGGCTCACGCGCTGAGCCAGGGAGGGATACTTCTTGGCCAGCTGATCCAAGCGGGCCGCTGCCTGCTCGTAGGTGGTGTAGCCAGATGCACGCGTCGGCTCGAAAGAAGCAGCAAATTCGCGCAACAGCCGAGCCTCATCCACACCCGCGCGCAAATCGCCCGAGGCGACCAGATAATCGCGCATCTCGGCGGACTGTAGTTGCCCGTCGCGATTGCGGTCCACGCGCTGAAAGCGCTCCTGTTGGGATGTGATTTTCACCCCCTCAGCTTAGCCGACCGGTAGCTCGGAATTTGCTGCAATCACGTTAACTTGCCATTACCCCCGGTGCCGCCGGACCGTGAAAAATCCCTGAAGGGCGCCGGTTCACATCCTGGCAACAACTTGAAGGCAGCCTTCTGTGTATTTTCTCAATTAAGAAATATCTAAAACAAACACACAGGAGTCCCTATGAAAATCAACGCCTTCCAGCAGATGCCTACCACTCGTCCACTCAGTCGCCCCACTCCGCCTCCGCCCCCTCCCATCAACCCCGACGACAAGGTCGAGCTCAGCTCATCCCCTCGTCCGTTGACCCTGGCCGGCGCGGCCAGCGGTGCCCTGCTGGGCGCACTGGCAGGTGCTCAAGGCGCTGCCGCCCTGGCTTCCGTAGCCGGCCTGGGAGCCGCCGCCGCCACTCTAGTGGCCGTAGGTCCCATACTGCGCGACGGCCTGCAGCAGAGCCTGAATGGCGACCCACTGAACGACATCACCTCCACCTGCGGCACCATCGCCGCTGGTGGCTTCCTGCTGGCCAGCGTCGCCGGTGCGGCCGGAGGTCTGGCCTACCCCATCGGACTGCTCGTGCCCGGCGCCGGACCCATTGTGGGCGGCCTGGTGGGCGCCTCGGTGGGAGCCTACCTGGCAAGTCGGGCCGCTTGACAGTCCGTTTACATCTGCCTAACAACCCCGCCCCTCCGACGTAATACATTAATTGCAGAATACTGAAAATAAAGAACGAGGTCAAAACCGTGATCATTCAAAGCACACACACCCCGAATCTCCGCCGCACCGCCGCGCCTCAGGCCGCCGGCGCCCAGGCACAGCAAGTTGCTGGCGACAGCTTTCAGCCGAGCCAGCCCCAGCCGCAGCCGCCCACACAGCAGCCGCCGGCCAGCCAGCAACCGCCTGCTCAGCAGCCGCCCGTTCAGCAGCCGCCCACCCAGCCCACTCCTCCCCAGCAGCCGCCTGCTCCTCCGCAGCCCGAGCTGAAAGACTGGACCGTGCTGATCTACTCGGTCTCCGACAACAATCTCTATACCTACATGCAGTCCGACCTCGACGAAGCCGAGCGCGTGGGCAGCACCAACGAGATGACCGTGCTGGCCGAAACCTCGCACCAGCCCCGCGGCGGCAGCGTCGTTCGTATGAAGCTCGAAACCGACTCCACCCCTGGCATCAAGTCGCCGGTTCTGGAGGACCTCGGAAAGAGCCACGACATGGCCAAGTCAGAGAATATGGCAAATTCCATCGCCTGGGCGATGAAGGAATATCCATCCAAGCACTTCTTCCTGATCTGCTCCGACCACGGCGCCGGCTGGAAGGGTGCCCACCACTCTGAGTCGACCGACAGCTGGATGAACGCCACCGACCTGGAGGCAGGCCTCAAGAGCGCCCAGGAGAAGACGGGCCGCAAAATCGACGTCATCGGTTTTGACGAGTGTTTGATGGCCTCCACCGAAATCGGCCACCAGATCAAGGACTACGCCAACTACCTGGTCGCCTCCGAAGAAGTCGAAGGCGGCGCTGGCTGGCAGTATGACGAAGCCCTGCCGGGCGGCACCCAGTCCAACTCCAACAGCCGTATTCTCAGCGGAAAAGTGCTGAACTACGCGGCCGCTGCTCTGCGGGCTCGCGATCCCCTGACACCCGCTGATATGGCCAAGGGCATCGTTAAGATGGCCGAAGGTCACCAGCGCGACCTGGGCACCATGTCCGCTGTCGACCTCACCAAGATGGGTAACGTCTCGGCTGCTCTCGACAACTTCGCTGGCAAGGTAATCGACGCCAACATCGCTCCCAAGGACTTCGCCCCGGTCGCTCAGCAGGCCCAGAAGTTCTATGACTTCGCCGACGCCGGACACCTCGTCCAGCTGGCCGGTGCCAAGTTCGGTGGCGAAATCGCCGAAGCCGCCGCTCAGGTGAAAGCCGCTCTCGGTGAGGCCGTTATCGCCGAACAGCACAGTCAGAAATACCCCAACGCCACGGGTCTCAACATCGAATACCGCAAGCAAGCGGCAGCCCCTGGCCTGACCGACGATATGCAAATCCCCAACATGTCCCCTGAGGACCAGTCGCGGATGAAAATGAACCCCTACCACAGCACCAAGTTCGCCCAAGAAACCCGTTGGGACGAAATGCTGCGCAAAGTCCGCTAAAAGTTAGAAGAGAGAGTCAAAACCCGTAGCCCTGTTGGGGCTACGGGTCTTTTTTTATCCGGGCGGGTTCAACGCCACAGGCACAGACAGCCCACATCATCGATCTGCCGGGTGCCCTTGGTGAAGTCCAGCAAAGCACTCATCAGGGCGTCTACGGCCGCGGAAGCATTCTCGAAATCGAAGCCCAGGGCACGGGCCGTACCTTCTTCCCCGAAAGGAACGCCCTCCTGGTCCAGCCACTCGAGCACACCATCGGTGACCGCCACCAGCGCCTGACCGGAATGCAAGTGGCATTTTTGAACTTCAAACTCCCAATCGTCAAACAAGCCCAGCGGCGGGTCACATTCGGGGAGCAGCAAAACCCGCCCGCTATCCAGCAAAAATATGGGGCTCTGCCCGCAACTCACATACTCAACCGATCCATCCGGGAAACAGTAGCCCAAAGTGGCGGCCACGAAGCGCTCACTGCCGGTGTCCTCGTAGAGTCTCTGGTTGAGGCGCCGGACTGCCAGGTTCAGTTCTTTCTCGAAGACCACACCTCGCCATAACGATCGACAACTGGCGGCCAAAACAGCCGAACTGAGGCCATGGCCTACGGCGTCCAACAAAAGGAAGCAGACGACGTTCTCGTTGACCAGGTAGGTATAGCAGTCACCCCCCACATGGGAGGCGGGGCGTAACCTGCCGACCGCTTCCCACCCGTGTGCCTGAAGGCGCTCGACGGGCAGACCCTCCTCGATGACCTTGCGAGCCAACTCCAACGACTCCGACCACTCTCGAGCCTGTCCCCGCAAAGCCCAGGCAGCCATCTTCAAGAAAGCCTGAAATCCCGGTAGCGCGGGCGGCAGCTCGACCAGGTCGGTGGCCACGTAGGCGACCACAAGCTGGTCGGCTCCACGCAAGACCAGAAAGCCAGGGGGAACCGATTGGACCGGGTCGCGGACCACTCGAGCCCAGCGGCAACCCAGCAATTCCACCACCACGCGCTCCACCTCGTGCACCACCGCCCCGGGCTCCCCCAGACTGGCCACGCGTTCATAGAACTTAACGATGCGCTCGTACGGGTTCACAGAAATCTCCCCAATAACAAAACAGGCGCCCCTTTTGCAAAGGACGCCTGTTCATGTTGACACATAGCTACGCGAGCGGCTCGGTGTCTTTCACAACCTCAAAGTTGGGCCAGATGGTCTGGGCCAAATGAAGGAAGCTGTCACGACGACGGTGAGCGAGGCCGAACGTAACGCCGGGCGCCTGTCCGAACTCCCCTGGGCGGGCCTGGCGAAAGATCTCCAAAGCGGCTTCGTCGCCTTTGAGATGCTTGCCGGCCTTCCACTTAATCGTGCCGTTCGTGGTCTTGAGTTCAATCATTTCAGGTCCTTCCGTAGGCTCCGAAGCCGGAGCCACTCCAATGAAAAATTGGCGAAGCTACACGGAAGTAAACGAAACTTCATCAACTATCGAATGGCGACGACATCTATGACTTAGACATCGCCGCCACGATACCTGTGGAGCAGGTTAGCGCCGACCGCCGCGGCCGCCACCGCCGCCGCCACGGCTTCCGCCGCCACCACCACTCTGGCTGGAGAAGCAGTCGCGACAGTAAACGGGACGGTTACCGCTGGGCACGAAGGGCACTTCGGTATCCTTACCGCACTGGGCGCAGGTGGCCGGGTGCATCTGGCGGCTTCCGCCACCACCACCACCGAATCCGCCACCGAATCCGCCACCGCCGCCTGAGCGGCCGCCGCCACCACCACCGCTGGCTTTGCGAGCCGCGCGGCAAGAAGGACAACGGCTAGGGCGGTTTGAGAAGCCCTTCTCCGCGTGGAACTCCTGCTCACCCGAAGTGAAGGTAAAGGACTGATTACAGTCAGTGCAAGTCAAGGTCATATCTGTGTAGGCCATAAAAGCCTCCGGTTCTTATTAGTTCTTCGAGGCTTTAGCACTTAGGTAAGACGTTAGCGACGAGAATCGGACCATAACACAAACGACTCAAACTTGCCAGCCATACTCGGATTCAGACCAGCGTAAAAGTTCTCCAAAAGTGGCCAAAGGCTGTCGTTGTCCCGTTTTTCTGTGAAAAATATCAAAGTTGCCGCCCCCATTTTGGGCATTGGCTTCCCGGTCCGCGCCATCGGCTCGACGCCAGTCCCGACCCACCAGAACGTGGACCATCCTTGGGATGACGACATCCAGGCGGGTCAACTCCGCTACCGTAAGCTCTTCCTTTTCAGCGGGCGTCTTCGCCTCGCGAAAGAGAGACTCGGCTTCGGACTCGCTCAGATCGAGCATTTTTAGGACTTCCGCCTTGGTCATTGATTGAGTGGCTTGAAATATCATTTTTTCTTCTTCTCCTGTCGGCCCTTCACAACCCCCAACGCCTCGCTCAACTTGACGCTGGCTTTTCCCTGGCTGATTTGCATCACCGTGGAGATCTCCTGAAGGGTAGTGCGCTGCACGGTATCGTGCATCTCACTTTCTTTGGGACTCAAACGAGCCCCGTCCGAAAGCAAAGTGTTGAACTCGCGCAGCATGCCCAGTGCACCGTGGTGCTGGCCGGAACGCAATTGCTCGGTCCAACGCCGCAGGCGCTGAGCGTAAGTTTCTTGCGCCAGGGCGGGCGCTTCACCCTCCCCCTGCAAGACCAGTTCCATCTGATCCGACGTCATTAACGGGCGGATGCCGCGGGCGACCATCTGTTTGGCCGGTACCTTGACCACAGAACTGCCCTGAGTGGGCTGCAGCTGGTAGAACCACTGCTCCACTCCCAGGATGGTTTCCTGGGTGGAAGCCACCACAGTACAACATCCTAGGAAGGGCTCATAGACAACAGATCCAGATTCAAAGACCATCAGGGCACCTCTTTTCGCCAAAGCCCGGCACCCTCAACGAGAAAGCAAGATTTGTCGGTAATTGGTCGCCCTTCGACTCGTCCCTTGAGAACTCCCCTCCGGGAAGTTTGGGCGGCAACCCCCGTGGCAACCCTACATTTTCTCCAGACAGGCCATACAAAGCCCCCCTCGACTCAAGGGTTCGGAAGCCTGCAGACACGAGGAGCAAATGCCCAGGCGCGCTCCAATCTCTTCAAGAACCGCTCCCCCGATGCACTCTTGGTCTTCGCAGGCGTAGGTCACCACTTCTAGCACGGCTTTCTGGGCCTCTGGGCCCTGCAAGAGTCCGTGCTCTTCGAAAATTTTGAGAACTCGATTGAGAAAGTAGCCGCCGCGGTGATTTGCCATCTTGGGGCGGGGTTCTTGGAGGTGATATGCATCCCTCCTCGTTCAGGTTTTTATCAGTCCCCCCGGATATGCTCAACGCACAAGATATAAAGAGGAGAACGACTCGACATGGTCATCCAGTCCCAACCGCAAGCCCCCAAGTTTATCGCTTCCAACAACCAGCAGCCCGCCCCCCAGAACAACCAGCAGCCTGAGCAGCCCGAGGACGGCTTCAAAAAGGGTGGAGATGATACCAGCAACGTGTGGAAGGCCCTGCGCGCCGTACCCAGTTCGCTGGCTGGAGCCGTGGTTTGCGGCGTAGGCGCCGCCGGCAGCACCCTCTGGAACGCCCCCAAGGTGACCCTGGAAGCCGCTAAGGCTCTGGCCAAGACGCCGAAAATCGGCACCAACCTGAAAGTTATGACCGCTGTCCTGCTGCCCTTCGCAGCTGTGGCCGCCGTTGCGCTCAGCCCCGTAGCCGGCGCGCTTTACGGACTCTGCACCGGATTCGTCCGGGGCGCTGAAAAAGGCATTGGCGAAGCCGTTGGTCAAGGCGCCAGCGACATCAAGAAATACCACGGCGAGGTTTCCAGCAGCGCCGTTGAGTGGCTGAAAGACGAACAGACTTCCAACCTGCCCGAAGGCGAAACCCCCTACGACATCCCCCTCACCGGCGCCGCCAAGGGCCTGGTCGGCGGAGCCGTCAACGGCGTCATCGG
This sequence comes from Vulcanimicrobiota bacterium, assembly GCA_022842865.1. GTDB lineage: Bacteria > Vulcanimicrobiota > Xenobia > Xenobiales > JADMJV01 > JADMJV01. The sequence continues at coordinate 13,962 of JALHOV010000032.1, read as the reverse complement.
AGGCGTGGCCGCCACCGGTCTGGCCGCCGTCTACGCGGTTCCCGGAGCCATTCGCGCCGAAGCCGAACTGTGGAAGAGCGACATTCCGCTGCCCTTCAAAATCGTGGGAACCCCCCTCGTCCCGGTCGGCGTGGCCCTGGCCGCCTGTCTGGCTCCGGCCGCCGGCGCCCTCTACGGCCTCGGTGTGGGCGCCAAAGACTCCTACCAGAAAGGCATCATCGAATCGGTCGGCAACACCGGCGAAGCCATCATCAAAGCCAACGACGGTCTCAAAGAAGCCATCTTCTAAAGCGACTACGAATCAAAAGAGGCCTCCCAAGCGGGAGGCCTTTTTTCGTTTTCAGGCGGCCGGCTGCAAGAAGCAATCCAGGCCGAGGGCCGCAAAAACCCTGCGCACCGGAGAGGACGGGCGCGCCAAAAGCAAGCGTCCACCGCGCACCCGCACGCTACGCAGACAGCAAAGCAAAGCCTTGACTCCCGCGCTGTCAAGAAAGCTGACATTGCGCAGGTCGACCCGGAAAACCCGAGCCCCATCCTCCAGGCGCTGTTCGATTTCGCCCACTAGCAAGGAAGCAGATCCCAGGTCGAACTCCCCGGTCAGAGAGATCTCCACGGTCCGAAGATGGCGTGAAACCTCGATTTTAGCATAGCTCATACGATTTAGCTTAAGCGCCACCGAGGCGGCGTCTCAGGGATAAGCCTAACCTGTGATAAGTATTCAATTCCTATGCGCCGTAACGTCTGGAGGCGACCCGGCAGGTCCCTTTGCCCCTTTTGCGAAATACGTGAAGTGGAACCTGGACTCTCGCAGATGTATGGCCGGGAAGGCGAAGCCCTCGAACGCTATCAGGCCATTCGGATGGGCCAGTCGTGCCCGGCGCCGTCCGATTGCGACTTCTGTTCCTGCCAACTAAGCGGGTCGGAGCAGGTTCCCCAAACCATCCAGTGGCGCACCAAAGAACGGACCGTAAGTACTGAGCATCGGCTGCTGGTCACGGTCGAGAAGCGAAGCTGGCAGCAGACCTCTGGCACCTACTACCTGTGCGAGAAATGTCGCAAAGTGGTGCGGCCCGGACTGTGGACGGCCCTGGGCAAAGCGCTGCTACCCGCTCTCATCCTGGCTCCGCTGGCCGTCTGGATGGCGGGCGAAGACCAGCCGCTGGCCATTTCCCTGATGTTCCCGGCCCTGGTAACCGGGGTCTGCCTGTGGTTTCTTATGCGCAGCCGTTTCCGCGGCTATCCGGCCAGCATGGGATTTCGGGTTCACGAGACCACCTTTGACGGGCCCGAACAGCGGCTCATCACCCCCGTCTTCATCCTGGTGGCGCTGTGTTTCCTGGCCACTGGCCTGTTCAGCGGCGGGGGCATTCCGGTCAACCTGCAACTGGCCCGCCAGGACGGCCCCGGCGGTACCGGCACCACCAACATGAACGCTCTGGACGAAAACCTCAAAGCCCTCTACGCCACCGCCGAGGAAAGCGATCGCAAAGTGGGGGACCTGCTGGTCAAAGGTTGGCTTCTCCACGTTCAGCGCGGCGACCACTTCTACCCGCGCTCGCCTCAATTCGTGGCCTCAGCCACCGAGCTGATCCGCGACAAAAAACTCAAAGCCGCCGAAGCCATCGACATCCTGGCCAGAGAAACCGGGGGCAAGCGCCTGGCCCGCATGCAGGGAGGAGGGGATGTTACCAAGCTGCAGTTCAAATTGGGCCGGCTGGCCTCCAGCACGCGGGCTTCGCAGTGGGACGCCGAGCAACAGGTGGAAAAAATAGGCCAGACCCTTACCACCATCGGCAAACCCAAGAACTACGATGAAATCCTCAACGCTCTGCTCAAGCAGGCGGAAACCGGTTACGGCAAAAAATTGGACGACCTGGGCCAGGCAGCCCAGAGCGAGCTGACCCGACTCTACAAATCCAGAAAACAGGCGGGCGCACCATAGTAACCGACCTCCAGCCGCGCACAACCCGGTGGCGCCAGCACCCTTACCCAGACGGAATGGACACCGCTCAGCCAGGCATCCAGCGGGTGGCCCTCTACCTCTCGAGGCAGTGCGCCCTGCAGAACGCCACCCTGCTCGGCCGCATCTCGTAAGGCCAGTTGTTCGGGGCATTCCACCGAAATGGCCCAAGGCCACCAACGAGCCCCGGCGATGGGTGGCTCCACCCTCACCAGCAGACGCAACCAATCTCCCTGAAGCTCGCGTTGCAGGACCCTCATACGACAGCTACGCATGCTTTCCACGCGCTTTTGCCCGAGCGCTTTCAAATCTGCCAGATCCAGCCGACGGGGACGCCGCACCTTGCGCATTCCAGGACGTCGGCGCCGCCGGTTCCAGGCCACCACCAGCCCACCGGCCAGGGCGGCCGCTCCTGCCACAACCAGAGTCACACTCATCGATGAACCCGAAAGAGAAAGCCCAGAGTATTGTCTGGAGAGGCTTTCCAGCGCTCATAGCTGCCGGTCGGCTTGGGATGAAGGCGCTCGCGCATTTCTCGGTCGAGCCAGCCCACCATTTCGGCCAGATCGTCGGCAGGCATATGGCCTTCCAGTTCCACGTAGCGATCCAACCAGCGATAGACAAAGCCCTGCAGCACCCGCTGCAGTTCGGCTTCGGGAAGTCCGGTAACGCGACGTAACTGGGCGACGGCCGCCGGGAAATACGCTTTTTCGTAACTCTCGGCGGCCCGTTTTCGATAACCAGGATTGCTCCTGGCGAACCCGTTGGCGTAACCAGGGTCAGGAGGAATCAACGAGTCTGGCTCAGCCCAGGCACACGAAAGGAGTACCAGGCCGAACAACAACTTCTTCATTCCCCCCTATTCACCATCAGCGGCGGAATACCTGAATCTGGGCTGGCCTTCCCTGCCGTCCTGAGCGGTCGCTGGCCACGATGCTCAATTGCAAGGGCGCGTTGTCCCGCACTCCCGTGGCATTCATCTGAATCTGGAAGCGCCCGTTGCCATCCGCGTTTCCGCCCGCCTGGAGAGTGCCCGGAAAGCCCGGACTGCGTCCAGTGATCTGGACCGTGGCGCCTGGAAGCGTCTGACCCTGCACATTAAACACGGCCTGGACCGCCTGACCGGGACGCAGGTTCAGACCTCCGATTTGTAACCGGCCGCCGGCCCCGCCCGACTGCTGTTGGGCGTTGAAGGTCACCGGACGGTTCGCTTCCAACTGGGTTACCTGACCATTTTTGCGCAAATGCACCAGCAAGGTCCCCTGAGCCACCCTCAGCCGGTTGGGCACGGTGAAGTTCCCTCGATATTCGCCCGGCTGCACCTCGCTCATAGGCTGGTTTTCCACCACACCCATAATGTCGAAGCTGGCCTGGCCGTTGCGGGCGCCGGTGGCGCTGACGAACAGCTGGTCGCCTCCGCGCAAGCTACCGCCAGCATTGTGGCTGACCGCCTTCAAGCGGGGCGGCTGCTTGGGCTGAGGGTTCGGCGCCGCGGGCTGCTGAGGGGCGTCAGCAGTGGCCCCACCGCTGGTGGTCAGGAAAACGGTCTGTGTCGAATCCTGCCAACGGACCTCCGTGCCCAGCGCTTCTGAGACAAAGCGCAGCGGCACCATGGTGCGTCCGCCGATGGTGGAGGCCGGGCTGTCCAGGGTCACCGGCTGGCTACCGACCATGGCCTGATTGGATCCGAGCATCAACTCCACGGACTGACTACCACGATTGGCCAGGATGCGCTGACTGGCGGCCTCAAAGCGCACCGTCGCTCCCAAGCTCTCGAAGATGCCGCGTAACGGCACCATCACGCGCCCACCCATCATCACCGGCGGCTGGTCAAACTGCAGCGTGCGGCCATCGAGCTTAGCGACAATTGGCTGAGCCAGCACCGGCAGAGCCAAAGCTACGGCCAGGGCGGCGGCCGGAAAAATTCTTTGCATAGTTAGGTAACCTCCCAATTTGTCCCATCACAATACCGCCGCAGAACCGAGAACGCCGGGGCCGCCAATACTTCCTGCCAGGCACCCCCGTACTGCATGCTGAGTCGATGAACGAGGTCCTCTATCGGCTCAGCCGACGGTAACGCGCTTCCAACCCCATGAACAACCCATAAGCAATAAAGCCCACCCCCAGGCCGCCCAGCAGGGCCGGTCCGTAAGGCAGCGTGCGCAAGGTTACAAAGACCTCCTGCACCGACGCAACCTGCTTGGGATTCAACGTCCAGGCGGCTCGCATCACGAAAGCGCCCAGAGCAAGAAAGACGCAGCCCCGCGCCCCCAGTCCGGCGTAGGCCAGCGGCACTACCAGGCGTCGCTCCCAAATTTGCATTTCACCTACGTGCAACGGGCTCCAAAAATTTTCCCGACCAGGCTTTGTGAAGCTGAGCCACTCCCACCCCAAGCACCGCCAAACCCGCCCCGGCCACCAGCCACTGACCCAACGGTTGGCCGAGCAAAAAGGCGGCCATCTGCTCTTGCTCGTGGACATCTTCGGGCTCAACTTGCTCGAGCGCCATCTCCAACGCTCCGGCCGCTAAGTTCCCATAAAACAGGCCGCTGACGGCATAACCGGTGCGCTCCAGCAGACCCCGCCAATCCTTGCCCACGCCCTCGGGGTCCCAAAAGGTCTGCACCGCCCGCCAGAGTGCAAAAAAAGCCAGCCCCGCCGCTAAAATAAGCAATAACGGTTCACCCAGGGGCTGCTTCTGCAGGCCCTCCAGGACTTCGCTGCTGCCCGCGGGCCGTATCCAATGGAGGGCACCTTTGAGGGCCCGGTAGCCCACCAACAAGTACACCATTCCTTTGGCAGCATAGCCAAGACGAGCGAACCACTCAATCATTCTGATCGCCTTGGTCGGACGCACCAGTACCCCTGTCCTGTCGATCCCCGACAATCAGCCCTGGGAGAAAACGGTAGACATTGGTAGACTTACAATATGTCTGATCTGGCCGTCTATGGCAAAGCAAACGATCTGGATCCTCTCGACCTGGACTCTCTCGAGGACAGCATTATCGGCTCGATTCGTAGAATCGTTCGGGCCATGGAAATGCACTCTCAGGACCTGATCACCAAGGTCGGTTTGACCTCTCCGCAACTCTCCGTCTTGAAAGCCATCCCCGTGCTCAATCCGGCCACTCCCACCAGGGTGGCCCGTCATCTCAGCCTGAGCCAGTCCACCGTCAGCGGCGTGCTCGACCGCCTGTACAGCAAAAAACTGGTGAGACGCGAAGACAGCTCGGCCGACAAGCGGCTAAGACGCTATCGACTGACCCCATCGGGTAAAACTCTGCTGAACACAGCTCCGCCCTTACTGCAGGAGAGCTTTCTGCGCAACCTCAAAGGCCTGGATACTGGGGAGCGAAGCATGCTGCTTAGCGCCCTGCAGCGGACTGCCTGGCTGATGGACGCGGACGAACTAGAAGCCCAGCCGCTTTTTGAGGCGGAGCCGCAACTCGCAGGAATTCCTAACGAAAACGAGCAATCCCAGCCACATGGGTAGCCTTTTCTCTTCCAAAAGCTCCGGCAAAGTCCGATGCTCACACATCCTGATCAAAGACCAGACCCGGGCGCAGCAGTTGCTGCAGGAACTACAAACCGGAGGCGATTTCGCCAAGCTGGCCAAGCAGAACTCCGATTGCCCCTCCAAAGCCAATGGCGGCGACCTCGGCTCCTTTGGACGCGGTCAAATGGTCCCGGAATTTGACCGCGCCGCCTTCGCATTGGAAGTGGGCGCCCTCAGCGAACTGGTCAAAACCAAGTTCGGCTACCACATCATCAAACGCACAGCTTGAGATTCGGCAGAAAGCGGACCATCATCTGTCGCCACCAGGGCCAGTCGTGGCCGACGTCGTGGCCCCATACTTCCACCCAGGCGGGGATGCCGTGTGCCTTCAGCAGTTCGCCCATAGCCCGGGTCTCGTCTAACATGGGTTGCTCCCAGGGGCCCTGACCCACCGCCAGCACGATTTCCTTTTGCCGATATTGAGCCAGTAGATTCTCGTCGCGCAGCTCCCTCAGGTAGGCCAGCGGAGACTGAAAATACACGTGATCATCCATGTAATCGCCTAAAAACAGGCGGAGCTGGTAAATTCCGCTGAGCGACAACAGCGTGTCGAAAATGCCCGGATGGCGAAAAAAGAAATTGCTGGCGTGATAGGCGCCCATACTGCAGCCGGTGGTCATCAAGAAGTTCTGCCCGCTGCGAGCTCGCATCAGCGGCACCACCTCTTCCAGGATGTAACGCTCGTAACATTCGTGTCTCCTCGCCCGATGAGGTACATCGGCACTGGGATGACACCAGCTGTCCTGGTCCACACCATCCACGGTTACCAGCAACAGCCGACCGGCCTCAATCCAGTCTTCGATCACACCAACCATTCCGAAGGCTTCCCATTCAAAACAACCGCCACCCTGACTGGGAAAGACCAGCACTGGCTTGCCGCCATAGCCGTAAACGCGGCAACCCATCTCGTGGCCCAGCGCGGGACTCCACCAGCGATGCGCTTCCACTTTCATCGCTTGATAAATAAGTAGGCCCGCGCCGAATCCAGCAAGCCCATTCCGTATGCGATGCGAAAGGTTTCACTGAGCTGGTTGCGCAGCTTGCTCGCGTCCGCCCCGGCCAATGCGGTCAGGTTTTCCGACTCGGTCTTCAGATTTTCCTGACGGGCGTAGACGGACTGCTGGTGCAGACTCTCGATGTCCAATCCTCGCCAGTACTGGTCGGCCACTTCGGTCAGTTCGGCCAGCGCATCTTTCCAGCTCGAGGACGGAGCCACAAAATCAAGCACTTCCTTGCTCTCCACGTAAAGCCGCAACCCGTCCAGGGCGCCGCACAGCAGACCGGCCGCCTGCGCCTGCCGGGTCACAAGGCTAATCTCGGACCCGCTCTCCAAAGTGGCAGCTTGAGCCAGCCACTGCTCCTTGAGCTGCCGCGACTCTTCCGGCTCGGGCGGGGGCACGGTCTTGAGCTGCTCCAAAAATTCTTGAAATCGCTCCAACGCCTGAAAGGCCGGCAGCGGTGTGAGCTGTTCGGGAAAGGAACGCATTCCTCCCCAGTTCTCACAGAGGGAGAGGCAGTCCCCCTGCGCAAAGCACCTCGGGTGAAAATCGACCAACTTTTACCTTTGATGCGCTACAAGGCCCTGGAAGAGCCCCGTCCAGGCCGCTGGGGAGATGTGCAACTGCGCGCCCAGCGCATCGGCGACAGGCACAAGATCTACCTGCTGCGCTTTCACCAGGGAGATCTGAGCGACGAGCACAAACGCAACCTCAAACTCGACCGCCATACCCTGCCCTTCCTCGCACCCCAGCAATTCCTCACCCTACCGGACAGGGTCTTCGCCCTGGTGCGCGACTATCACGACGAACTGGCCACCTCGATCGATCCGGAATTCCTGACCGCTACGCGGCAATTTCTGGAATCGCAGAACCGCCACCACGGCCACCTCTGCCTGAGCAACCTGACAGGCGACAATCTCTGGCTCGACACGGGTTGGGCCCAGGCCTGCGGCCACACCTGACGCCTGCTCATTGTCCTGTAGTCGCCCGCATGGCTTCTTCCTGAGCGCGCAGCTCAGGCGTCAGATTATCGCCAAAATCGTCCATGGTAAAATAGGGCCGAATTTCAATTTCCGAGCTTTCGGAATCTGGCATCGGATCGGGGCAGCGCTTAACCCACTCGATGGCTTCTTCCATCGATTTCACTTCCCAGATCCAGTAGCCGGCCACCAATTCCTTGGTTTCGGCAAAGGGGCCGTCGATGACCTCCCGTTTGCTGCCGCTGAAACGGACACGCACGCCGTCCTTGCTCGGTCTCAGGCCATCGCCGCCCTGCAGAATGCCAGCGTCGACCAATTCTTGATTGAACTTCATCATCTCGCCCAGCATTTTCTCGCTGGGCATCATTCCAGCCTCGGATTCCTTCGTGGCTTTCACAAACACCATAACTTTCATGGTTTCCATCTCCTATTCTGTCTGTAAATTCTATTTTCGGGGCAATCCGGCTTGCTCAACCACCGGCCGGATCTCTACCGTGCCCCAGCGGGCGCCCGGGATTTTCCCCGCGATCTCAATGGCTTCGTCCAGATCGGCGGCCTCGATCAGAAAATAGCCGCCCAATTGCTCGCGGGTTTCCGCAAAGGGACCATCGGTGACCAGCCGGCGACCTTCGCGCACGCGCACGCTGGTGGCTAAGGCCACCGATTGCAGCGGTGAAGCGCCATAAAACTGGCCCTTCTTCTCCAACTCTTTGGTGACCTGAGTCGATTCCTCGTAGCAGTTCTGCATTTCTCCGGGCGAGAGCACGCCCTCTTCCCCATAAACCAGGAGCAAATATTTCATCGGGTTTCACCTCCGGTTATGAGTCGACCGGCCGGAGCCATTTTCGACAACTCCGCCAGTCGTTTGCGCAAAAATCTCTGCTCGGGCTCCTGGCGCGACAACTCCAGCGCCCTCTCATAGCTGGCCCGGGCCTGTTCCCGCTGGCCCAGGCGCCGATGCATGTCGGCCAGAGCCGCGTGAGCCAGGTGGTAATCCTGAAGCGGCTCCAACAATTCTTCGATCAGCGCCACCCCGGCCCCGGCTCCATCCCGCATGGCCACGGCTACGGCCCGGTTCAACTGCACCACGGGCGAGGGGTCGGCGCGCAAAAGCAGATCATAAAGGGCCACGATGCGGCGCCAGTCCGTGTCTTCCGGGGTCACGGCGCGGGCGTGAACTGCCGAGATAGCCGCTTGCAGCGTGTAGGCGCCCACCACCGTAAAGGCCGGGACCGGCGGTGTCAGCGCCCGCTCCACCAGCGCCAGACCCTCGGCGATCAAGCGCTGGTCCCACCGGTCGCGGTCCTGATCGTCCAACAAAATCAGATCCCCATCCGCATCGGTGCGCGCTTCCCGCCGCGACTCCTGAAGCAGCATCAGAGCCAGCAAACCCAGACACTCGGGATCGGGCAACAACTCGACCAGCAGCCGGGCCAATCGAATCGCTTCCTGCGAAAGATCGGTGCGCGCGATGACCGAATAGCCTTCGTTGTAAACCAGATAGATCACCGAAAGCACCGAGTCCAAACGCTCGGGCAAATCCTCGCTCTCGGGCACCTTATAGGGAATGCCGGCCCCACGAATCTTGGCCTTACCGCGCACGATACGCTGGGCCATGGTGGTCGGGGTGGTCAAAAAGGCGGCCGCGATCTCCTCGGTTTTTAGACCGCACACCTCGCGCAGGGTCAGCGGAATCTGCACATGGGGTGCAATGGCCGGGTGGCAGCAGGTGAAAATCAAGCGCAGGCGGTCATCCACCACATCGTAATCTTCTTCGGGATGCTGCTCCAGGCTCTCGGCGATTTTCTCCAATTTCTCGTCAAAGCGAGCGCGCCGGCGAATGGCATCGATGGCTTTGAAGCGCCCGGTGGAAACCAGCCAGGCACGCGGGTTCGAAGGCACGCCATCCAGAGCCCAACGCTCCACGGCCACGGTGAAAGCCTCCTGCGCGGCCTCCTCGGCCAGATCGAAATCGCCCAGCAACCGCACCAAGGTGGCGAAAACGCGCCGGTATTCCTTTTCGTAGAGATCTTCGATCATGCTTAGTTCTTGGTGGCGTTCGCTCCGGATTTCCTGCTCAAGCGGACTGCCGTCGCTCCCTGGACCCGACTGCGTAAAGGGCCACCGCCCCCCAGATGCAAGTAAAAGCCACCGCATGATCCTTGCCAAAGGGCTCCTCAAAAGCGGCCACCGCCACCAAGAACTGAAGAGTCGGCGAGATGTATTGCAGCAACCCCAGGGTCACCAGGCGCAGGTGGCGGGCAGCCACTCCGAAGCACAGCAAAGGGATCCCCGTCAGCGGTCCGCTCAGGGCCAGCAATCCCCAATTGGCCTCAGCCGGAGTGTAACCAACCGCCAGAAAAACCGCGGGCACCGAAAGAACCAGCGTTTCAACCCAAAGCCCCAGAATCGACTCCACACCCGCCCGCTTGCGCAAGAAGCTGTAGGTCGAGAACGAGAGGGCGATGGCCAGAGCCATCCAGGGCACGCCACCGGTGTTCAAGGCCAGGTAAGCCACTCCCAATGCCGCCAACAACAGCGAAAACAGCTGCAACCGGGCCAGATGCTCGCGCAAAAAGAGCAAACCCCAGAGCGCGCTGAGCAAAGGGCTGATGTAGTAGGCCAGAGCCACCTCGGTCACGCGATGCTCACTAACAGCGAAGACGAAGAGATACCAGTTGGTGCCGATCAAAAGTCCGCTGGGAATCAACCAGCGCAGCAAACCAGGGTCGGCCGCCCGCCGGCAGCAGCTCCTGAGCTCCCCCCGGAAGGCCAACCACACCACCAAGAATACCAGACACCAGAGCACCCGATGGGCCAGAATCGCCAGCGGCGGCACATCATCGAGCAAGTGAAAGTAAAGCGGCAGCACGCCCCAGGAGAAGTAAGTGGCCACTCCAAAAAGGACGCCGCGCATGGAGCAACTCGTTGCAAACCGCGGCAAGGAACTCCTGCTCCCCGGAAGGCTAGGGAAACAGCCACACCTCGGGCAATTCCTCCACCACCCGTCGGGCCAGGTTGTAGCTGCGCCCGCACAAGTCCAAAATGGCCGAGTCCGAAGTGGCCACCACCTCGAACGAGGCCTTGAGCAGCACATCCGGGTCGGGCACCAGCTCGACCGTCCAGGGCCAGCCGCGTTCCTCCGCTATCGAGCGCAACAACTGGGCCAAGCGCCCGGTATTGGAAACCGGCTTGTCCAGCAACCAGAGTGCGGGCCGACCCGCTAGATGCAGCCCGACCAGCTCGACCGCCCGCGTCGCTTCCTCGACCATCCGATAATTGCCGTGAAAGGAAGCCATATCCCGAAAGCAACCGTCGCGCCCGCGCAGCACCACGCCACCGGCCAGGGCCGCCTCGACCGTGGTCAGTGTATTCAAACCGTCGATCTGAATCGAGTCAAAGGACTCCACCCACTTTTTCGCGCGGCTTTCCCTGGCCTCGTCGCTGCAAGCACAGCGGCCGAGGGCCACCCGCTGGCGCTGGGTCCATTGAAATCGGTCTCCAACCAGAGTGAGGCCGGCCTGGCGGGCGTAGCCGCGGCTCAGCAGCCAACTATAATGCTCGACCGCCCGCGCGAAATCAGCCGGAAGCCTGGAGTCAAAGAGTTGGGGGTCTTCGGGATGAGGGCCGCGATGCATAAAACTCAAGTATCGCGGAGCCCAGGCCTGAAACTAACGCAGAAAGGCTAGATTTGCCCGTTCCAACTCGGTCAAATCCGACTCATCGAAGTCGGGGTCCGGTTCATACCAGGCCTTCAACTGAAAATATTCGCGCAACGGAGATTCCTCGAAGGGACAGCCACGGCGCGCGAGGATTTCGGAGGCCATCAGCAACCGCTCCCAGTCGGTCAAGCCGGCCACGTCGTCCTTCTCCAGGGCCATCTCTTCTGTGAAGGGCCAACCGGGACCGCCGTTCAAGGCCTCCTCGCGTTCGCTCTCACCGATCGGCTCGACCAGCAGGCGGTTCCACAATTTGGGAGGCACTCCTAAACGATGCAGGTCCTCGGCCGAGAAGGTTCCACCCACTCGCGACAACAGGGTCCATCCACCCGGGTCCTTGCGCACCAGAGCGGTGCCGTCGGTCTCCTCCTCCGCGTCATGAACCAACGCCAGAGCATAACCGTCAGCCTCCTGATGGCTCAACAATTCATCGCCCTCGGGTAAAACAGAAGCAAAATCAGCCACGGTTAAAGTCCTCCGTCGGCCTCTTGGGTACGGGCGTGTTGGATCCTTTCCCGGTCTCCGCGCAACCGAGAGGCGACCAGGAACTCTTCTGCTTAGCCCAAATCGGAAAGAATGCGCTCCCTGCTTTTGCTTTTGTTGCTCACTCTGCCGGCCGCCGCCAAGAAGTCGACCTCCCCTTATGACTTCATCCTGGTCAACGCCACCGGCTTCACCCTGAAAGAGGTCTACGTCTCGCCCAGCAGCTACCGCTGGTGGGACGCCAATGTGCTGACCACTCCCTTAAGGGACAAAAAGAGCGTTCCCATTCATTTCCTGCCGCTGACTATCGCCACATCCTGGGATCTCAAGGTGGTTTGGGCCCAACCTGGCTGGGAGCCGCTCGAATGGAAAGGCTTCAACCTGGCCTCGTTGGAAAAACTGGTGCTGCACTGCGACCGCAAAACCGGCCGCACCTGGTTCACCCGGGCCTGATCCGGCTTTTGGCGTAAGGAATCGCTCCGAAGGCCACCACGTAGGAAACCCACTGGATGGGCTTCACCCATTCCGGATGGCCGGCGAACTGAACTCCCAAAATGAGGGCGCAACTGAGTCCCAGCACTGCCGCCATCCACTGGAAAACCGCGTTCAACGCAGAGTTCTGCGGTGATACCGAATGAGTGCCCGAATAGCGATCCTCCTGCCAGGGGTGGGCGGTGTTGGAGTAGCCGTTCTGCTCCCAGAAACCCAACTTGTCGCTTTCCAAAAACTCCAGACGACAAATCCACTTGGTGCCCTTCCAGGCATACAGCTGAGGAGTAATCATCCGAACCGGACCGCCATGTTCGCGCGACAACGGCTCCCCGTCGGCGCTGTAAGCCAACAGAACATCGCTCTTGAGGGCTTCCTCGAGAGGCAAGTTGGTGGTGTAACCATCGTAGCCGTGACAAACCACGTGAGTGGCCCGCTCGCTGACCTGGACCAGTTCGGCCAGATCGGAGAAGCGCACGCCCAACCACTTCATGTCCAGCTTAGACCACCCGGTGACGCAGTGAAAATCGCTCTCATCCTGCACCTGCGGCAGCGCCTGAAAGGCTTCCCAGTCTAGCTTGACGGGTGCCTCGCAAGCCCCATCGATGGTCAGGCCCCACTCCTTCAAGTCGATCTTGGGCTGGCGCCCCAAATCCAGCACCGGCCACTTGATCGTCTGCTTCTGTCCAGGAGGCAACTGAGGCATGCCGTGCCGATTGGCCGGACCCGTGCCTCGCGGAGCCGGGTCAGTCAGCGCCCGCGTGGCCAACGTCTTCTCCCGCCAACGCTCGCGCAACTTCATGCGAGCTTCGACTACGCGCCGTTCAGAATCTTCCATACACTTGTAGTTCGAGCCTCAAGCCCGCCCCCTGCAAAAAAGATAAGCAATTACTGAGGGGGCGGATAATTGCTTATCTTTGGGTGGTGAAGGTATGACTTGGGATGCCGCCCAGTTTTTCGGCCAGTTCCTGGCGGCGCTGAGCCAGCAAGCTGGAGCCGGCCCCCTGCAAATCTTGAAGGGTCATCCGCGTGCCATCTTTGCCGTGGTAGTAGCCGCTGAGCACACCCGTGGGCACAAATCCGTATTTCTCATAGAGCTTCTCGGCGGGCAGGTTGCCCTTTTCCACTTCCAGTTGCACGGCCTGGAAGCCCTTATGCGCGGCCGTCTCCAGTCCGCGCAACAACAGTTGTTCGCCCAGCTTCTGGCCGCGCGCGTCGGGTGACACCGCCAGGCTGTCCACGCAAGCCGTGGAGGGCGCCTCGCGCTGATAGTTCATGAGCACATAGCCCAGCGTTTTGCCGTCGGCCACGGCCAGCTCCGCTTCCTGGCACGGATTCTGCAAAGCCGACTGGAACGAATCCAGCGGCCAGGCTTCGGTGCCAAAAGAATCCTTGTCCAGTTTGGCCAGGGCCGGGGCGTCTTGAACGTGGGCGGGGCGGAACGAAATCTGCATACCCCAAAGATAAGCAATAAAGGCCGAAAGATTTCTGAAAGCGACCCCCTGCAGCCATGCCCGTCGGGCGTGCGCTGGTTCGCCCGAGAGGCCTGGTGAAAGAGCTGCATGTATCATTAGACGGCCCGCCTCGGCCAGACCGTTCCAAGGTCTGTCCGGCGATACAGGGCTACCCGCAAGCGTCCGGAACACACTCCCGGTGAATGCAAGTGATGCCGATCGAGTAGAGGAACTGGCCGAGATCGCCTCGGCCTTCCTCACGGATCTGGCCGGAGAACGCGGGTTGGTGGTGCACGGCGATGAGGACAGCTCCACACCGATGG
>JALHOV010000031.1:8021-27212 GCA_022842865.1 Vulcanimicrobiota bacterium | reverse complement strand
CGCTCTTCCGATCTCAATTCAAGCGGAAAAACGGGGAAAATATTTGGGTGTTGGTTAGCGGCGCGCCCATCAAAAACTCCCGAGGGGAAATCATTGGCTCCATGGGGATACACTTCGACATGACTGCCCGAATAAAACTGGAGCATGAGCTTGCAGAAGCCAAACACACCGCCGACCGGGCCCGGCTTGCCGAGCGCCAGTTCCTCACCCACATGAGCCATGAAATACGCACACCCATTAATGCCGTCATCGGTTTGACCCACTTGTTGTATGAGACCAAGCCCAACCCGGTGCAGCTGGAATACCTGAACGGGATGCGCTTTTCTGCCGACAGCCTTTTGGGGCTCGTCGACAACATCCTCGACCACGCCCACCTCAAAAGCATCATGCCAGTGCTGGCAGCGCGCCCGCAACCCTTCCATCTTTTCTATGAAACCAAATCCAACCTCAAGAAAGAGCAATTGGAGTTGCTCAGCCGGGCAGGAGTGCGCTGGATCCAGCCGGGCATCGAGAGTCTTCACGACGAGGTGCTGAGCCTCATGGACAAAGGCAGCACCGGCTTGATGAACATCCAGTTGCTGCGCAACGCCCGCGAGTTGGGCACGGTCGTCTACTGGAACTTCCTGGTTTGCTTCCCGAACGAAAAGGACGAATGGTATCAAGAGATGGCCCAATGGATGCCCTGGCTTTCTCACCTGCAGCCGGCGCCGGGGATGGCCAAAATACGCTTTGACCGATTCAGCCCCTACCATACTCGGCCCGAGCAATACAACATCGAGATGCTGCCAGCAGTCGCTTACGGCCAGGTCTATCCGGTGCCCGCAGACCAGTTGACGGAACTGGCCTACTTTTTTCAGGATACGCCCGCTCAAAGCGAGCGGGATGACCGCTACATGCCCATGCCCGGACGCCGCGCTCTCTACATGCAGCTAAAAGAGTGGACGGCCTTGTGGCAGCAGGACGTGCCCCCGGTTCTCTGGATGCTGGAGGAGGGCGAAGAATTGCTGGTGCACGACACCCGCCCGGTAGCCACCGCCGCCGAACACCGGCTGCGCGGGCGGAATCGCGAGATCTTGCTGGAAGCGCGCACCCCCATGCGCTATCCCGAGGGTGATCCGGAGGTTGCTGAGTTGGTGAGCCGACGTCTTTTACTCAAGAATGGCGAACGCTACTTAAGCTTGCCCACCTCGGGCAACCCGGTTCCCTATCCTGAGAACTGGCTGGAACCCAGCGGCACTCTGAAGCGCCCTGATCACATTCCCCGTTACACCCCGCCCTCTCGCTCCCGACAACCGCTCTCAAGGTAAGTGCCGCCAGGCCTGCGAAACCAGGCCGCGTGATCAAACGATGTGTGCTCGCTCTGGCCCTGACCACGGCTGCCCCAGCTCAGGAAATCCCCCGTTTCCCCTTGCCCCAGGGCCCGCTGAAGTTGGCCCGCGATACCCGCAGCGGCGTTTTTTTCGATGTAGCCGGTCCACGCTCGGCCTTTTTCGGCCTGGAGAATGGGCCCATCGAAGGCTGGCTCTACCCCTTAAAAATCTTCCAGGACTTTGAACTGGCCTTTCGCCTGGAAGGCTACCCGGTTGACATCCTGGGCCGAGACATCCAGCGCGGCATCGAACTCCACCCGGAATATACCGTCCTCACCTACGCGCATTCCGCCTTCACCGTTCGCCAAATTCTGCTCTGCCCGCGCTCGCAGCCGGCGCTGGTCAGCCTGCTGGAGGTGGAGTCCAGCCTACCCATGACGGTCACCGCCCAGATTCGCCCGCGATTGCGCCTGATGTGGCCGGGGGCGCTGTCTACCCAGTACGTCGCTTGGGACGAGAAAGAGCATCTCTATCGTTTTAGTGAAGAAAGCGGCCAGGCCTCAGCCGTGTTCGGCTCTCCGGGATCTCGCGATCTTTCCACCATGCCCTACCAGGAAGAGCCCAAAGACACCCTGCTCAAGCTGGAAATCGCCGTCCCGCTGGAGCGGGCCCAAAGGCAGTATGTTCCTATTCTAGCCGCCCGCACGCTTGAGGCTTATCGCACCACCTTGCAAACTCTACCAGCCCTGACCCAGGAGTTGGGTGCTCACTACCGGCACCAGCGGGAGGGGAGCCTGCAGCTAGAACTACCGGATCAACGACTCCAGGAAGCCTACGACTGGTCGCTGGTGGGCATGGACAAAGGAGTCGTTCACGACCCCCTCTTCAAGAGCCCGGGCCTGGTGGCCGGATTTCGAACCTCGGGAGAAAGCGAACGACCGGGCTTTGCCTGGTTCTTCGGGCGCGACGCCATGTGGACCGCCATGGCCCTGCTGGCCCAAGGAGATTTGCAAACCACCCGCACCGCCCTCGACTTCCTGGCCCAGCACCAGCGCGAAGACGGCAAAATTCCCCACGAAATTTCGCAAAGCGCCCCGCTGGTGGACTGGTTCAAAAAGTACGCCTACGCCTGGGCGTCCAGCGACGCCACTCCGCTCTACCTGATTGTGCAGGGAGAACTTTTCGCCTGTTCGGGCGATCGCCAGTTTCTGACCCGTCACTGGCCGGGCATCAAAAAAGCCTGGCAGTGGACGGCGGCCAGCGATACCGACGGAGACGGACTCAAGGAAAACACCGGTTTCGGCCACGCCTGGGTGGAGGGCGGGGCCCTCTATCCGGCCCATCAAGAGCTCTACCTGCAGGGCGTGTTCCTGCAGGCGGCCCGGCAGATGAAGGCCATGGCTGCCGAGATGGGCGATTCCGCCCTGCAAGCGCAAGCTCAGGCGGAGATCCAGAAGGTGCAGGCCGCCAGCGAACGCACCTTCTGGTTGGAAAAACAGGGCCACTATGCCTTCGCCACCTTCAAGCCACGCCGGGCCCAGGCCGAACCGGGCCCCCATCGGGCCCGACGCCAGCAACGCCTGGACGAAATGAGTGCCGGCGGATTAGCCGAGGAAGACACGGTGCTGCCGGCCGTGCCCCTGATGTGGGGCTGGCTTCAGGACGACCGGGCCCAGCGTCAGCTCGACCATATGATCGGCGCCAGCATGAGCACCGACTGGGGCGCGCGCATTCTCTCCAACCAGAGCCGTCTCTACGACCCGCTGGCCTATCACTACGGCTCGGTGTGGCCGCTCTTCACCGGCTGGCTCTCGCTGGCCGGCTACCGCTACGGGCGGCCGCTGGTGGGCTGGCAGGCGCTAGCCGCCAATGCTTCCCTGACAGAATTTGACACGCTCGGCTACGTGACCGAACTGCTTTCGGGTGACTATTGCTCTGCCTTTGGGCGCAGCAGCCACCACCAGATCTGGTCCGAAGCCATGGTCACGCTGCCGTTGGTGCGCGGACTGGTCGGACTGGAAGTCGTGCAGGAAGGCAAGATGGTGCGCTTTGCCCCGCAGCCGCCAGCCCACTGGCCCGGTTTCCGGGTTCGCCATATCGAAACCGCGCTCGGTCCAGCCGAGCTTCGTTACACCCGGGAGGACGGCCAGCGGCGCATCGCCTGGAAGGGGCCGGCCGGCCTGAAATACCAGTTTGTGGTCAGCCTGCCACTGGACGCCCGGGTTGAGGGAGGCCAGCCTCACGGGGAAATACAGCAGATCCGCCGGCAGGGCCAGGGAGCCAGCGGGGAAGTGACCGTGAAATGCCAGGAAGGCTGTGAGCTGAGCCTACCCGAGCCAACTCTGGTCAACGGGCAAAAGAGCCAGGGCCTGCGAGTGGTGCGTTTTCGGCCAGAAGCCAACGGCGTGCGACTGGTAGCCGACGGCCGCGGCGGGGCCAGCTACGATCTGAAGGTGAGCGGTCGCCAACTCGGCTCGTTGGAAACCGACGCGGTCCGCGCCGAGGGGGCCGAAAGGTCGCTACGCCTCACGCTGGCCCCGGGAACCGAATATCGCCGCCTGGATCTGCTCATCCCCTACCGGTCCACCCAGACCCCGTCGCGATAGTCCTGGTCCAAACTGTTCGGCCCGCGCCGGATGGTGCGGTGAAAGTAGATGTGCTTATCATTGGGCGGATACGGCCCGGCCAGAATCTCGAAGTCGTCGGCCGGATAGATCACCACGATCGGCTCGCGCGTCTTCAGTTCATCCGCCGCCACAGGCTGCCCATCGCGCAGAAAAGTGGAGTTGCGCGGCGCCTTGACGGCGTTGCCGGTGCTGTCGGTCACATACACAGCCGAACTCTCCACCGCCCAAACCTTCCCCTCCAACCGAGTCGGGGCCTGAGCCCAGGCCAGCGCAGTCAAAGCCAGCATCACCAGTCGTGTTTTCATGTTTCCGCCTTCTCTTTAATCAGCCAAAGCCTGGCTGAGAATCGCTCGCGCATTGCCATCTGGAATGCGCTGCAGTCCCTGTTCAAAGCTGGTTCGAGCCTGGGCCTTAAGGCCGGCTTCGCGTTGCACCAGCCCCAATAGAACGTAAGCCAACGGCCGGTCAGATGCACTCTTCTGCAAACGCTCCAGTTGAGATGCAGCCGATGGGTCGCGAGCCAGCACGAGGCGAAAGACATAGTCTTCGGCCGCCTCCACGTTTTGCCCGACTCCCGCTCGTCTGCTCTCGAGCTTGTCGGGTGCAGTGCTTAAAACATCGGTCACGTAGGAGTTGTCAGGGTAAATGGCCTGGCAAGTTCGCGCCCGGTCGTACCAGACCAGATAGTTACTCACGCCATCGTTCATGGGAGAGGTGAGTTTGATGAACTCCAACAACGCCTGCTGCCCTTGAGCCCGGCGCTTGATCTCGCGCAAGTCCGTCTGATCCAACCCTTTCACAATGGAGGTCAGTTCGCTCAAGTCCGTCTCTCGGAGTTGTTGAACCGGGGGCAGTACGCTGCGAGCGTATTCCAGATAAGGTTCATTGTCGGTAATGGCCGGCGCGCTAGCGCTGTAGCGAGTCAGGGCGGCAGGTCCCTGACGCAGCGAGGCGGCCAAATCGTAAAAGTCGCCGATGCCAATTTCCTTGAGCGGCTGCTGGAATCGGCGAGCAAACTGCTCCAGCCGAGCCCGATCCACCGACACGGGTCGCCGGCCGCCAATGATCAAATAGTCGTCCACACTCCCCTGCCAAACGGCGGAGTCAGGAAAAACCTCCACAAAGGATTTCACCATCATGCGGGCGGTGCCGTCGGAAAACTGGGTGACCGGTAACCACTGGCACACTAATCCGTCCGGCGTTAAGTGCTGTTTGCACAACTCGTAGTAGTCCCGCGAGTAAAGATTGACGACGCCCGGTTGTGACGGTGGTGGAGGCTCGAAAGTGATCACGTCATAGAGTTCTTTGGAACGCAACTGGAAGTTACGCCCGTCCGCCAGATGGGTTTGGATCCGCCCGCCCAGGCGTTCGGCCACGTTCTCATTGAACTCTTTAAAGTGCGGAGCCATTCGCAGCACCGTGGGCGAAAGTTCAGCGCACTGCAAACTCTCCAGTTCATCATGCAGGCTGGCAGCGCCAAAGGTCATGCCCAGACCGAAACAAATCACCAGCATTCTCTTGGGCGCGGGATGCAGAGCCAGCGGCAGGTGTGCCATCAGTCGAGCATAACGACGCGACGGCAGAGTCGACCCCATCATCATCGTACCGTTCACCAGCAAAACGCTGCCGCGTGTGGTTCCGGTAGCGACCGCCACCGTCCCGTAAAGGTCCTCCGTGAACTCCACAATTTCGGACGGTTTCAGGTCATAGCGGCGTTGATAAACCGGCAGGTGAAAGCGAGAGAACAGCCAGTTTGCAGGTAGCCCCCCGTAGGCCAGACAACCCAGCCAGCCGGCGGCCAGCACGAATCTCCTGGCGGTTTTGTAAGGAGCCGGAACGGCGATGAGTCCGGCGCAAACGAGATTGGTGGCCGAGAGAAGAAGCAGAGAATGTTGCACGCCCAGGTAAGGTATGAGCAGAAAACCTGAGCACAGTGACCCGACAATCGCTCCCAGCGTGTTCATGGTATATAGGCGTCCGATCGGTTCGCCAATTCCGCCTGACTCCTCGATGGCCACCGCGCAAACGTAGGGGAAAGCCAGGCCCATGCACAGACTCGGCAGAGCGAAAAGGCAGATGGAACGGAGCAAGCAGTAAACCAGTGACCAGCCTAACTCCTGGCCCAGCGGCTGCACCAGATAGATGAGCCAGCGGGAGAAGGCGGGACTGGTCAGCCGAGGCTCAATCCAGGTCAGGGCCAGGCTTCCCAGCAGCGAGGAAAGCGCCAGAGCACAAAATAAGACAACCAGAACCAGGCGAGCCTTGCTGGCCAGGCGCGGCAGAGCCCAGGAGCCCAGCCAGCTTCCAACCGCCAGACAGCCCAGGAAAGTTGACAGAATCAGGCTGAAGACCCAGATGCGAGCATCGACCGCTACCGACAGCAGTCGCACCCATACGCCCTGCAAAGCCAGGGCTGATGCTCCGCTCAGGGCGTACATAAGATAGATGGCGGAGGAGTGAGCGGTTTCCGGCGGTTGGGGGCGTGGGGCAGGTCGAGCCGGGTCGCCTAGAGAGAGACTGACCAGTCCGGCTGCCAGGTTGAGACTGGCGGCCACCAGGACGCTACTCCAGATTCCCACCTGAGGAACCAGGACGATATCGGTCGCCAGGCTGCCCAGCATGGCTCCCAAGGTATTTACGCCGTAGAGCCAGCCCACCGAGCGCCCAGGAAGTTTCGGGTCGAGAACTGCTCGACTGAGGACGGGTATGGTGGCCCCCATCAAAGTGCAAGGAACCAGCATGGCCAGAGCCGCCAGCACCATCATAACCGGCGCATAGGTCACCCAGGCGGGTAGTGTCTGAAGCAACCAACTGGCAGCCGGCCCGCTTACAGCAATCCCTAATTCCATGAAGGCGTAGGCGCGAACGCCCAACTGCAGGCGGTCGGCGAAGCGTGATGCCAGCCAGCCTCCGAAGGCCAGGCCCCCCATAAAACTGGCCACCACCAGCGAAACGGCATAGACCGTCGTTCCGAGTCCAAGAGAAGCCAGCCGTACCCAGAGAACTTCGAACACCAGGCCGCTGAAGCCGGAAAGCAGAAAAACCAGGAAGAGTGGAGCGCGGGCCAACGTCACCCGAACAGGCTTCTAGAGACCCAGGCCTATCCTCCTGGGTCCCCGCCTGCCCCCCGAAACGCGAAAAGAGAGGTGCCGGGCACCTCTCCTTTCAAGCGTGTAGGTTGATTAACTCTTAAGCGCCAAAGAGGTTGCGCTGGCCGTATTCGCCGTTCAGTCCCTGGAACATGCCGGAGCTGATCACAGAGTTGATGGAGTTGAGGCCGGTCACGCCGCTGCCATCGGAGGGGGGCTGATAGCCACCGATTTCTTGAACGCCGCTCATCAGCAGGCGGTCGGGGGAATTCTGCACGGCGGGCTTTTCGCTGCGAGCGGCGATTTCGAAACCGCCGGTGTTGAGCGAAGCCGGGTCGGCCTGGATGGAGCGGGTGTGTTGCTCGACAGCAGGAGCCTGCGGTCCGCTCAACTGGACCTGGTCGCCGGGTGCGGCTACTTCATTTTGGGCGGGTTTTGCACCGATGTTGCGGTTGGGCTGAATCTGCTTGTTGCCCGGAACATTGAAATTACCACCGATAGAACTAGCCATTTTTGTTTGCCTCCTGTTGGCGAAGTGTTGCTTCCTCAACAGTATGTT
This sequence comes from Vulcanimicrobiota bacterium, assembly GCA_022842865.1. GTDB lineage: Bacteria > Vulcanimicrobiota > Xenobia > Xenobiales > JADMJV01 > JADMJV01. The sequence goes on along the minus strand of JALHOV010000031.1, from coordinate 19,627 downwards.
CCATGAGATGACGGCCATTTGTTGCCAAATTGTTAACACGCCGTCACGGCGACCCACTTTCGATAAATGTTTATTGACGTAACACAACATTCACACTTTAAGGCAGCAGGACCGTCATCACCAGGAAGCCGCCCGCGAAAATGGCCCAGTAGATCGGTCCGTCCTGGCTCTCCTTGAGGCCCCAAAAAGTTCCGTAGGATACAGCAAACCCCAGCGCGCTCTTCCACAAGGGAGTCTGCCAATGACCGAGCATCAAGTCGAAAAGATGCTCTCCACCAATCAAATACAAAAGGTAAATGACGGCCCAAAAGAGGGGCTTCTGGTAACTCTGGACACCCTTCATCATGGCGGCCAGCATGAACATGCGTCCGATCATCCACCTACCATAGCTCGCCAAATGTGAACGTTGCAAGATCTTTTTTTAACATCCAAACGGTTACAACCTGTTAGCAACTGCGCTAGACTGAAGTATCGCGTTTCTAGAAAATTTTAGCGAGGTACACACCGTGGCAACCATTCAACCGAACATCCCCCAGGTCTCCTTTACGGCCCAACTCACCGGGTCGACCGGAGCGGCCGCGGCCCAACAGCAAGCTCAAGTCGCCGGCACCAACTTCGGCAGCATCCAGAACAGTCTGAGTCAGTCGCAGCAGGCTCTGCAGGCTCTGGTGGCCATGTCGGCCGGCTGGGTTGGCATCGGCAGCGGGATGGGCATTGGGGACGGTTCCACTGCCTCGCTGGGTGCGGCTCTCTCCACCCAGTATATGGCAATGACCATGGGCTCGCCGGGCTTCGCATCCGACCTGACCTCGCTGGAATCGCCGCTGCGCGGAATGTACGTCGGAATGGTCGGCGGCACCGCCGATAACTTCCAGGCCATGGCCGCTCCCCTGGCCGGCTCTTATGCAGGCCTGATGCAAATCCAGGGTATGCCGCCCACGCCTCCGCTGGGCATCTAGGTCTACTGTTTTAAATACTGACCGGCACGGGCCGAATCCAGGGCACTCGCGGGCGAGTGCCCTTTGAGATCCAGTTCCCTGGCGGCCAGGGCATCGCGAACAAACAACTCGACCTGGGCATTACTCCACTCCGGCTGCTGCTGGTGGGTATGGGCCAATACCGACCCGATTCGTGGTGCGGCGAAGGAAGTGCCAAAGTTGACCAGCTTATCCGGGTTCTGCGGATCGACGTAGGCGTCTCCATCCGCATAGAAATCAATTCCCGTGTCGTAATTGGTATACTCCGTCACCTGTTGACGGCCGTCTCGCAATCGAGTGCCTCCCACAGTAGCCACCGCGTCGATCCCCAGACGGTTGCGCCAGAAGTCGGCAGGCACCTGGACGCGGGCGTCCGCATCGTCCTCTAAATGGTCCAACACCTCGCCAGAATTGGCTGCAGCCACCACCACCGAGACCTTGCGTTCGGCCAGTTGAGCCACCACCGATTCGTAGTCCTGCTGGGCTTGCTGGACCGTAGGGTGAGTACGCAGAGTCTCATCCACTAAATTGACGAGTTGCTGTTGGAAGTGCAGACGAGCCGGTCCCCGCACGGCGTGATCACGGCTCAGCAAATCCTCCACCTTGGAATCCAGGCCGGGAGCGATTTTGGCCAGGCGTCGGCCGGCCAATCCGGCCGACACGGGATCGCCGGCGCTGAAGGCCCCGCGGACCCGCCCGTAGACCGCTTCCACCACCTGGGCCTGACTGCATCCGCGCGAAAGGTTGACGGCCGAATGGTGCGCGCCCTGATCCAGGAACATTTTCAGATCCTGGGTCGCCGTCTGGGTTTGGCCGGCCACGCACTGCATCGCGTAGTCGCCGAGGAACTGACGCATTTCTTGGGGCGTGAACTGACGCTGGTCTAAATAGGAGTCGATGCGATGCGCCTTGCGAGTGAGCGGATTCTCAGGAACTTCAGCACGCACCACCTGGCCTTGGAAGCCCAACTGGCGAGCGGAGCGATAGACAATCTCGCCGTGCGACATCTGGTCGGGGTCTTTGGCTTCGAAGAAATCCGACAAATAGAGCGTACCTGGCTGCGGTTCTTGCATCTTGACCTGAGCCTGGGCCGGAGCTGCCAGGGCAGTCAGTGCGGAACCAGCCGCCAAAGCGCCACCGGCCATCTTGCGCAGCAAGGACTCCTCGCGCCGCGGCGGTTTCTCGGCCCGGTCAACTGAGGTCGGGGGGCGAAGAGAAGAAATTGGGTTCAGCTGCATATCACCAGATTACCCAGCCGGTCCTAAACAAAGTTGAATTTATTGTAAAGAAGCGACCGGCTTGCGCGACTCCACCACGTCCAGGGCCACATCGAAGTTGCGCACGCTGTGAGTCAAAGCTCCCAGACTGATAAGGTCAACGCCGCTAGCGGCCACTTCGCTCAGTCGATCCAGGGTCAGGCCGCCTGACGCTTCCAGAATAAAGCGGCGTTGCACCCGCTCCACCGCCTGGCGAAGTTGGGCGGGCTTGAAGTTGTCCAGCAACATGGCATCGAGGCGTAATTCCTGGTTCGCCTCGAGCACCTGGAGGATTTCCTCCATTTGCTGCAAGTTGTCCACCTCCAACTCGATCTTGATCAAGTGCGGGGCGCCTTGCTGCACCCGCCGCAGGGCTTCTACTACGCCGCCCGCCAGGGCCACGTGGTTGTCCTTGATCAGGATGCCATCGTCCAGGCCGAAACGGTGGCTTTCGCCGCCGCCGCTGAGCACCGCCCACTTTTCCAGCATGCGCAGGCCGGGGGTGGTCTTGCGCGTAGCCACCAGCTTGGCGCGAGTGCCATTGAGCTGTGCCACGCCGGTGGCGGTGGCCTGGGAGATTCCCGACATACGGCCCAAGAAGTTCAGCGCGGTGCGTTCGCCGGCCAAAATGGTTCGGGCAGAGCCGGAAACGTTGACCAGTACGGTGCCGGCCTCCACCTTAGCGCCTTCTTCCACCCGTCGTTCCACCTGGATATCCGGGTCAAGCAGGCGAAAGACTCGGGCGGCCACTTCCACACCAGCGACCACCCCGGCTTGGCGAGCGACCAGGTTGGCCTGGCAACGGGCCGTAGCCGGCACGGTAAGATTGCTGGTCAAATCGCCGGCCCGTCCCAGGTCCTCGCGCAGAGCGTTGGTTAAAATTTCATCGTACTGAAGTGCGAACAACATCGGCTACAGCCTCCTTATTGGTCAACGATTGCAGTTGGGCCGCCTGGCCGGGCGCGAGCAGGGTGTGGCCGGCCCAATGAGGGCTGGTCTGGGTGTAATCGAGACGACGATGGGCCCCCCGGCTTTCCTGGCGGAAGAGGCCGGAGCTGAGCATCAGCGAGGCGACCGTATGGGCGGTGGAGCCGCAGGCGAGGAGGCGAGGGCGCAGGCGGTCCAGCCCGGCCAGAGCCTTCTCCATGCCCTGCTGGGATCGGGCCAGGCCCAGGCCGGACCAGAGGATCTCACGCACGCGCGCCATGGCCAGCGGGTCCTGGCGCAGCTCGATCGGTGGAACGGCCGGCAGGCAGGTCGCCTGACGAAAATCGGCTCCGGCCAATGCCTGGCCGACCCGGTGCCCAAAGACCAGGCCTTCCAGCAACGAGTTGGAGGCAAGACGGTTGGCGCCGTGCACACCCGTGCTCGAAACCTCGCCGCAAGCCCACAGGCCCGGCACATTGGTGCGCCCCCACAGATCGACTTCCACCCCACCCATATGGTAATGGACGGCCGGAGTCACCGGTAGCGGCTGGGTGGCCGGGTCGAAACCGGCCTTCACACACAGGGCGTGCACCTGTCCAAAACGCTCGGCCACCGGCAGGGCGCGAGCGTCCAGCAAGGTCTGGTGACCGCGCTGGCGGTGCTGCCACAGAGCGAAAGCCACCACGTCGCGCGGCGCCAGTTCGGCGGCCTGATGATACTGAGACATAAAAGCTTCGCCGCTTTCGTCGATGAGGCGGGCGCCCTCGCCGCGTAACGCTTCGGTCAGCAAGGGCAGGTTCGCGCCCGTTCCCTGCACGGCCAGAGCGGTCGGATGAAACTGAACAAACTCCAGGTCGCGCAGCTGAGCACCGGCTTCGAAAGCCAGCGCCAGCCCTTGTCCCTCGGCTCCGGCCGGGTTGGTGGTGGCCGCGAACAACTGGCCGACACCACCGGTGGCCAGCACGACTTGGGGAGAGGCCAGGCTGCGGCTCCCGTCCAGTTGCACGCCCACCACTCGGGAACCCTGAGTGATGATGCGCGTCAGTTGGCCGTAGATCAGCTCCACGCCAGGCGGCAGGGCGCGCGCCAAAGCTCGGGCCATCTCACGACCGCTGGCGTCGCCGCAATGGACCACGCGCCGGCGCTGGTGGGCCGCCTCCCGGGTCAATTCGAGAGTTCCGTCCTGATGGGTATCGAAATGAGCGCCCAGGTCCAGCAATTCCTGAATGCGCTGCGGCCCTTCGCTCGTCAGCACATCCACGGCTTCGCGGCGGCACAACCCGGCGCCGGCGGCCAGCGTATCCTGGCTATGCAGGAGCGGGCTGTCATCGTCACCCCAGGCCACGGCCACGCCACCCTGCGCCCAGGGAGTGGCGCCCGCCTGTCCAGGCGCCTGCAGAGTCACCATGCCCACCCGAAGTTGGGGAGCTTGCTCGTATAGGCTGTGAACGACCGACATGCCGGCTACGCCGGCGCCGATCACCAGAACATCAAAACGGTCAGACATTACTTACCTTCCTGTCTACCCACCGCTAACATACGTTCGACGGCGGTGCGGGCGCGCGCGGCCAGTGCCGGATCGATTTCCACCGGCACCTGCATCGTTTCCAGGCTGCGCACAATCTTCTGCAAGGTGATCCGCTTCATGTGCGGACACAGATTGCAGGGACGAATGAATTCGGTCTCGGGGAACTGGGAGACCAGGTTGTCGCTCATCGAGCACTCGGTAATCAGGGCCACCTTGGCCGGACGTTCCCGCTTGAGGAAGTCGACCATGCCGGCGGTGGACCCGGACATATCTGCCTCATCGCAAACCTCCGGAGGGCATTCAGGATGAGCCACCAGGGTGACGCCCGGATGGAGTACGCGCAGTTCGCGCAAATCGGCGGGCGTGAACTGTTCGTGGACCATACAGCTGCCCGGATGGGTGATGATTTCCACGCCCGTTTCGCGGGCCACGTTGGCCGCCAGATACTGGTCAGGAATGAAGATGACCCGGGGCACACCCAGCGATTCGACCACCTTGAGGGCGTTGCCGGAGGTGCAACAGATATCACTTTCCGCCTTGACCTCGGCGCTGGTATTCACGTAGGTCACCACCGGCACGCCGGGATACTGAGCGCGCAACTTGCGCACGTCGGCTCCGGTGATGGACTCGGCCAACGAACAGCCGGCTCTGGCGTCGGGAATGAGCACGGTGGTGCTCGGGCAGAGCAACTTGGTGGTCTCGGCCATAAAGTGCACGCCAGCCATCACGATCACCTCGGCCGAACTCTTGGCCGCCTGTTGAGCCAGGGCTAGCGAGTCGCCGGTAAAGTCGGCCACTCCGTAGTAAATCTCAGGAGTCTGGTAGTTGTGGGCCAGAATGACGGCCTTCTTCTCGGCCTTGAGCTGCCAGATGCGCTCCACCAGGGGAATCATGGTCGCCCACTCGACGGCAGGAACCTGCCCTTTGATGCGGTCATAAATTTCGTCGAGCTTGATAGGAGTGAGGGTGGGCATTTCGGAGTACCTCTGGTTTTCTTATGCTCAATCAGAGCATATCTTCTACCCTGTTATCCTAACTTTGAGCATAAGGCTTGTCAACACTTTGAGCATAACTGGGACTAAATCTTGAGACCCTGCAGCGCCAAACAAGTCTCAGAATAGACCAAAGCCACGTTCGCTAACTGCATTTCCTGTGCCAGCTCTAGACAGCGACGGAAATCTTCCAAGGCCAGTCGGTGTCGGCCCAGACGCTGACGCAGCAGTCCCCGATTGAGAAGGTCGAGGGCCCGCTCTTCGCCCAGCTCGAGGACCAGGTCCAGGGCGGCCACAGCCAGAATCGGCTGCTGCTGGTGCACTGCCCCGGCCAGTGCCCTCAAATTTGAAATCCGCGCTGAAATCAGGTAAAGAGGCCAGAAGCGTCGTTCCTCTCCCAGCCCGGGACGAATTTGCTGAGCATCCAGCAACTGAGAACGCAGGCTCTCTGTTTCGCTGCGGCCCGAGCGATCCTGGGGATGCCATTCCCAGCACAGCCTTCTCGGCCTGACCTCGCCTTTCAACTCGCTACGCAGCGTTGAGAAGACCGGAAGCCCGCCTTGCTGGAAGCCCCGGGCCAGGTCCTCCACTTTGGGCCGACCCACCAGATAGGGTTGAACCCAGACCGGCAGACTGCGGCGAAACCAGTCGGCTCCGAACAGTCCGTTACAGATGACCGGGACCTCCCTACGGTAACCCTCGATCTGTTGGACATAGGCCAGCGCCCCCACCGGCAGGTCCCCCGAAACGATGAGTAAGGAGCCGGGGGGGCAACTGTCCAGGACTTGATGGGCGTAGCTGGCCACCAATTCGCGCTGGTCCAATCGACAGGCCGGCAAATTCGTCACAAACTGCCAGCTTAGCAGGCCCACGGTAGCGCAGATAGCCCATCCGGGACGCAGGCGCCGGCCCAGGTCGGCCGCCCCAAGTCCTGCCAGCAAAGCCAGACCGAGGTAAGAGCTGGCGTAAAATCTTTCCAGCATATCCAGATGAAACGTGTCCAGCCGCTGTCGGCCCAGAATGGCAAAGAAGGGCCCGAAAGCGACCAGCCAGCCCCAGGCCAACGACCACAACTGGCGCTGCTGCAGCCTGCCCACCCAGCCACCCCAGGCGGCCACCAGCATCCAGGCCAGCGGAGCCTGACGAGCGTAGGTAAAGAGCAGATAGGCTGCGCTGTGGACCACCCCGTTCTCCAGCGAATCGGCTTTACTGGTGAGACGAAAAGTACCATAAGATCGCCGCAAAAAATGGCCGAGCACGTCCTGAAACGTGTGCAATCCCCCCCAGTTCAAGCCCGGTTGCTGCTCGGCCCGCCACCACAGGTCGGCATAGAATGCCAGGACCACCAGCACAGTGGCCAGCCAGGCTCGAGTCAGCAGCACGCGCCGCCACTGGGGCCAGGCCATCCACAACAGTCCGGGCAGAGCCAGCACCAGGGTGTGATGGTGGGCCAGCCCCAGACCCAAACAGGCGTAGAAGGCCCAAATCCAGCGTCTGTCCCCGGGCGATTCGAGTATTCTCCAGCCCAGCCAGCCCAAAGCCATAGTGAGGGCAAAATGGAGTCCGAAAACTTCGGCGATGACGGCCTGACCCCAGACCGAACCCAGCCAGGCAAAACCCAGTCCGGCCAGCAGCGAGGCCGCCGCCGACCGGGTCGCCCGTCGGATCAGGTCGGCCAGTAACCCGGCCGCCAGGGCGGTACAAAAACCGCTGAACAGGTTGATGCGCCACCCATAGTCCCCGCCCCAAAGTTGCCCCCAAAGGTGTGCCAACCTGACAAACAACGGATACCCCGGCGGATGGGCCACCCCCAGGCAATAAGCAGCCACCGTCAACTCCCCACTATCGTGCCCCGGCCCCACCGAAGGCGCCGCCGTCCAGCCATAAACCGCAAACGCCACCAAAGCGACCAGGAGAGACCAGGCCCAATGGGGAGATGGAGAGGAGTTGGAGAGTTGGAGAGGCCCTCTCACACGAGGGGAAGAGCGACGACGAAGTGGGTGCCCTGGCCAGGTTGGGAGGAGCAGCTGAGGGTGCCGCCGTGCTGTTGGACCAGCTCTAAACTGGTAGACAGCCCGAGGCCGGTGCCTTCCCCGATGGCTTTGGTGGTGTAGAAGGGGTCGAAGATGCGCAGGCGCGTCTCTTCGTTCATGCCGCAGCCGTAGTCTTTGACGTGGATCAGGGCCTGCTCGTTTTTCTGCTCCAACCACATCTCGATGCGCTTGAGCTGGGCTCCGGGGGTGCCACAGGCATCCTTCGCGTTGATCAGCAGGTTGCTGAAGACCTGCTGCAGCTCGTTGGAGTTCGCCTCGATCATCACCGGCGGCCCGGGTGCGACTTCCACTTCGACCCCCGTCAGTTTCAGGGTATGGGCCACCAGCTGGAAGCTGTCGTCCATGACCTTGTGCAAATCCACGCGAGAACGCACGCCGCGGCTGTCGCGGCTGTAGAAGAGCAATTTGGAGATGATTCCGCGCATCTGATCGATCGACTCCAGTGCCCTTTCCAGACGCTTGCGGGACTTTTCCGGATTATCGACCACGGTCTCGATGGACAGCTCTACGGCGATCGAGATGGCGCCTAGAGGAGTATTGAGTTCGTGGGCCACACCGGCCGCCAGTTGACCAATGGCGGCCAGCTTGGAGGACTGCACCACCTGGGCCTGAGAGGTCTTCACCTGCTCTAAGGCTGCCACCAGACGAGTGTTCAGTTCCGCCCCCTCGAGCAGGCAGGCGAACTGAACGGAAAACAGGCGCAACAGCTCGCTATCCACCAGCAGCAGCGGCTTGGGAGCGTCGCCCAGCAGCAGCAACTGCCCCTCCCCCATCGTGCCCGCGTGTAGCGGGAAGGTATATCGCGGCGGGGTCTGGGCCAGGGCGCCGGAAGCGTAAAGCTGCTCGCGCCAACGCACCTCAACCCGGAACCCCGGCACCAGTTCGGGTAAGCGCTGCTGGGCCGTTTCCACCAACTCTTCCAGGCTGCGACAAGATACCAGTTGGCCCAACAAATCCAGGGTGGCTGTCAGGCGCGAAGCCAGCTGGTCGAGTTCGTAGCGGCGCGTCTGCTCGTCGGCCAGCACACGCGACTGCATCTCGCGGTAGCGGACCGCGTCCAGACACATCGGCAAATGATGAGCCAGGCGCAACAGCAGATGCTGGTGAGAATGCTCCCAACGGATCTGCGTATCACTGACCACCAGCAGACCCCGCTCGGGAATGTGAGCGGCCAGGTGGTGAACGCCCTGAGCTTTCAGTTCCTGAGCTCTAAATCGCTCGTGGGCCATCTGGTCGAGCAATTCCCGAGCCGGCTGCAACTCGTCGGGCCCGAAGCCGGCGGTCGCTTTCAGGGCTCCCTGCTGCAACTCATAAAGAGTGATTCGACTGCACGGAATAGCGCGGCGCACGAAGCTGAGCAGAGCGGGACGAAGGTCGGCCGGGGTCTGAATCAGGGCGGTCTCCATAAAAAGCTCGCCGACCAGGGTTAACACCCGATGCTGAAGCTCTACTTCCAGGCGCTGCATTTCGACTTGACTTTGGAGCTTGTGCAGCTCCTGGCCGGCCCTTTCCTGGAGACGCTCCACGCGAGCTTGCTTGCGGCCTTCCGTCTCGGCGGCCAGCACTTGAATCTGGGCAGCCACCGTCACCGTCAGGAAAGGCAGAGCCGCCAGCACCACAGCCACCGAAACCGGCTTCTGGGCCACCAGGCCCGCCAGCACTCCGCCCAAGACGCTGAGAAAGATGACGGCGGTGGCGCTCCGCTCGCGAGCCAGCGTCCACAGCGAGAGCTGGCGGGGGGGCACAGCCTGGGCGAACAGGCCCGGCAGAAACTGCCAGGCCAGAAAGTAGACCAACCCTGCCGTAAAGGGTCGGGCAGACTCGGGCGCGCTCCAAGCGGCCAGACCGGCCCAAAGCTCGGGCAAACCGTCGGAAAGTAGACTGAGCAATGACTCGGAGCGCTGGCGAGCCCGCACGAACCGAATCAGTAACCCTGCGCCCAACAGCATCAGCCAGGGAGCGCGGCCCAGCGAGGCACATCCCACCGTGATCAGCAGGGCGCTGGCAGACAGCGGAAAGCGGCCAAAACCGGCCAGGCGAGGGGCCACCAGCTCGGCCAAAACGTAGCCAAGCATCGGCGCCAGCAGGACCAGTCCCTGAACCGGAGGGTTGTAGACAGGTCCCATCCGGCCGAGCGCCAGCAGCAAGGTGAGCACCATGGCTGCCAGCGGAACCACTGGAGTGGTGAGGGCCTGCTCGTCTTCTTCCTCGAGGGTGGGACCTCTCAACGGGCCGTCCGGGAAGGGATGGTCAGCACCGTGAAAAGGCGTAGTCGCCGGGCCTGCTGTTGGACCGGGCCGTTGGGATCGAGAGAGCGCCGGCCATCGGTAACCTGAACACCGCCCTGCACTTCACCATTCTTTTTCACCGTGGCCGTAGCCACATTGAGATGAATGGTGTTGCCGACGGCCGCGAAGGTCACTCGTTCCAGACCACTGGCCAGCACCTGGATCCGGGCGGTGGGATCCACTTCAGGCAGGTCGGCGGCCGTGCCCGGCCTGAGACGCTCGAGCAGCAACTGCTGCTTGGTGAGGTCATAGCGAATGCGATAGCGATAGGTCCCGCCTCCACGCCGGTTCAGGTAACCCTCTGTCAGTTCGGGCTGGCTGCCAAATCGGGGGTCGAGATAATCACAGCAAGAGGCGAAATCGAGGCAGTAGATGTTGGGATACTGAGTGTCATTCTCAGAGCAGTTCGTAGTGGGTGAATAGATTGCTTGAGAGTTGACGATGACCGGGCCGACCGCGGAGGCGGCGAAAGCCAGGCTATCCTCCACCGCCATGCGCGTGCTCTGGCCCAAGAAAACCTGGCTGCTGCTCAGCTCAAACTGCCGGGTGGAACCCCGCAAGAGCAAGAACAATCCGCCCAGCACCAGCACGCTCAGTCCCAGGCTCAGAACAATTTCGACCAGTGAGAAACCGCGTCGCATCATTCCTGTCGATACAATCCGGGGAACGAAGTCACCCGCAAGCCCAGACGATCCCTCCAGCGCAACTGCACGTCCACGCTATACAGGCCTTCCATAGGAGTGGGCGGAGGCCCCGGGTCCATATAGGGTTGAACCACAAATCTAACCTCAAACTGACGGGCCGATTCGCGAAACTGAGCTGCCTCAGAAGGGTCGGTGGTCAGGCTGAAGTCGGCTTCTTCAAAAGGCGCTACTACACCGTCTGGCCCGTAAAGCGGTTGAAAGATCCCGGCCGTGTAGGCCGGATTGACCGCTCCGGATAGGCAGGCCGACTTGGGTCCGGCACCCAGCATCAACTCCAGGATCTTGCGCGCGTAGGCGGTGGCCTCGGTCGATTGCGTGGTTCCGGCCGTGGCTTTGGTAGCGTAGGAGACGGCGCTCAGAGCGAAGATGACTCCGGTGGCTAGCAGAACCATCGCCACCAGGATTTCGACCACGCTAAGCCCCAGGCGACGTGACCTCACGGGGCGGTAATCCGGTAGAAGGTGACATCAAAGCGACCATCTGGCGGAAAAATCGGCGGGGGGTTGATCCTCAGGAAGTTGTCATACAGATAGCCACTCGACCAGCCTCGGCCGCCAGTGATCAGGGGCCCGATGACTTTCTGCAGGACTCCGCCCACGATGCGCACTTCGCCTAAGGGTGGTGGGGAAAGGTTGATCGAAGCGAAGCTGCCCTGGGCGGCAAAAATCGAAGCATAAAGATAGAGGGGACGGTCGGCACTGGTGTGCCGGCTGACCAGACCGCTGCTCGAGTTCAAGCTGATGTTGGCGCCTATGACTCCCAGCGCATGATCGCCACTGGTCGGAAGATTGCCCATCGGTGTATTGAACTGCAGCAAGTGATCTGTCAGGGTCACATTGGCCAACGCGGTGGGAGCGAGACGCGGGGTATCGGGATCTGT
>JALHOV010000031.1:0-8011 GCA_022842865.1 Vulcanimicrobiota bacterium | reverse complement strand
GGCTCCCCGATTGACTCCGCGCAGAGAGTGGATGGTGCCGCCGACCCCCACCACACCACTGGGAGCACCATCGAGAATCTTGTAATCGAAAGTCCGTCCGGTCTTGCGGTCCTGCTCCACCACCAGGGATTTCCCCTTGGGCACGAGGATATCCAGGGTATCGGTGGTGCCATTAAAAATCGGGAATTGATCCTGAGGAGGCTGATCGGAAAGCCGGCGAGGCAGAAAATAGTTGACGGGAAAGCGCACCGGAGTATCCACAGCCGCGATAACCGCATCTTGTGGTGCATAATGATGGGTGACGTCTTCCAGACCGGTGGTGGAGCTGGCCACACTGTGGGGCCCGTCCCCGGTGACGGTGGTGACCTGAACGTATCGCGTCCGCTGCTCCAAAATGGGCACGTCGATCGTTACGGTGGCCGACGCATATTTTGGAATCAACACATTGCCTCCCCCACCCGCGTTGGCGGGACCCGCTCCTCCCCCGCCAGGGGGATCAACCACCGTCTCGTAGCCGGTGACCACATAGCGCTCCACCTCCGCCGTAGTGGTGCCAATGGTGGCCGAGTAGTCCTGAGGCGAATAGCCGGGCTCTGGAGTATCCGAAACAAGGGTGGTCTCCATGGTGTAGGGCCCCGTTTCGGTGACGTTGACCTCTCGAGTCACGGTTTCTTGCGTAATATAGGTGACTTCTTTCAGTTGCTGCAGGTTGACCACCTGATGACCTGCCGAGGCGGTGCTGGTGACCTCCAAATCGTTGTTGAACACGGTGGACCTGCCGGTGTTGTCCACGATGTCCAGGCGAAGCTCACGGAGCGCTCCGGTGGAAACGATGCCAAGATCCTCCGTGTTCACGAACACTTCGTTTCTGGGAGCGGTTTCTACATCGACTTCGCGACCCGCCTCGGCCCCCCAGGCGGCGGCCGCCAATCTTGACCAGTCGTCAGGGAGCTCGAGTCGCGAGGTGCGCTGAATCGCCCCCTGCCCGTTGCGAAAGAGGCGCTTGTAGCGAGCCTCATTGGCCTGAAAAGGAGCCGCCGCGCCTTCGTAGGGGCGGAATGGGGGAGAATTGCCTCGGAAGTTTCCTCCAAGATAGGCAACACCGTCGTGACTATCAGGGGCCTTCAGCGGCGCAATTGTATCGCCGGCGAAGGAAAGCTCGGCTCCAAAGGGCGCCGGAAACCCTGATTCCTGCCAAAAGCTCAGCCCGCCGGGCACCTGGATTACGGGTGTATCGTTGGAATGCACCGGCCCTGCAAAGATCGGCGTAGACAGGGAATTCTGAACCCGTAAGGCGGTGGTGTCAGCCCCCTCGTCTTTCCACAGATCCACAAAGTAGGCGTAGCGCGCGAAAGTGCGCTCCACCAGGGAACTCTCGGCCCGCAGCACGTAGTTTTCGCCGGCTGAAGTATCGCAGAGCCCGTTGCCGTTGATATCGCGAAAGGCCGCTGAGACGATGGTGTAGCAAGGGGGCAGTCGGCCCGCCCTACCCGCCAGGAAAGGGTGCGGGCTGGTGTTCTTGTCGGGAAAGACCCAAACTTCCGCCCTCCAATCTTCGCCCAGGCGCACCCGCCCCGGCCGGCTATGCAAGGCCGGAATATTGGCCGGGAAGTAGGTATCCATGGGCTGTCCGTTGTCGGCAGACGGTAGCAGGCGCAATGGTCCCCGGTCGGGCCGGCTGACCTGAGTCACCTCATAGGGATCAGAACCTCCCGTACGTTTGAAGGGGTCCGTCTCACCGGCAGCGCCCGTGCGCACTCGACGCAAGTAAGAAAGGGCGTGCTTCACCCCGCCGGTGCAGGCATAGTAAGCAAAAGTCTCCCGTCGGTGGTCGCCAGTCCAGCGCACCTCCTGAGGAACCAGGCGAAACAACGAGGCGATCAACAAAATGATCACCACCATGATAAAGAACACCGCCGCCAGAACAAATCCCTTGTATCGTCTAACCGGTTTCATGGCTTACACCCCGTTCAACATCTGATAGAGTGGTAAGAACATCGCGATGACTACGTAACCCACGATCCCTCCCATCACGCCAATCATCAATGGCTCCAGCGCAGACATAAGAGTATTCAAGAGCAAATCGATCTCTTCCTCGAGCATCTCAGCCAGGTGCTTGTAGGCGCTACTCAGTTGGCCGGTCTCCTCGCCGAGTTCGGTGAAGCCAACCACGATAGCCGGGAAAGCTTCGCTCTGGCGCAGCAGTTCCGTAAACGACTCGCCCTCCTCCACCCCCGCGACGATCCGGTCGATGGCTCTGGAAGTCTCATAATCGGAAAGCACCATATCGGTCAGTTCCAAACTGTGCACCAGGCCGATGCCACAGGCGCTGAGAGCTCCCATCGTGCGACTGAAACGGGCGGCGCAAGCGGCCCGCAAGACCAGATTCACGCCCGGGATGCGCTTGAGAATCCATTGGGTGCGATAGCGTCCGCCCGGCGTGCGGGCATAATGAAGAGAGAAGAGCAGACCAAAAAGCGCGGCCGGGAGCACAATATGATAAAACCAGGTCGAATTCAGCAGATTGCCCACCCAAACCACGCTCTGAGTGATCCACGGAAGTTCCGTGCCGGTTTCCTTGAAGACGCCGTTGATCAAGGTGGGCAGCACTTTCTGCGTCAGCAACAGCACAGCCAGGCAGCAAATCAAGAAAACGAAGGCGGGATAAACCAGCGCCGAGCTCAGCTTCTGGCGTAATCGAAGCTCACGTTCCAGATGGTCAGCCAGCGAGTTGAGATTGGCCACCAGGCTTCCGCTGGTCTCGCCGGCCTTGACCAGACCGATGAAGACGGGAGAAAAGACGCCGGGATGGCGACCCATGCCCCGGCTCAAGGAAAACCCTTTGTTGACGCTGTTGGATAAGTCGCTCCAGGCCAGGTTTAGTCGAGGACCGTAATCGGCCATCTGAAGCACATCCAGGGAGCGCACCACGTCGAGCCCCGAGTTCAACATCACGGCCAATTGGCGGGTGCCCAGGGCCAGGTCGAGCAGCCTGGGCGGGGCCAGCAAGCGCAGGCGGGTAATCCAGGAGTTCAAGTCTCGGTCGGGGCGCAGTTGCGCCCACTCCAGGCCGCGCTTGGACAGGATCAGACGGGCATCCTGTTCGTTGGAAGCTTCGACGGTTCCGCTGACCAGCGAGCCCCGCTCGACACTTTGTGCCGAGTAAAAATAACGCTTCAACCCGTTAGCCCCCGATAAAGCTCCTGGACGGGGGCGCTTAGTTCTCCCTGGCGCCTCGGTTCCTGACGAACCACTAACAACTGGACCAGTTCCTCCAGGCCCACCTGCCCGGCCTGGACCCTGTCCATTACCACGCCGAAGCCGGGTCGCGATACCTGTCCGGGTTGGCGGGGGGCAGCACTGGCCACGTGGCCAGTCTTTTCGTAGTATCCGATTCGCTCATAAATCTTACGGTAGGCGGAACCTACCGTCTGGACGGCCGCTTCAGTTGGCTGGTCGGTCAGACGGGCCGACATCTGCTCCAATCGCTCCAACTGGTCCCAGGTATCCAGAGCAGCCGATTTGCTGATTGACTTGGAGCGCAACGCCACAAAAAAGCCCTGCAGCACTTTCTGTTTTTCCTGCTCCAATAGGACCACCAGCTGAGCCACCCGCCTTGTATTGGACTGACCCATCATGCGCAAAGGAGCTGTCAAGAGATTACGCAAGCCCAGCAACGGGGCCAGGATCCCGCTGCGACGGTTGAGAGTGCGCCTCACCACGTCGAGCATGGCTGGGACGCGAAATGGCTTTTGCACATAGTCATCGACCTGCAACTCGATGGCCCTGCGCGGGCAATCGTCGCTGGCATAACCGGTGATCATCACCACTTTCACGCTCGGTTGGAACTTTTTGATACCGGCGATGGCGCCCAGTCCATCGGTGGGACCGGCCATACGAATGTCGGAAATAACCAGGTCAAAGGGGATCTTCCTCGACATTTCCACGGCCAACTCCGGGCGACCCGCTCCACGTGCTTCGTAGCCGGCGCCTTCCAAGGCCTCGCAAAGCAATTCCAGCATGATGGAATCGTCTTCCAAGACGAGAATCCGAGCTTGCGAAGTCATGGGCCGTCGTTACTTCACCGCTTCGGCTCCAACGGCCTGTTAGAGACTGAGCTTGGCCCTGTGATAAAGTGACAACAATTCGATGCTCGGCTCCATCTCGAGTTCGCTCTTGAGCAAGCGCTGACCGCGTTCAAAGAGACGCACCGCCTGCTCCGGCCTGCCGCTGTTCAGATAGGCCTGCATACCCACGCGATAAGCCTCCTGGTTGCATCGGTCCAGTTGCAGAATGCGGGTGGAACATTCCAGCACCTGGTCATGATTTTGTCCCTCCTCGGCCAACTGGCACAGGCGGTTCAACGACTCCAACACCGACTGCTCCAGTCCGTTGCGGGTCGAGACGGCCCACTCCAGATAACAAGCTTCCAGAAAAGGCCCCGAATACAGCTCAACAACCTTGGAGAGATGCAAGCGCTCAAAGGGTTCCCCCTTGGATTGGCGGGCTCGCTGGACCGCGTCCTGCAAGTCGCGAGCATCGAGCACCACCTTGCATTCAGGGTGGATGCGCGTGCCTTTGCCCTCGCGCACGATGAACTCGAATCCATCACCCGCCTCGCCACCACGCAGGGCCGAACGCAAGGTGGCCCGCAAGGCGTTGAGATTGGCCTTATTGGCGTGCTCTTGGCCGGGCCAAAGCTCTTCGATCAGAACCTCGTCGGTGTAGCTGCGCTGGGGATCCAGGGCCAGACGGAAGAGCAATAGCTTGGCTTTCTGATTGCGTTTCCAGGCGGCCTCGGCCAGGGGCCGCCCATCCACGAAAAATTCCATTTTGCCCAGACCAAAAAGACGCAGGCTGTGTCCTACCGGCAAGGTGGCCAGTTCGGCGCTTTTTTCACCGCCAGCGTCCTGATAGCCCATCGCTTTGAGGAATTCCGCATCGCTGTTGCGCTGGCAAAGTTCTTTCACCAAAGGCTGCACCTTGGGGTCGCGCAAGAAGCGCTGGGCGCGCCCCGGAGAGCTGGAAACCAGCGCCGTCAACAGCGAGTAAATTTCCTGGCAGCTGCGAGCCGCGTTGGAATGCACCATGGCGGGTAGCAACCAGTAGCCCTGCTCGACCAGGTCCCGCGGCGTCAAAGCCAGATGGGCTTCGCGCAGACTGGCCGGCAAGGGAGCGGCCTCGAAAAACAGAGCTTCAGCCAGGGCTGCCAGGCTAACCCGAGTAGACATCCCCAGCCCTTCACAAATCTTCTTGCCTTCGGCGAGCCAACCGCGGGCTTCGTCGGCCTTGACCAGAGCCAGCAGAATGCCGGCTTCGACAACCACCTCCGCCTGAGCCATGGGTCCGACCGAACGCGCCAGGGTGTAGGCCTGGCGAGCGACATCGCGAGCCTGATCGGCTTTGCCGGACTTCCAGGCGACTCGGGCCGCGCCCAAGGAAGCCAGCACCGCTTCACGGTTGACACCCGACTGGGAAAGTTCGGCCAGGGCCACCGAGGCGTTTTCCCAGTCGCCCGCCGCCTCCAGAGAAAGTGCCACGTGCAGCATGCCTCGTCGCGAAGCATAGTCATCGGAACCTTCACGGGCTTGCTCCGGAGCAACGCTGGATTGAGCCAGGCGCTGGGCGGCCTCCATCACCTGCCGAGCCTCCGGATTGACGTTGGCCTCGACACCCAGTTCCAATAAAGCCTTGACCGAATCCGGCAAAGCGGAAGTGACAAAAGCCGGCAACGCGTCGGGCGCCGTCTTGTTCAGAGCGAACAAAATGGTGGCC
Source organism: Vulcanimicrobiota bacterium (assembly GCA_022842865.1). Lineage (GTDB taxonomy): Bacteria > Vulcanimicrobiota > Xenobia > Xenobiales > JADMJV01 > JADMJV01. The sequence continues at coordinate 2,236 of JALHOV010000031.1, read as the reverse complement.
AGGCTGAGAGATTCAACCTCCTCTTCGGGCAGACCAAGCTGGCGTCCCAGCGTGATGGCCCATTTACCGGATTCTTGCACCCAGGAAGCGCGCGTCAGCCGGCTTTCCCCCAGGAACATCTTGAGCGCCCACATAAGCGTTGCTCGCAGGGAACGCTCACGGGAGCGTTCGCGTTCGTCGACCTTGGTACGCTCGAGCTGGCGCTTGACGGCCTGAAGCAATTCCGAGAGGCGAAACGGCTTCTTTAAGTATTCGCCCACGCCGATCTGCATGGCTTTGAGGGTTTCGGCTTCGGAGGCATAGCCGGTGACCACGATGCTCTTAGTGTCCGGATTGAGGGCCTTGACTTCTTCCAGCGCTTGCAAGCCATCGGTGCCGGGCATGCGAATGTCGGTGACGACGAGGTCGAAGGACTGCTGACGGGCTTTTTGCAGGGCATCCTCGCCGTTGCGGGCGGTGACTACTTCATACTCGTACTCGGTCAGTGCCTCGCGGAACACCTCCAGCGCGGTTTCATCGTCTTCCACTAACAAGATTCGCACGACAGACCCTCCAAAGCAGACCGCGTTCGCCCCTGCCCCCTTCGGCCCCTTGAAAAGGCCTGCAGGAGGGTGTTCGCGTCAATTGAAAAAGACTCAGGGGTCAATAGTCTCGTTTGTAGGAGTGTCATGAAAACTCGCTGGTTCCTCGCACTTTCGGCGGCCGCCGCGGCCTTGCTGATGAATTTTACGCCGGTCCAGGCTCTGGGCGGCGCCGGTCAGGAGCCTGATACGGCCGGCGAGACGGTCCGTAAAATCAAGATGCTCCCGCTGGATGAGAAAGACACTCATACCTACGGTTGGGTGCGTATCAGCGCCGACGCCTTGACGATGGGGGCCAATCATCTGTCCCCAGAGAATTTTTACACCGTCTATTTCGAAAACGGCGCCGATAAGCAAACTCTGGGTGAGGAACCGACGCTGCGCACCAGTGCGGTGGGAGAAGCAAAATTCACCTTGCGCTTGACCGAGCCGCTGGGCGCCAAGTGGAGCAAAATTGTGCTCTATCAGCATACCGATGGCAAAGAAGACTTGAGCGGTGAAATGAAGCCCGTGATGGAGGCCAAATTACGTTAGAGCCTGCAAAGCTCGGCCGTTCAACTGGTTGTGCCACCCATCGCCCCTTGACCTTTCTCAGGAGTGGAGCCCGCTTGCGGGCGACCAACTGCTAGGATGGGCGATTCTTGGCTTTGCCAGCTCGACGAAGAAGAGCGGAAGCAGTACCAGCAGACCCAGGACTGGATACAGGCTCCCGAAGGCCTTCTTGGCAAGAGTATGGGCTTGCTTGGCAAGCCCGTGGACTTCGCCTACAAGATGGTGCCAGAGGGGCTCAAAGAGCGCATCAGCCAGGCCCTTTACCAGGTTCTGCTGCAAGTCCGCGACCACTCCCGGGATACCGTGCGGCGCCAGTCCATCTATGACAGCATTTCTCAAAAAGTCGGCCTGGATGTAAGCGACAGCCGCAACCTGGCGCGCCAACCTCTTAACGTGTTGGACAAGGCGGCCGTCAAAGTGCTTTCGGCCCATCGCCAACTCGCTCTGATCCAGGGCGGAGTCACCGGAGCGGCCGGCCTACCCGGACTGGTGGCCGACATCCCTTCCCTCTATTTTCTGGTCTTTCGCTGCGTGGAAGAAATCGCGTGTTGCTACGGTTTCCCCGCCGACTCCGAAGAAGAGAGGGATCTGGTCCTGAAAGTGGTCGATATCGGCCACTATCTGGAGAGTGGCAACAAGCGCAAGGGCATGCTGGATATTGAGTCGATGGACGACATGCTGCGACGCGGCGCGCCCGTGAAGGATCTAGAGCGCACGGTCGTAGCCAAGAGCCTGCAGACCCTGTCGCGCCAGCTGAGCAGCCGGCTGGTCCAGCGAAAACTGGCCCAAACCTTGATGATCGTCGGGGCCGTCATCGGGGCCGGAGTCAACGCCGCCCTGGTCTCCGACGTGGGCACCACCGCTTTTCACGCCTATCGCTTGCGTCGTTTGCGCCTGCTGGCTGATCAGCGCCAGGAGCGTAGCGAGTCCTGAAGATAGGGCTGCTTTACGATACCCACGGACACTTTGACCCGGGCTGGCATTCGATCTTGGGGGACTGCGACGAGATCTGGCATGCGGGGGACATCGGCAGCTTTCAGGTGAGCGACGGCCTGAAAGCCTGGGCTCCTCTGGTAGCCTGCTATGGCAACATCGACGACTCG
>JALHOV010000030.1 GCA_022842865.1 Vulcanimicrobiota bacterium | reverse complement strand
GATTCGTTCCGAGCTTCAGGAACTGGCTTCGGCTATGAAAATCAAAGTGCGCAATGACTTCGGCAAGTTCGGCATCGAGCTGATCGACTTCTTCATCCAGGACGTCTCCGTCCCGGAAGAAATTCAGGAAGCCTTCCGGCTGCGCGCCAAGATGGGGGCTTTGGGAGTCGGCAACTACATGCAATACCAGGCAGCCAACGCCATGGTGGAAATGGCTAAGAACCCCGGTGGAGGGGGGATGGCTATGCAGATGGGCGCGGGCATGGGAATGGGTCAGATGATGGGCCAGCAGATGGGCTATCCGCCACCCGGATACGGCTACCCGCCTCCCGGTTACGGTTATCCGCCGCCGGGTTACCCTCCCCAGCCTGGCTACCCGCCTCAAGGCCAGCACGGCTATCCACCCCAGGGCCCGCCAGGTTACCCGCCTCAGGGCGGCGCTCCACCCCAGGCCCCGCCACAACCCTGTCCGCAGTGCCAGGCGCCCAATCAGCCGGGGGCGCGCTTCTGCTACAACTGCGGTACGCAATTCCCACCACCCGGCCAGCAGGCCCCGCCGGCCCAGTGACTAACTAAACAGGGGGCGATTCCATAAAAATCGCCCCCTGTTTGACTTTTCCAAGAATAAGATTCGCCCAAGGGCGACAGAGAGCCTTATTCGCAGCACACGGAGGAATTCTCATGCGCAAGACCGCCCTCACTCTCACGCTTGGACTGACCTGCGCCCTGGGCGCGCTGGCGGACATCGTGAGACCGACCGTGGCCGGCACCCTTGAGTCGGCTTCGGGCAACCAGGTCGTCATCAAATCGGAAACCGGCACCATGTGGCGCGCGGAACTTCAGCCGGGCTCGCATTGCGAATGGATGGGAAGCAATCGTACCCTCGGCTCCATTCCCAAGGGTGCGAAAGTCATGCTGCGAGTGGTTGGCTCCATGACAGATAAGCCTCTGAAAGTCGACCTGCTCAGCGACTGGGGCTCTTCCTCCAAGTATGTCTCGACCGCCGCACCCAGTCCCTACTACACCAAGATGGGCGACATGGTCGGTCCTGGCGGTGTCGGCGGTAAGCCGCCGAACGCGCCCCAGGTGGGCAAAACTCAGAACGTAGGCGCGTTTGCCATCAATGGCGGCTTTCCGCACCAGAATCAGGAAAATATTCCCAACATCCTGGCCGCCAAGGCTCAGGATCCCGGCGTCGCCAGTGTCAACAAGGGCACCCCGGGGTTTCAAATGGGACCGGTTCCGCCGCCCCCTTCGCAAAACCAAACCGGCAGTCGGCCCGTGGAGCAACCGGCGGCATCGGACCCCTACCAGCAGCAGCGAGAGGCCTACGCGGCCCAGCAACAGCAGATGATGCAGCAGCAGGGAGGTCCCCAGCAGATTCCGATGCAGCCGGGAATGCAGAACACTTACCCAAATGCCTATCCGACCATGCCTTCCAACCCATCCATGAACCCCGGCATGAATGGCGCCAACCCGATGATGATGAACCAGCCCGGTATGAACCCCTACGCGATGAACACTCAGACGCCAGGGCTGGAGAGCCTCATTAACGGTAGCGACGAAAATAGCGTCCAGGAGCAGGGCGGCCCGATGTTTCCCGGCATGAACAGCCAGATGACCATGGGACAGCCCATCCAGATGCAGGCCACCGTGATTCGTTGCGACCCGGCTACGCGTAGTCTGGTTGTGCAGTCGATGGGCAGCCAGATCCCTCAGAACGTTATCGTCAACCCTCAGTCTCAAATGCCCATGCTCAGGGAAGGACAGACCGTCATGATCAGCGGCACCACCAATCCGCAAGGGTTTATCGAAGCCCAACAAGTCATGCCCATGGGTCAGTAACCTGGTTTGGACAACGAAGCTCTCAAGACTCAGGTACTCCGACTAGCCCTGACGCTCGGCCGCAGGGCTTTGATCTTTTGGTTACTGCTTTGCCTGGCGTTGGCGGGGTGGCTGCTGCTTAGCCTGGTCAAAGCGGTCCACCTTGTGGCGATTATTACCTGTGTGTCGACGCTGCTGGCCTATGTGATCTCGCCGGCTGTTACCTATCTGCACCGCCGCCGTAGAATGCCGCGCATTGCCGCTATCAGCCTGGTCTACGCTTTGTGCGCGCTGGCTGCAGTGGTGGCGCTGGCCTATGTCATTCCGGCCATCCAGGTCCAATTCATCGGCTTTATGGGTAACTTGACCGCTTATGCCGGCAATATGCAGCACACTATCGACAACTGGCTGCTTTACGCCCAGACCAATGCCCCCAACTTCCTGCAGGAGCCGTTGTCCAAAATCGAGCCCGAGTCCGTTCAACTCGAGAGTCTGGCTCGGGAACTGCAGAACAATCCCCCGGACTGGCTGGGCACCACCTTCGCCGGGGTCTTCGCTGGCGCCAAAGCGGCTTTCACCGGCATCGCTACAACCTTACTGGTGCCTCTCTTCACTTTTTACATCCTGATGGACGCGAATCGATATCGCGACGGCTTCCTGATGCTTTTTCCACGCAGTTGGAAGGGCGATGTCGAGGATTTACTGACCCAGATTGACAATGTGCTGGGTAACTATATTCGTGGCCAGTTACTGGTGTGTCTGACCATTGGCGTTTCGATTGCGCTGTTGCTTACCATCATGGGCGTCCCCTACGGCATTCTCATCGGCGTCTTTGCCGGCGTGGTCGATATCATTCCCTATGTAGGTGTGGCCTTGGGAATGGTGCCTGCCTTCCTCATCGCGCTGGGCTATAAAGGAATTCTTTTCGCCATTTTTGTCGTCGTCATGATGGAGGTGGTGCACTGGACCGAGGGCCATATCATTGTGCCGGCCATCATTGGTCAGTCGGTGGGTCTGCCTCCGTTGGTGGTCATGATCGCACTCGGCGCAGGTGCCGAATTGGGTGGTGTGATGGGCATGTTTTTTTCGATGCCCCTGGCCGCGATTCTGCGGGTTCTGGTCAATTTCTACATCTCCCGATTGGAACGATGGGATCAGAAGGTAGGGGATACCCCCACACCTGTTCGGCAGGAGAAGCTACAGGAGGAAGAAAGTGCGACCCCAGCGGTCGAGGTAGCGGAAGCTGCCCAGTAATCCTTAAGCTTCGACTTTTGGGTTGCGGACCCGAGGATCACCAGAAAGGAACCTCGAGCCTTGCAACATTGCAAATCTCTCGTCCTATTAGGCGCCCTTTTTCTCAGCGGCGCCGTTTTCGCCGAACCCGAGCACACTTACGTCACGGAAGGTTCGGAAGCGAGTCTGCATCAATCAGATTCCACCATCATCCCCGCCGTCCACAAGAAAGCGGAACTGCATCGGCGGCGCAGCCTGGCGGCCCGTAGCGGTCGTCTCAATCCGAGTCTTCAGTTGCCCCCCCAGGGAGGGCGAACCCTTGTATGCGGCTCGACCGCTTATTGCCTGAGAGGCCGCACGGCCAGCGGCACGGCCGTAGGCCGAGGGACAGTGGCTGTCGACCCAAGGGTTATCCCCCTGGGCACCAGGCTCTATATCGAAGGTTACGGTTATGCCACCGCCCGCGATACCGGTGGCGCCATCAACGGCAACAAAATTGATGTCTGGTTTCCCAGCCTCGGTGAATGTTACCAGTGGGGCTACCGCCACGTAAAAGTAACCATTCTCGACCGGGGTCGCTAGTACCAACCAGCGGCACAGTCCACGATAAAATCCTCCATCCACAACCGCCCCCATGGCCCCAGGAATCCCAGGTGGCCCCCGTGAGCCGGGCGCTCGAAGCGCACGCTCTGCGGGGCTCTGGTCGGCAGGGTCCCGGCCGGTAGGAAGGGGTCATCCATCGCGTCCAGGCAAACCAGTGGCGAACGAACTCCCGGCAAAAACTGTTTGCAACTGCTCTTTCCATAGTAGTCCTCGGCGTTGGCGAAACCGTGGACGCGCGCCGTGACGATATCGTCGTAGTCGCGGAAAGTCAGGCTCCGGCGGATGCTTTGAGCACACAAGGCTTCGGGAAAGCGGGCTGCCGCCGCCAGGCCTCGCTGTCGCAAGGTGCGCAGCATGATACGGCGGTAGACCCGGCCTGCCCAGTTGCTCTCCAGATGCTCACAACAGGCCTGCAAATCCCACGGATTGGAGACGGTCACTGCGCCCGCCAGACCGTCCAGGTTCTGGTCGGTTTGGGCCAGCCACTTGACGACGATATTGGCCCCCAGGGAGTAGCCCACCATCACCACTCGACTATTGGGCGCCTGTTGGCGTATCCAGGCGTAGACGGTATCGAGTTCCTCACTGCAACCACCGTGATAGAGTTGAGGCCGCAGAGGGGGGGAGTAGGCCCCGCGTAGACTTAACAGCAAGACCTGTCCCAGGCCGCGCCAGAGCCACCGGCGGCCGAGACTGACCCCCTCGCGAGCCGTATGATTGCCGCCCACCCCATGCACCACCACCACCACCAGAGGCCCGGGACGATCACACCATAAGCAGGGCAGCTCGTCTCCATCAGGCGTTTTCAGAAATAGGGTCTGCCCACGAATTGGTTTTTGCAGCGCCCGCACCAACGACCCGAGCAACGTCTGGGCGTGCGCGTTGGCAAACCATGGCTGGAAGGTCAATTGGTGGTCGGGCTCATGATCAGGATGGATTCGACCTTGTCGCCGTTCATATTGATGTGGATGCCGTCTTTCCAATAGTGCAAAGTGAAGGCGTTGGGTTTGGGCCCGTTGGGAGTGGCCGGTGGCTTCTCCAGCGGTTCATACTCGTAGTCATCGCCCAGCTCGCGAACCACCAGGTCCGCGTCGCTGCCGACCGCGATACCGGCGGGAGTATGCAGCGCCGGATTGGTGACCAATACGTAAGCTACCTGGCTATGCTGCACTCCGCAGGTCACCCCGGCTTTGTCAAATCGATAGAGCACTGCCGACTGAGTGGGCTTGGCCTTACCCCGACCCAGGCGCTGCTCTACCGCAGAAATGTGCAGTCCCAGGCGAAGAAAGCCCACTCGCTCCCCGGGAGCGATGAACTGGTCATCGGGTCCGGCCGTGATGGCCGGGTTGGGGCGGCGTGACGGCTCCCCTCGCTCGGGCAGTTCGGCGCCTACCGCGATCAGCAAAATCGCTAACGAGGCCAGCAACAGGACGCGCAGCCAACGGCGCTGACGTTTCCGGGACTCATCGCTGAAATCGGGCTCACTAGGGGTCTCACTCACTTTCACTGCTTTCTTGCACTCTGCCGGGATAACCTTGACACCCCTTTGTGAATGTGATAAACACTCCGCAGAGTTCCCGTAGCTTAATGGATAGAGCGTCTGGCTACGGACCAGAAGGTTGGGGGTTCGAGTCCCTCCGGGAACGCCATAAAAAGCCCGCTACCAAGCGGGCTTTTTCTATTTGGCGTAGCCCACCATTTCCACGTAGCCGCTTCCGCCGCCCTCGATCTCCACGGCTCCCTCCCAATAGCGAACTGCCCCTGTCATTTCTTGATCGGCCAGACGTGGCTTTACGACCAGCTGACGCCCCAATACGCGGATTTTCCAGCCGGCCGGATATTCGCTTCCATCCACCGGGCTCTGCCAGTAAGAGGTAACCTCCAGAGTCAGGTCGTCGCGTTTGAGGCGGGTGACCTTGCCATCGGCGGCCACCCAGCTGCCGGCGCTCCAGACGCTGGAGCGCCCTTGCTTGTCGCGAAGCTGGTAGAACATCAGCTCACTGCCATCCTCCAGCTGGAGCGCGAACCAGTCCCAGCCGTCCATCTCCTTGCCGAGAGGCTGCGTGCTCCACTCTCTGTCCATCCAGGAACTTCCTCGCACCGGGTAGCGGCCTGACGGGACCTGAATCTCCCCTTGTGTCTTTAAACGCGTTAAAGAGTAGTAATAAGACGATTGCTCGGGTTTGTCCCCCTTGCGACTGTAGCCGTCCTCGCCCTGAAGCACAGGGGCCTTCAGGCTCTCCATGGATAGCTTGAGGGAGCAACCCTCGGCCGCCGCTCGCAGGTCGAAGCGTTCGGGGGCGGGCATCTCGATGGTCCAATCTTCTATCCAGGCGACTTTAGGTCCCAATTTCGCCCCGGCCATCCCCAAAGCCGCTCGCGACAGCCTTTCGAAGCGATAGAACTTCTGGGCGCGCAAATCGGAAATGGCGAAATGGCCCATCATGGAATGCTTGGAAGCCCAGCTCGAGGTTCGCGGAATCAGCCGGTCCACGGGGTTCTCGGTGGCCTGGCGGAAGAGCGTCAGTTCGTAGCCGAAGTCCCCCAAATTCCCGGTGAAATACCACCATTCGCTGAGAAACTCGTCGTGCGGACCGTGGTCCCGCGGAAATTCGAAGCGGCGCCCAGGTTTTGGATTGGCGAAGCCCTCGCCGCCTTTCAGAAGGTCGGTCACGCTCAAAGACGGCTGGGCCGGCCCGGTCGGGGCCCAGGTGCGCTGAAACCACTCGGCCAGCAACGGAACCAGCAATAGGAAGAGCAAGGAACCGATAAGCGACCTCATTGGACCACAAGTTGCCCGTCGACGATGCGCACGACCTGGTCGGCGGCCGACGCCACTTCCTGCGAATGAGTGGCCACCAGCAAAGTCACGGAAGCGTCGCGATTTCGCAGCAAATCCAAAACCGTCTGACCGTTTTCCTGGTCCAGGTTGCCGGTCGGCTCGTCGGCCAGCACCAATCGCGGCTGATGCACCAGCGCCCGGGCCACCGCTACCCGCTGCTGCTCGCCTCCCGACAACTTGTCCGGATAGGACTGCCGGCGATCCCAGAGTCCGACTCGGCGTAACATTTCGTCGATGTCGCCGCTACGTCCGGAAAGCTCCAGCACCAGGCCCAGGTTCTCAGCCACCGTCAGAGTGGGAAAGAGGTGAAAAAACTGAAAGATGAAGCCGAGTTGGCGCCGGCGGAACAGGGTAAAGTCTCGCTCCGACAGCGCCGTCAATTCGATCTCATCACAAAAGACCTGGCCCGAATCCACCCGATCCAACCCGGCGGCTAGATTCAAGAGGGTTGATTTTCCCGTGCCGCTGCGGCCCAAAAGGGCGGTAAACGATCCGGTGGCCAGCTCAAGACTGGCGCCGCGAAGCACCTGGCGTTCCACCGAGCCTTCCCAGTAATTCTTGGTTACGTTTTCAAAGCGCAGCAAAGGGGATCTTTCCAAGAAGAAAAGCCCCCCGAAGGGGGCCCCTCTTCAGGCGATGGTGACTTTCTCGTCCAGGTAGACGTCTTGAATGGCGTTCAGCAGAGCCACGCCCTCTTGCATCGGACGCTGGAAGGCCTTGCGACCTGAAATCAGGCCCGTGCCTCCCGCCCGCTTATTGATAACAGCCGTTTTGACCGCCTGCTCCAGGTCGCCGGCCCCCTTGGACTCGCCGCCCGAGTTGATCAGCCCGGCGCGTCCCATGTAGCAATTGGCTACCTGGTAGCGACACAGGTCGATGGGATGGTCGGTGGACAGGTCCGTATACATCTTCTTGTTGGTCTTGGCGAACTTGACAGCCTCGAAGCCGCCATTGTTCTCGGCCAGTTTCTGCTTGATGATGTCGGCCTGAATGGTCACGCCCAGGTGGTTGGCCTGACCGGTCAAGTCGGCGGCCACGTGGTAGTCCTTGCCGTCCTTCTTGAAGGCGTCGTTGCGAGCGTAGCACCACAGCACCGTGGCCATGCCCAGCTCGTGGGCATACTCAAAAGCCTCGGCAATTTCCACGATCTGCCGGCGCGACTCCTCCGAGCCGAAGTAAATGGTGGCGCCCACGGCCACCGCGCCCATATTCCAGGCTTCCTTGACGCTGCCGAACATCACCTGATCGAAACTGTTGGGATAAGTCATCAGCTCGTTGTGGTTGATCTTCACGATGAATGGAATCTTGTGGGCATACTTTCGGGCTACCGCGCCCAACACACCGTAGGTGGAGGCTACAGCGTTGCAACCGCCCTCAATCGCAAGCTTGACAATGTTCTCCGGATCGAAGTACATCGGATTAGGCGCAAACGAAGCACCGGCGGTGTGCTCGATGCCCTGGTCGACCGGCAGAATCGAGAGATAGCCGGAGTTTTTCAAGCGGCCCGCACCAAACAGCGTTTGCAGACTGCGCAATACCTGAATGGGGCGATCGCTGATCGACCAGACCCGGTCGACGAAATCGGGGCCCGGCAAATGCAGAGCCGAGTGGGGGATGGTGGAGCACTTGTGGCCGAGTAAGTTCTCGGCGTCAGCTCCCAAAATTTTCTCAACGTCAATCTGTTTGTCTACAGCCAGTGTCACAGGCAATACCCTTTCGAAAGAAAAATGCTGCCCCTCAGGTTCGTCAACAACCCGGAGAGATCCCTGGCGAGTTCCAGCAAGCAGGGATCGCCAAACCGGATGGAAATATCCGGCCAATCCCCAAATTATCGGAGGTCCCGTGTCCAAGGCCTTAGTGGTGGCCGAAAAGCCGAGTGTAGCCAGAGATATCGCCGCCGCCTTAGGTGGCTGCGAAAATCACGAAAGTCACCTGGAGAGCGACCAGTTCGTCATCTCCTGGGCCGTGGGCCATCTCCTGGAACTAAAAGAACCTGAAGAGATCGATCCCAAGTATAAGCGCTGGCTGCTCGAAGATCTGCCGATCCTGCCCGAATCTTTCGACTGGAAGCCCAAGGAAGGCCAGAGCGACCGCATCCGCGTGCTCAACAAACTTTCCAAGCGAGCCGACGTCACCAAAGTGATCAACGCCTGCGACGCCGGTCGCGAAGGCGAACTCATTTTCCGCGAACTGATTCAGCACTTCCAATGCACCAAGCCCACCTGGCGCCTGTGGCTGCAGTCTATGACCCGGGAAGCCATCCGCGACGGTTTCGCCAGATTGAAGCCCGGCAGCGACTATGATGGACTGGGCGACGCTGCCTTCTGCCGCGCCGAAGCCGACTGGCTGATCGGCATGAACTCCACTCGCGCTTTGACTCGACGCATGAAGACCCGTACTGAAACGACCGCCTGGTCGGCCGGTCGCGTGCAAACTCCCACCCTGGCTCTGCTGGCCGAGCGCGAAATTGAAGTGCTCACCCACCGTCCCGAGCCGTATTGGCGCATCACGGGTGACTTCAAAGCGCCCAGCCACACCTACCCGGGTATCTGGTTCAATCCGAAGTTTGAATCCAGCCCCGATTCGCCTAGAAAAGACGACTGGATCCTGGACGCCAAAGAACTGGAACGCATTCTGGAGGCCGTCAAAGGCAAGCAGGGCGAGGCCGAGGAGACCCGCAAACCCCGGCGCGAAAGCGCTCCCGCCCTCTTTGACCTGACCAGTCTGCAGCGCGAGGCCAATCGAAAATTCGGTTTTTCGGCTCGGCGCACTCTGCAAGCCGCCCAAAGGCTCTACGAGCAGCACAAAGTCCTCACTTATCCGCGAACCGACTCGCGCTGCCTGCCCAACGATTACGTGGCCCACGTGCAGACCGTGCTCGGCAAACTGCAGACCACCGCCTACGGTCAGGCCTCTCGCTATCTGCTCAAGAACGGGCTGCAGAACCAGAAAAAGATCTTTGACGACAGCAAGGTCAGCGATCACTTCGCCATCATTCCCACCGAGAACATGCCCAGCACCGAGCTGGCCGGCGACGACGCCCGCGTTTACGACCTGGTCATGCGACGTTTCCTGGCCGCCTTTTACCCGCCGGCCGTGTGGATCGAAGTGGAGCGCATCACCATCGTCAGCAAAGAGCATTTTCGCACGCGTTCCCGCTATCTGAATGACCCCGGTTGGTATGAGGTCTACGGCAAAGAAGGGGAAGACACCAAGCTGCCGGCCCTCGGACAGCTCAGCGCCGACGTGGAAGCCGCCCTGGTCAAAAGCCTGCAAGGCGAGAACGCCAGCGTGGAAATGCCCCCGGAAACCAGCAAGGCCAAAGCCACGCCCGTCACCAACGTGGACGTCCGCTCCGAAGCCGAGCAGACCAAGCCCCCCGCCCGTATCACCGAGGCCCGCATTCTCTCGCTCATGGAGCACGCCGGCCAGCAAGTCAAAGACGACGAAGCGGTTTCCGACGCCATGAAGGGCAAGGGTCTGGGCACGCCGGCCACTCGCGCCGAAATCATCGAGAACCTCATCTCCAAACAATACTCGCGGCGCGCCGAACGCGTGCTGCGGGCTACTTCCAAAGGCATCTTGCTCATCGATCTGCTCAAGCGCATCAAGATCGACCGCCTGGCCAGTGCTCGTCTTACCGGCGAACTGGAAATGCATCTGCAAGAAGTCGAACAGGGTAAGCGCAAGCGCCACCAGTTCATGGAAGAAGTCTTCGGCGACGTCAAGGCCATCGTGGAGCGGGCCAAGACCTTCTCCTATGAAGAGCTTTTTCAAGACGATCCCCCCCTGGGTCGCTGTCCCAAATGTCAGCAAGCCGACGTCTACGAGCAGTCTCGCTTTTATGCGTGCAAACGCAACAACGGCAAAGAAGCCCCCTGCACTTTTATCATCTGGAAAGAGCGCAGCGGACGCTACATCGAAAGAGTCACTGTCGGTGAGCTTCTGAAAGACGGCCAGACGGCCGTGCTCGAGGGATTCCTCACCAGCTCCGGTCGTGGTTACGCCGCCCGCCTCAAGTTCAACGACGAGTTCCAGCTGGAAACCGTTTCCGAGGGCGGGGACGGCAGCAGTGGGGGAGACGCCATCGACCCCAACGCCGTTCCCCTGGCTCCCTGTCCATTGCTGCCGGACGGATGCGCCGTTTACGAGACTCCTTCCAATTACCGCTGCCTCAACAAGTGCGTGGCCGATCACCCCAAACGCAAAATCGGCGTGGTTTTACCGAAGTTGGTGTGTCAACGCGAAATTCAGGTGGAAGAAGCGCTGGCTTACTTTACCACCGGCTCCACTCCCGAACTGCCCGATTTGATCTCCCGATTCGGACGACCCTTTACGGCCAAGCTGACCATGCAGCCCAACGGACGCCACACCTTTGAGTTCCCACCGCGCGAACCCAAAGAAGGCGGCCGTAAGGCCCCCGCCCAAAAAGCCAGTCCAAAGAAGGCCACCACCACCAAGAAGAAAACGGCAGCCACCACCAAGGTCGCCGCCTCTATCGCCAAGTCGGCTGCCAAAAGCGCCGCTTCGGACGGTGGAAAAAAGGCGCCCGCCAAGAAACCCGCCGCCAAGAAGAAGGCTCCGGCTAAGAAAGCCGCCCCGGCGGCAAAAGCCGAAGCCAAAACTCCCGCCAAGCCCAAGGTGCGGCTGGTCCAGCCCTAGGGTCGAACCCGTTAACGATTCGGCAAAGAAAAGGCTTGGAAATTCGCCCCTCGCGTGTTACCCTCTAATCAGTATTTGTCAAGATTGGGGCCCGCAGTGTCCGACGACTACCGAGATAAGATTCAAGAAATCCGCGCCCGCCGCGGAAAAACGCAGTCCTACACCCCTCAGGGACCCGCTCCCGGAACTCCGGGCGGCAAGTCCGCCTATGAGATGACCCCGGGAGTTGGCTCCAACCGCGTCGCCCCCTCGCTGGGCATCAACATCGCTCAGCAAGCGCCCACCGCCGCCGAAATTCTCGGCCCGGACTTCAAAAGCCCCTGGCTCAAAGACCGCGTCACGCTCAGCCTGGAAGGCCAGATATCGATGATGGAGTTGCGCGGTAACAACCGCGTCAACCCCGTCGACCTCGGCTACACCAACCGGATTCCCATTCTTCCGATTCGACCGGGAATCTATGTCCGAGTCGAGCCTCCAGGAACCTATCGTCTCTGTTACCATTACCGATAAAAAGGATTCAGGCGCAGAGCCCAAAAAAGCCCACAGGTGAAGAAAATTCTGTGGGCTTTTTGTTTGACCGCCGCCATCACCGCCATCACCTGGGCGGACCCCGAACCCCCGGACCCTGCGCTGCTTGAAAAGATCAACGTCGGCCGCGACGAAAAGCTGCTGCTCAAAGCCGATCAGGTGCGTGTGCTCAAGCCCGCCGAGTTCCCAGAGGTGGCCCTGATCGGTTTTGTCATTGGCAAAGGAGATTGCCTGATCGGCAGTGCTCTGGTCGACAATAAACTGGTCACCCCTGGTGAAGCCTGCGGAGTGGCTTTGCGGGCCCACGGCTGGGAGCAGGCCGACGGACCCGGGAAAATCGCCCTGGCCACCCGCTGGCTGGAACAAGCCCAGTTTGGCTTCGGCGAGACCATGGTGAAAAAGCGTCCGCCCCACTTTGGCACCAACTGGGTCAAGTGGAGTGACCCCTCGACCCTGGCCAACTTGAGCGGCTCAGTGCGCATTATCACCTGGGTGGAGTTGCGGCCCACTCCCGAGACCCCCCGCCGCTTTCACAAGAAGCTCTACTGGTTCAGCAAAGAAGGCAATCTGCAGCGCTCCCGCATCATCGAAACCTACGAAATGGACTAGGCTTCTAAGACCAACGAAGCCAACCGGGGCAAGCGCGCATCCGGACCCGCCCAGCGCTGCTCCGGCTCACAGGTCTCCCGCGTCGTCTCCCATTCCCAGACCTCGACCGTCAAATCCCGAAAGGTCACGCCGTGGGACACCGTGCCCACCCGGCGCGGCGAAGACCCGGGAAAACGCTCAACATAACCCGGTCCAACCTCGGCAAATGGCTCAAAGAACCAGGGCGTCACCCACTGCCCCGCCAGAAAGGGGTCCCCCGAGCGCCGCTCCAGCAACACCTGGTCGCCACGACGAATCCGCAAAGCGCACAGAGCTACCTTCTGGCGTCGAGCCCGCGCCACCGGCGCCGGAATCGACCCCGTCAGCCCCCGCGCCAGCGCCTGACACCCCGACTGCAATGGGCACACCAGACAACGAGGCTGGCGCGGCAAACACACGCGCGCCCCCAGTTCCATCACCGCCTGAGTAAAATCCCCGGCCCGATCCGCAGGAATCAGCCCCAGCACCCGCTCCACAAAAAACCGCCGCGCCGCCGTCGTCAGCACCGCGCCCTCATAAGCAAAATAGCGCGCCCACACCCTCAGTGCGTTCCCGTCCAGAGCCACCGCCGGGCGCCCAAAAGCAATCGAAGCCAGCGCCGCTTCCGTATACTCACCCACGCCAGGCAAGTCTCTCAAGGAAGCCGGAAACCCACCCGCTAAAACCACCGCCTGAGCCGTCGCCTGCAAATTCCGCGCTCGCCGGTAGTAGCCCAGCCCCGCCCACATCTCATAAACCGAATCCAAAGAGGCGGAAGCCAGCGAATCACACGAAGGGAACCGCTCCATAAAGCGCAGATAATAAGGGATCACTGCTTCCACCCGGGTCTGCTGCAGCATCACTTCACTGACCAGAATGGCATAGGGGTCGCGGGTCCGTCGCCAGGGTAAATCTCGCCGCTCGCGGTCGTACCAGGCGAGCAGTTCAGACACGGCGTCGCCCCTCACGCCGGCGCCGATCCAGGATCTCGCGTTGAGGTACGCTCAAAGCTCGCTCCACCGATTGAAAAATACGGCGCGACTCGACCGGCTTGGACCAGTGCATCAGCAACCAGCCCAAAGCCCCCTTACGAGCAGGGTCGCTCTCGAAGCGCAATTGCTCCGCCAGCACAGCCAGCTCGCAGTCCGCCTCCACGCGTAAACGTAAGGCCTGGCGCACCGACGGCTCGCTCTCGGCCATCAACCAGTCCACCCATGGCATTCGCGAGGGCAGCAACTGCACCAATCGCCTTCGCACCGCAACATTGGGATGCGAGCGCAGGCTCCAGGCCTGACCTCCGTAGCGTGCAATCGAAGCGCGCGCCAGCCCCAGCACCCCCGGACTCAAATTCCACTCCACCTGCAGCAGCAACCAGGGCAAAACCTCAGCCGGCGGAGCATAGGAGCCTTCCACCCCCGCATCCAGAAGGGCCGCCCTCGAGCGCGGATGCGCCCCCTCCGACAACAAGGCGGGCAGAATCTCCACCGCACAAGCCTCCAGCGCCGGCCGCAACACGTCCCAACCGTGCTCGACCCGGGCCAGGCGAGCCCGCTGCTCCCCCGACAAGGCCGACCAGGCCGCCCAAAAAACGGCCCCATGTTGCGACATCAGCCGGTCGAGAACCAGCTCGAGCTGCGCCATGGAAGGCCGGGCCACCCGCACCAACGCGAAAACTTCGTCATAAATCTGCTCGCCCACGTGCTGGCGAATCCAGCGCCGCTTCTGCGGCTCCGCCAGCCAGAGCCCCCCTTGCGCACACAGCCACAACGATTCGTCCAGCCGCACGTAGCCGCTCTCGCTCCAGCGTCGAACCTCGACCACCGCCTTATGGGCCACAACATGGTGGCGCACGACCAACGGCACATTGCGAAATCCCCGGAGCAGCGAAGCCACTCGCCCCAACCAACCGGCCGAGGCCGGGCTCAACAGAAAAGCCACATCCATGGACCCGGCGATTCTTGAAAACCATTCCAGTCCCTGCAGCCCAAACGGCGCCAAATCAGGCCCAAACACGCGTTCGCCCCCCGTCTCACGACAAAAACCCCCACAACAACAAAAGGTTATGCATCCTGGCAAAGAGAAACAGGCGAGACGGTATAAAGAAAGGGATCTCTAATGGACGGGTTGACACAAGACGGCATTCTCGAATCTGGAATGCTCTCCATCGACGATTTGCTGCACCTTATGGTCGAGCGAGGGGCTTCCGATCTGCACTTGAAGACGGGCAGTGCCCCGATGATTCGTATCGACGGCGAGTTAACTCCGGCCACCTACGAAATTCTGACTCCCGAGAGCGTGCGCGCGATGATCGAGAGTATTTTGACCGACGAGCAAAAGGCCAAGTTTGTGGCCGAAAAAGAGCTGGACCTGGCCTACTCGGTGCCCGGCTTGAGCCGCTTCCGTGTCAATATTTACCTGCAGCGTGGTTCTTGGGGCTCGGCCTTGCGTGTGATTCCCGCCCGCCCGCTCAGCCTGGACGAGCTCAAGATGCCGCCCATCCTGAAGGACCTGGCCATGCGCCCGCGCGGCCTGGTGCTGGTAACCGGACCGACCGGCTCCGGCAAGTCCACCACTCTGGCGGCCATGATTAACCACATCAATGAGAATCGCCGCTCCCACATCGTCACCATCGAAGACCCCATCGAGTTCTTGCACAAAGACAAAAACTGCGTAATCAGTCAGCGCGAAGTGGGCTTTGACACCCACAGCTTTACGTTGGCCCTCAAGCATGTTCTTCGACAGGATCCGGATGTGATTCTTATCGGCGAAATGCGAGACCTGGAGACGACGGCCATTGCGATCTCGGCCGCCGAAACCGGTCACTGCGTATTTGCCACCCTTCACACCAACAGCGCCACCACCACCGTCGACCGCGTCATCGACATTTTCCCGCCTCACCAGCAGCAGCAGATTCGTATGCAGCTCTCGGTTACGCTGGAAGGCATTCTCTGTCAAACTCTCGTGCCCAAAGCCAAAGGCGGCGGTCGCGTGATGGCCATGGAGCTGATGCCGGTCACCCCCGCTATTCGCAACATTATCCGCGAAGGCAAATCGCACCAACTGCCCAACGCCATTATGTCGGGCGCCCAGCACGGCATGATGTCGCTGGATATGTCACTGCGCAACCTCTACCAGCAGGGACTGATTACCTATGAGGACGCCATCTCCAAGTGTAGCAGCCCCGAAGAATTCCATCGCCTGATTCAGGGCAACACCCCGGGAGCCAACGCCACCCCGGCACCCGTGCCCCAAGGCAGGTAAGCCCTTTTCCAAGATCGAACGAGCCGAGAGGGTGCCAGAGGAAAAGAGCACCCTCTCTTCTTTAGAAAGCAAACGGAGCGGACATGAACGTAGAAGAACTCTTTATGACCATGGTGGAGCGGCAGTGCTCCCATCTCCACCTGGTTCCCGGCAGCCCCATCATGATGCGCAAAGGGCCCGATATGAGCCCCCTCGACGGTTACGTGCTGTCCCCGCAGGACACCCAGGCCGTGGCCGACATGATTATGAGCGAGCAGCTCAAAGTCGAGTTCGAGAATAATATGCAGACGGACTTCAGCTTCTCGGTTCCGGGCCTCTCCCGCTTTCGTATTAACTGCTTCCGACAGCGCGGATCGGTGGGTATCGTGATCGCCACCAATCCGCCCGCCCCGCCCACCATCGATGAACTCGGACTCCCCGACGCCTTCAAAAAGCTGGTCCTGGAGATGGACTCCGGCCTGGTGATGATTACCGGTCCACGCGGTTCCGGGAAAGCTCACACGCTGGCCGCCATCGTCAGCTATCTGCTGGAGCAGCGGCCCTGCAAGATCGTCTCCATCGAGAATCCCATCGACTTCCTGCACAAGAATCGCAAAGGCGTCATTGCTCAGCGCGAAATCGGCACCGATGTTCCCACCTACGATCAGGCGCTGCGCGTGCTGCCCTATCAGGGGGCGGACGTCTTGGTGGTGACCGGCGTAGAGGAATACAACATCGCCGAACGGATCGTCAGCCTCTCGGCCGGCGGCAACCTGGTGCTCTGCACCTCGACCAGTCCTGGCGCCATGGTGTTGGCCCAAAAGCTGGTGGACTTCTACCCGCCCTCCCTGCAGGACCAGGCCAAGGTGCTGCTCTCGGTAGGACTCAAGGCGATCATCTCTCAGACGCTCTGCGCCAAAGCCAGCGGGGACGGTCTGGCGGCCGCATTCGAACTGGTCGTGGCCACTCCGCCCGTCAAAGAGCTGATTCGCGAAGGCAAGTTTTCGCAGATTCAGAGCTTCATGGGCACCACCGGCCGCGAAACCGGCATGAGCACCCAGGAACTGGCCTTGCGTACCCTGGTCAAAAAGAACATCATTACCGAACAGGAAGGCTACAAAAGAGCCGTCCGCCCCAACGACTTCAAGAAAGTGCTGGCCCTGCCTTACTAAGCTATGCTCGACATCAAACAAATTCGTCAAACCCCGGATCACTTCAAAAACGATCTGAACAACCGGGGTGGTGACCCCACCCAGATCGACAAGATCCTGGAGCAGGACCAAAAACGCCGCGAACTGATCACCCGTGGCGATGACCTCAAGCAACAGCGCAATCAGGTCAGCAAAGAACTGGGCCAGAAAAAGAAGGCCGGCGAGGACATTTCCGAGGCCTCCGCCCAGATGCGCAAAGTGGGCGAAGAAATCGACGCCCTGGACAAGCAAATCCAGGAACTGGAAGCGGAACAAAAAGGCATCCTGGAATGCCTGCCCAACCCCGCCCACGCCGACGTCCCACCCGGCAAAGACGATCAATCCAACCTCCAGATCCGCACCTGGGGCGCCGTCGAAACGGCCAGCACCAACAAGCCCCACTTCGACCTCGGCGAAGAGCTCGACATCATCGATTTCAAAAGGGCCGCCAAAGTCAGCGGCTCCCGGTTCTGGGTCATGAAAGGGGCCGGCGCTCGCCTGGAGCGGGCCATCGCCTCCTACTTCCTGGATAAACATACGCTGGAACACGGCTATACGGAGATCCTGGCGCCCAGCCTGGTTCAAAAGGAAGCCCTCTATGGCACTGGCCAACTTCCTCGTTTCGAAGAAGATCTCTTCAAATGTCAGGATAGCTCCCTCTATCTGATTCCCACCTCTGAGGTGCCGATCACCAACCTGCACGCTCAGGAAATTCTCGACGTAGAACAACTTCCCATCAATTACGTCGGTTATTCTCCGTGCTACCGCAGCGAAGCGGGCGCGGCCGGCAAAGACACCCGGGGTCTCATTCGCGTTCACCAATTTCATAAGGTCGAATTGGTGAAATTTACCACCCCCGAAGAGTCCTTCAATGAGCTCGAGAAAATGGTGGCCGATGCGGAAAAAGTCCTGCAAGGACTCGAGATTCCCTACCGGGTCGTAAAAGTTTGCCTGGGCGATCTGGGCTTTACCGCCGCCCTCAAATACGACATCGAATTCTGGTCTCCGGCCCAACAGCGCTACATCGAAATTTCCAGCTGCTCCAATTGCACCGATTTCCAGGCCCGCCGCGCCGGCATTCGCTTTCGCCGCAACCCCAAATCCGCCCCCGAGTTCGTGCACACCCTCAACGGCTCCGGCCTGGCGGTGGGACGCACCCTGGTGGCCATCTTGGAGAACCACCAGCAAGCCGACGGTAGCGTCAACCTTCCCAAAGCGCTGCACCCTTATATGGCCGGCATTCACACTCTGGCCAAGCCAGTGCCGCGAAGCGGCTTGGCGCTCAAATGATTTGGTGGAAAAACTGCCCCTTCCGACCCTCGTGGGAGTCGAAGCAGCTTGCTGCGAGCGACCACCGGGTGTGGGGCCGTTTTTCAAAAGCTCAACTTGCAGCCAAACTATGACGTAGCCATCCGGGGCACCGGTCCGGCTGCGCTCTACTGCGCCCTGACCCTGGCTCCCCACGTCAAAGTGGCCCTATATCCCACCACCGACCTGGCTCTGGACACCCACGTCCTGTGGCCCGGTCTCACCGAGCACTGGGGCCTGCTGCGCGACATTCTGGGCGACACCCAGACCAGAGCTCTGCTCCAGACCATCCAGCGCAGCCGCGACCTGCTTCAGAACGAACCGGAAACAAAACGCGGCGCCGTCCTTCAACTGGCCAGCAACGACACCGAGTTCGAAGAGATGACCACGCACCTGCGCTGGGTCAACGAAATCTGGCCACGCCGGCTTATGAGCGCCGGTTCCGCCTCCAATTACCTGTCCGTCAACGAAGTCGCCGGCGCCGCCTTCATCGGGGACTGCCTGAGCATCGACGAAACCGCCCTGACCACCCGCCTTTTTATTCGTCTGCAGACCCTGAAAGCCCAGGTCCTCCAGCAACACCCCGATCACCAGGAAATCCTCATCGACGCCGATCCCCAGCTGCCCGGCCTCTTCACCCAGACCGGCGCGGAGTTTCTCTGCGCCAACGTCAATGAGCCCTGGAACGCCGCCCTGGTCGGCATCGAAACCCAGCGCGGCCACCTGCATATTCGCCCTCACCCCAGGGGCTGGCTGGTCTCAGGCGTGGCACCTGAGGGCATCGCCCTGGAGCATCCCGAGATCCTGCGCAATCTGGCCGCCCAGGCCCTGGCCCCGCTCGAAGGTCTCATCACCGAAGACGTCCGGCCCCTTATCTATCGCAGCAGCGCCGACGGTCTTCCGGTCGTCGGTCCCGCCCCGGGCAACCCGCACAAATGGTCGCTGGGAGCCTTCGCCGGCCGCTCCTGGAGCCTGGGCCCGGCCCTGGGCGAGCAAGTGGCCCTGGCCCTGCTCGGCCAACCCACCCCGCTGCTCGACGCCCTGCCCTGCCTGCGACCGTCCCGTTTTCTTCGATGAAAATCCCCCTGTTGTTCCTGCTCCTCACCGCCCTGGCCCGCGCCGAACCGTTTCTCGAGGCACTGCCTCAACTGCGTCAAATCCTCTACACAGACAGGGTCGCCTTTCAAAAGGCCTTCCAACCCTGGGAAGACAAGTTGCCGGACTGGAGCCCCGGACCCGCTCGAGCCGCCTGCTTCGAGCTGCGCGCCAGTTTCTGTCGACTGCTGGCCGACCGTGAAGGGGAAATTGCCAACCTGGTGGCCGCCGTCGCCGAGCCCGGCCTCGAACTCCGCTGGAAATTCCGCACTCGTCTGGATCTGGCCCAAGCCCACCTGTGGCGCAAAGACCAGCCCGCTTATCAGAAAGTGCTGCTGGAAGCAGTGCGCGAGGGTCCGGCCGTGCTCCATCCCGGCGAACTGGAACTGCTCCTCTCTCTCAAGAACGACGAGGCCTCCCAACGAGGTGACCTGGCCTTCAACTTTATCTATCAACAAATGTCTGCCCAACAGCAACCTGGAGCCTATGCGAAAATCAGAATGGCCGAATGGTATCGGGAGGCAGGTCGTCCTGAGGCGCAAATGGAGTGGTGGCTGGCTGCTCGCGACACTCTCCAGAATGACCCCCGACAGTCCCAGGACTACCGGCAGTGGGGGGCGCTCTGGCGAGCCGCTCCCCTGGTTCACCGGGCGGAGACCATGGCCCAACAGTTGTTCCTTCTGCAGTCCCTCTCGCCTCTGGAGCAGGCCCGGGCCCGGGTGAGCATCGCATCTGCGATGCAATGGCAGCAGGGCGACCGCGCCGACATCGAGGCGGTGCTTCAGCCGGCGCTGGGCCAGCTTCAGGAAACGCCTGACAGCAGTCCACGCATCTATGAGGACCTGGCCCGCCTTTGTGACAAACAGCCCGACCTGGCCGCCACTTATTTGCGCCAGGCTCTCGAACTCGCTCGCAAAGATCCCGGCCAGAAACTGGGACACCTCTACTTCAGTTTGGCCTGCGAGCTGGAGGATGGTGGCCATTTAGAGCAGTCTCTGGCCACTTTTCAGGACGGGCTGGTGCACGTGCTCAAGCACGAGCCAGAGGAGGTTCCGAGGTTTTTCTCACGTTCGGTATCGGCTGCTTCTCGCCTTGGGAGAGAGGACCGGCTGAGCGAACTGCGCGCCCTGATCCTTGAGCACCTGGCCCGACTGCCGCGCAACAGTCAGGGCCTGGCCTTAGACGCGCTGCTGGACTCTTACTCCAGCCAGCAAACCGAGCAGCGCACCCAGGTGCTCATCCGCATGCGCACCTTTTACCAGCGCAGTCTGCAGGAATGCCGTCACAGCCAGAGTTGGGAGGAGTATGCTCAGGCAGGCCGCGGGCTGGCCACTGTGCTTGGGCGCCTAGGCGACCGCCGGGCCCAACGCCAGGTTCTTGAAGAGGTCCTCGATCAGACGCTCCCCCAGGTCATGCGCGAGATCGTCGAGGAAGAGTTACTGCAGCTGCAGTTGTATTCGGGTGATACGACCAGCGCCGGCGCCCTGGCCGAAAAATTACGCGCCGCCCCCGATCCGCGACGCCGGCGTAAGGGTCTGGAAAGTCTGGTCTGGTTGCGCGTGCGCCAGCGTCAGTGGCAGGCAGCGCTCCAGTTCATTGGCGAACTTCCAGAAAAGGAACTCAGCTCGGACTTGTTCTTCCAACGCTATTTTTGCCTCAAGCAGCTGAGTCGCTGGAGCGAGGCTTCCCAGGCTTTGGAAGCCTGGGAGCTCGCCTTCCCACCGCCTCCCGACAGACGGGCTCAATCTTGCTTCGACCGGGCTGAGCTGGCCGAAGGCGCAGGTCGCACCGAGGAAGCCCGAGTGTTCACCGAGCAAGGCTTTGCCGCCCTTTTGAAACATCCTCAGCCCCATCTGGCGGCCAGTTTTGTGGTCAAACGCATCGCCCGCAAATCCGACTACCGCCAGCCTCTGCAGCAGCTCTTAGATGGGATGAGTCCCACCCAAAAGAGCGATCTGTTGGCGCGGACCGCCCTGGCCCTGGCTCGCGCCGGTCGCAAGAAGGAGGGACGCCAACTGCTGCTGAGCGCCGGCGTAACCGACCCCAAACTGGCGTTGGTTTATCCTGAATTTGGCGGTCACACGCCCGCCAAAGAGCCACTGGGTGCGGTGCTGGACCGTTTGCGCCTGGCCCGTCCCGATCTGGAATCCTCCATTCCCCTGCGTAGCACCAACCTGGCGCAAATTCAAGGCCACCTGCACAAAGACCAGTGCCTGCTCGCCTACCTTCCGGCCGATCAGGAGATCTTGCAAGTCACTCTGACCCGCCACTCTCAGGATTACCAAAAGTTGCCGATCTCGCCGAGCTTTCTGGAAACCCAGATCGAGCAAGACTGGCAGGCCCTGGCCCGCCACCAGAGCGTCCATCTGGAGGATTGGAAGCGACGCCTGCAGCCCCCCGCCCAACCCCGTCGCCTGCTGATCGCCCCCACCGGTCCGCTCTGGAAATTGCCCTTCCCGGCCCTGGTCGGTCCGGATCAATCCGTGAGCTTACTTTCGCCCACCGACTTTTCGCGCCTGGCCGACGGACCGTCCGCCCCCTTCCGCGGCGGACCGGCGCTGGCGATCGGCGCTCCGCCCGCCGCCCAGCTTCCCGGAGCCGAGGCCGAACTCAAAAAACTGGCCCAGCTCTGGAAAAACTGCAGCCTGAAAATCGGCGCCCGGGCCACCCCCACAGCCTTGCTCTCCCAGCCCAAACCACTGGCCCTCCTGCACATCGCCACCCACACCCTGGCCCGCCCCGAAGACCCCCTGCAAAGCAGCGTGCAACTGCACGACGGCAACCTGCTGCTGACCCAACTGCACCAACTCAAGCTACGCAAAGACGCGCTGGTTGTGCTCAGCTCCTGCCGAGGCGCTCTGCCCCTCAACCCCGGCCAAAATCAGCCCATCAGCCTGGCCTCCGCCCTCTCGGCGGCCGGCGCCCAAACCGTCATCGCCAACCTGTGGGACGCCGACGATCAGGCCGCCATGCTTTTCTTTGATAATTTTTACCGGCGCCTGGCCCGCCATCATCAAGTCGGACGCGCCTTCCACGAAGCTCAGCAGGCCCTGAGCAAAGCCCACCCGGACCCCTACTACTGGGCCGGTTTCTGCCTGCTCGGCAACCCACCGAGTTGAACGGTTCACAAGATCGCAAGCCGCTGGCAACAAAAAAGCAAAACCCCCGCAACAAAGCAGCCTCCCCTTTACTCACACGAAGCCACCGCCAACTAAGATGACTTATGTCGATTTTTGATTGCTTCCGCAGACAGCCCAAACCGGCCCCCGCGCACATCCGAGCACGAATTCGCGCACGCCCCCAAACGTACGCCATCCCGCGCACATCCGAGCACGAATTCGCGCACGCCCCCCAACGTGCGCCATCCCGCGCACATCCGAGCACGAATTCGCGCACGCCCTCCAACGTGCGCCATCTCGCGCATATCCGAGCACGAATTCGCGCACGCCCTCCAACGTGCGCCATCTCGCGCATATCCGAGCACGAATTCGCGCACGCCCCCAAACGTCGCCATCCCGCGCACATACGAGCACGAACTCGCGCACGCCCCCCAACCCGCCCGCGAACCTAAAGCTCCGCCAACTCCGGAGGCACCGCCCGTCGATAAGCCCCCCGGTGCCGATACACGGCCGCCTGCAAGTAAGGCTGGGTGGTGGTGAAAAACTGGTGGCCCAGCAAATTCATCAGCGTGATCGTGTCCATTCCTCGAGCCACGCTTTGGATCGCAAAGGCCTGACGCAGGCTGTCGAGGTTCAAAGGGCTTTGGGCCGCCTGCAATCGCTGCGCCAGCCCCGAACGGCTGCCGCACTCCAACAAGTGATCTTGCACATCCGCAAGAGCCAACGAGAACAGCCCGTCCTCGCCATCCCGTCCCGCACACAGGCAACCCAGGCGCTCGCTCGTCTCCCGGTCTAGAAAAGCAACCTGCTGGCCCAGACGGATCTCGCGCAGTTCACAATCGAAATGCCGCACCTTCGCTCTCAGAACGTCTTCGATCCAGAGTCCGCTGGCATACAAAACGCGCAACAGATCGGAGTAGAGCGGCTGGCTTTCGGCCAACAACTCCCGCATCTCCTCAGGAGTGGCGAACATCGGCATGCCATTGCTTCGGCCCGCCTGGGGCTGATGGCGAAACTCTTTCTCGCGCTCCCGATAGGCCTCCGCCACCATCGCCTTGCTGGGAATTTGCGAAGGTGCCGCCTGGCCCCGAGCGGGCTCGCCACAAGCGTAAGGATTGCAGACTTCATAAGCTTTCTCCAGGCGTGCCCGGGAAGTGTGCAAATAGTCGACGGTATCCTGAGGCAGCACGTGCCCCAGCAAAGCGGCGATGGTTGCCAGCGGCAAACCGTGGTCGTGAAAATGGGTGGCAAACGCGTAGCGCAGCGAGTGCGGCGAAAGACGCAGGCCCCTGGCCTTGTATTCTTCGATCAGCCCGCTGCGAGTGCCGTAGATCAGAAAAACGTCATGGACCCACTTCCAAAGGAACCCCTTGCACATAGTCGCCCAGCAGCGCCATCGTGATCGGGTCCAGAAAGACGTAGCGATCCTTATCTTCTTTTCCTGAGCGCACAAAGACCGCACCCAAATCCCAGATCACATCAGCCACCAGCACCGAGACCATTTCGGCGCGACGCAGCCCGGTAAAGTAAAGCATCCGTAAAAGCAGCGTATCGCGAGGCACGCATTGGGCCGAGGCCAACAGGCGCCGGACCTCCGGGCAGGTCATAATTCCGGATGCAACGCGAAAGATCACGGCTCCACCTCCGCATCGGTGGTGGCATCATACTGATCCAGAAAACGGTAGGGGGCGCAGTGCAGGTAGGCCTCGGTCGTCTCGTAGTATTTCGTGCCCCATCAGGGTCATCAGACTGAGAGGGTCGATATTGCGAGCGGCGCACTGTGCTCCGAATGCATAGCGCAGGGCGTCCACTCCCAGCGGACGGTCCATCGATTGGTAGCGCGCGGCCAGTCCGGTGGCGCTCGCCATCCTGTAAAACAGCCCCTGCACTTCCGGGCCCTTCAGCCCCCAGCGACCCGGACTTTCCTTCAGCAATCTCCAGGTCTCCGAATCGACCCGCACCAGCCCTGTCGGCAGTCGCAGCAAAGGCTGCTCGCTGCAAATGTGCTCGGGCTGCAGCGTCAGAATTTGCCGCATCCAGGCCCCGCTGCAATACAGCGACCGGAACAGCAGCGGATAGGGAGGACGGCTGACCGCCTCGACCATCAGCTTCTCCACCTCATCGGGTCCTGGCACGGCCGGCAACCCATTCTTGCGAGCCGCCGCCGGCTGTTGGATAAACTCGAGCTGCCTTTCGACCTCTGACGGATGCGATGAAGGTTCGGGCGGCTCCGCTTGCTCGGTCTGCCGAAGTCTGGTCCCTTGCGAAAATGGGCCGCAGTCATCGTAAGCGGCGCGCATTTGACGGCGCGCGCTCCTGGTGTAAGTCACGGTATCTTCCGACAGAGCGTGGCCGAGCAGATAGGAAATCAGGGGGAAACTCATGCCCGCCTCGTAGCGGTGAGTGGCAAACGCGTGCCGCAAACTGTGAGGCGAAACGCGCAAGCCCTTGGCCGCGTAGGCCTGGTAAAGCCCACACTGATGGGCCACCTCATTGACCTCCACCCGTAGCGCTTCATTGCTATGTCCGAAAGGCAGCAAGTATTCGGACAGCAGCCGGGCCGTTTCCGGATCCAGCAACACATACCGGTCCTTATCGCCCTTCCCGCCGCGCACAAAGAGGGTCCGCTGCGGCAGCATCAGGTCTCCCGGCATCAGGCCCCGCACATCCCCGCCGCGCAGCCCCCCAAAAGAAAGCAGGCGATGGATCAAATAGGCTTCCTGCTTGCGCCGAGCCGTCTTCAGCATCAAGCGCACATCCGGCCGCGTCAGGTTCGCGGTGGGAACGCGCCCCGCCAAGTCCTCGCTACTCAGCCGCAACCTCACTAGAACGCGTCGCCCAGGCCGGGAACGGAAAGCGCACCAACAAAGGCCGCGGCACCTCTGGCTGAGCCAAAATCATGGTCCCCGGTTGCGTCAAACAGGCCCGCTCGCGCAAACTCGGGGACAGCCAGGTGTACTCATCGCGCAGACTCTCGGCCGGCTCCAAGCGCCCCACCACGCGCAGGGCCGCATTGCCCATCACGCGCGCTTCCACCGCACTGGCCGTCTGCTCGGCCCCCAGCAAAATCAGCCCCAGACTGCGTCCCCGCTCGGCCACATCCAACAGCATCTCCTTGATGGCATTGCTGGAATCTCGCGGAGCATATTTATTCAGCTCATCCAGCAATAAATAGACCGGCGGATGCTTATCTCACAGACTTTCCCGCCGCTCGAACAAAATCTTCAACACCGAGCCCACCACAAAGGCCCGGGCTCGATCGTGGCAATTGTGCAAATCCACCACATTCAGCTGGGATTCGTAATGAAAGCTGGTCCCCTCGGGCTCGGAACGCAAAAGCGGACCCACGTGCCGAACCGCGCTCTTCAAGCGTCGCACCAGAGCCTGGCGAGTGGCCGGAGCCGCCTTCTCGAACCAGGCCTCTTCTTTCTCGCAAATCAAATCGCACAATTGCTCCAAACGGGTAATCTTCTTGCCCATCACCACCAGCTCAGGACCCGCCTGGCGGGCCGCCTCCAGCTTGAGCATTTCCACTATCT
This sequence comes from Vulcanimicrobiota bacterium, assembly GCA_022842865.1. Taxonomy (GTDB): domain Bacteria; phylum Vulcanimicrobiota; class Xenobia; order Xenobiales; family JADMJV01; genus JADMJV01. The sequence continues at coordinate 1,419 of JALHOV010000030.1, read as the reverse complement.
TCTCGATGGCGAAATCCTGCGGTCCCGAAGCCTTTGTATCCACGAATAAAAATTGGATCAAGCCCAGCTCGGCAAATTCCCGCAACGTCCACAACCCACCCTTGACCCCGTGGTAAGCCACCTCCGGAAAAGGCCCGCAGGGCAATCCCATTTTCTCGTAGAGAACCCGATCCTGATCGCGCAGAGCCGCATTGGGCCGGTCCAGATAAAGCAGGTCGTCGCCCTTCACATTAACAAAATGGCGCGCGGCGCTTTTTTCTGCGGACAATGAAACAAACTGTAGAGCAAAAACAGCGCGTAGCTCGTCTTGGTGGCCACCCCGGAAATGCCCGCGATATTTACGTGCGCCCCCTTCTCGCCCGACAAAAAAGCCAGATTCGCGTAAGCCACATCGCCACTGCCCAAAATGCCCAGCGGTAACTTGTGACGCATCCCGTCAAAATGCAGCGCGCTGGCCAACTGCTCACCCTGCGCCCGCCGAACCTCCAGGCCGGGTAGGGGAGGCACAAAGATCTCCGGCTCAATCCGCGTAATGCGCACCTTACCCACGTAACTCAACGGAGGATCACTCACCTCCACCGAATCCACCACCCCAAAAAATGTCACCGTCCCGTGCGGCGCCACCTCGCGCTGGCAGAAAACCACCTGATCCAAAGCCAGCTCATCCGGAACTGCACCGCCACCCGAAACTCCAGCGGCGTACACGCCGGCATCCCCGCCACCACCATCATCTCCCACGCTTCGCAAGGGACCTTCCCGATCCTGGCATGTGCGCCAGTCCGCGCACAATCGAGCATGGATTCGCGCACATTGCCTGAAGTATAGGAACCGACCGCCGCCGTCACCAAGACGTAACAATGCGAGTGACCTTAATCCTGGGAGTGCATCCGGAATCTTCGAGCCGCCAGCTTTGCCAATTCCTGCTGTCGGCTATCGATCTCGTGTGCATTCCAGCTTTCCGCCACAATCGATCGGGTCAGCACTAGCTGACTTTTGGAGTAAATCGCGCGCTTCTGCTCCCAGGGAGCCGAACCAGCCTCCAGATTCAGGCCTTTTTCCAGCAGGGCCAGATTGCCAAAACGGTTCTCCAGACCATCTCGACCCTGAGAGGCCGGCAAAACATGTTCCAACGTCAGGCTGTTTGGGTCATATCGAGCCTCTGCCCCGGTGGCCAGAGCCTCCAGCTCGCTCAAGAGAAACCTGGCAAGCTTTTTTTTGGGGCCGGTGGGTGCCACCGACCAGGTTCTGAAGTCCGACAGAAACTGTTCGTCGGAGGGGTAAAGCGGCGCGAGACTGCGATCGACGCCGGCTACATTGCCCACCTGTCCCGTGTGAATATCCTGAGCCAGACGAGCCAATACCGCCTCGAGCTCGTTGTTGCGGCGCTGGCCAACCGTTCCGAACCGAAATAAAAAAGCT
>JALHOV010000029.1 GCA_022842865.1 Vulcanimicrobiota bacterium | reverse complement strand
CAAGCGCAGACGTGCCTCGGGCTGGACAGCCAGCACCCGCCAGAAGTCGAGGGCATCACCCGGGCCTATTTGCTCCGGGTCTCGCCGGCCCCGAGAGTGGCCCACTCCGCCCATGAGTTTGTCGAGAATTCCGCGGATGTGCCAGAGAACGTTGCCGTAATACCAACCAGTTTCTCCGCCAATGCGCAGAATGGTCCTCCATACGTCGGCTTTGCGGCCTTCCATTACGAGACGGCGCACGTCGCTGTAAAGTGTTCCCCCGCTCCAACTGGCGTCCCCCGGAAAAACGGTTTCCTCGGGTGGCAGGCGGCCGGCATCCGTCCAATGACTCTCCACGTTATGCTGTAGCTGGTTGCGGAGCGCCAGACGTATGGCTTCCCGACAGGCGAGCTTTTGAATGGGAAGGACGGACTCGATGGCATTCTCCAGGCAAACGGCCGGATTGCGCAGCCCTTCGGCCAGAGGTCGGGCCAGAGCCGCGTGAACCGGAGTGACCAGGTGAATCCAGTAAGAGCTCAGGCGCGGTGTGAAAACCGGCACCGGAACAATGAGGCGTGGCGGCAAGCCCGCCTCCTGGGCATACAGGTCCATCAGCATCCGATAGTCCACCACTTCCGGGCCCCCGATGTCGTAGCTTTGGCCGGTGGTTTCGGGACAGTCCAGGCAGCCGACCAGGTAGTCTAGCACGTTGCGAATGGCGATGGGCTGACTGCGGGTGTGGACCCAACGAGGGGTGACCATCATCGGCAATCGGTCCACCAGATAGCGCAGAATCTCAAAGGACGCGCTTCCCGATCCGATAATCATAGCCGCCCTCAGGGCCGTGACAGGGGTGGGACCCTGACACAGCAGTCGGCCGACTTCCCCTCGACTGCGCAGGTGGGCGCTGAGGTCAGGCTGGTCTTCGCCCAGCCCTCCCAGATAGATAATTCGCTCCAGTCCGGCTCGTTCTGCGGCCCACGCGAAGTTTTCTGCCGCCCGGCTGTCGGTCCGAACGAAGTCCTGGCCTGGCTCCATCGAATGCATCAGGTAATAACAGACCCTGCAGCCCCGCAAGGCTTCGGCCAGTTGCTCGCGCTCCAGGACATCGGCCGAACGAGATTCCAGGGAAGGGTGTTTGGCCCAGGGGCGGCTCAGCAACTTCTTCTTTGACCGAGAGAAGGCGACGACTCGGTGGCCGCGTTCCAGTAAGCGTGGCACCAGTCGTCCGCCGACGTAACCGGTGGCGCCTACAACTCCCACTGAGGCACTGAGTGGATCGGCCGCTGGTAATTGCATACAAAAACGATACACCACTGCCTCGCAAATAGCAAGCGGGCGAACCTGGTTCAGCCGTGGCTTGAAAGCTCCCAGCCGCACCAGCAAGACGCCGGTTCCGTTAGCGTGGCGCGGAACTCGGCACAGGCCCGAACGGCTCGATCGACGCCATTTTCTCCCCGGCCCGGCTCACTGAGCGGCAGTCCTTTCTCTCGCGCCACGGCCAGCTCTGCCATGTAATGCACCAGGCCTCGACCATCCCAGGTGAGCAGATAAGGGGGGCAGCACTGGACCAAATTGCGATGCGTCAGCCGCTCAACCCCCGTCTTCAAAGCGAGAGGGTCCACCAGGAAGGCGGTTCGGCCGGCCAGCTCGGCAGGCTCGACTCCAGACCCCTGATGTTCGGCAATCTGTTGCAGAATGAATCTCTCGGTGGAGGTCGTGTCGCGCAGCAACCGGATCAGGCTCTGTCCCGACCCTTGAGCTTCCGGGTCTCTTCTGGGGGGTTGGTCCTGCCTGGGCGAACCCGGGTGCAGGTCGGCCGGCCGAGCGCACCAGCAGAAACCCCGGCGAAAGAGCAGTTCCCGAAAGTGGTTGCACGGAGGGCCAGGATCCCGACCATTCTCGCCGGGGCGCGGTTCCGGCAAGCTGGCTTCGCAGTCCAGGTAGAGCCGCGCCTCCATCTGTCGATGCCAGTTGTTGACACCGTGGCCTAGCCAGGTGGGCTGCCATTTGTTGGAGCTTCGACAGACCAGTCCAAGTGCTTCCAGCCTTTCCATCTGTTGGACGGGGAAACCGCGGGAGTGGCCTGGTTGGGAGCACAGCAGGGCTAGATGGGCTTTTAGAGCCAGGGTCGGCGGTCGGCTCAGATCGTGGCAGAATGCATTCACAGGGTCCTCCGATGTTGGAGCATACAAATTCGCTACAAAAACTATACTTCAGGTGGGACGGGCTGGCAACTCATGGCGCGAGAGGGCCGGCGCTTGCAAAGTGCAAGCGCCGGCGGTTAGACTGGGAACCTTGTCGATTGGCAGGTCGCTGGAGCATCACCAGGGAGACGAAGTGATTCGTCACACATTCAAAGAAGATGGTGGAAGAACCGATGCAATATATGCTGATTTTTCAAGAGAAGACTGACGAAGTCGCCAAACGGGAGGATCCGAAACATGCGGAAGAATATTGGGGCGCCTGGCAGGCTTATATCGGCAGCCTGAGTCAGGCCGGCGTGGTGGTCCATGGTCACGGCCTGCAGCCCCCTCACACCGCCACCAGCGTTCGCGTGGTGGACGGCAAACGAGAGATCCAGGACGGCCCCTATCCTGATGCCAAAGAGCACCTGGGCGGCTATTTCGTCATCGAAGTCCCGGATCTGGATGCTGCTCTGGAATGGGCGGGAAGAAGCCCGAACGTGCACAACGGCACCACCGAAGTGCGCCCGATTTTGCCGCCCCGGCAGGCCTAGCTTTGCTCGAATCACAGCAAGCCGCCCACTCCAGCGCCGCTCACGCCTTGCGAGAGTCCTACGGGAAGCTGCTGGCTCGGCTCGCTTGTGATTGGAAAGACCTGAGCGCAGCCGAAGACGCCCTGGCGGAGGCCTTTGAGAAAGCCCTAACTCACTGGCCCCGTCAGGGCGTCCCCAGGGCTCCCGAGGCCTGGCTGCTGACGGTGGCCCGCCGACAGATGCTTCAACTCCACCGGAAGCAGACCCGATCGCAGGCTCTGGCAGCGACCGAGCTTGAAACCACCATCCCGGGGGAGTTTCCAGACGATCGTCTTCGGCTGATGCTGGTCTGCGCTCATCCAGCCATCGACCCGGGCGTGCGCACCCCGCTCATTCTTCAGGTGGTTTTAGGTTTACAGGCGAAGGAGATCGCTTCCGCCTTGTTGGTCTCGCCTGACGCCCTGGCCCAGAGGTTGGTCCGAGCCAAAAGGAAATTGCGCGAGGCCCGAATTGGTTGGCAGGAGCCGGCCTTGGAGACTCTGGGCGATCGGATGCAGGCGGTGCTGGACGCCATCTACGGAGCCTATGCGCTGAGCTGGGAGTCGTTCCCGGCGGTGGCCACTCAGGTGCGTGACCTGGATGAGGAGGCCCTCTATCTGGCACGAGTAGTGGTCGGATTGCGACCAGAAAACCCCGAGGCCCGCGGACTTCTTGCCTTGATGATGCATTGCGAAACCCGCAAGCCGGCCCGACACGGTGAGGACGGGAGCTTCATTCCTCTGGCCGATCAAGACGTATCCAGGTGGCGGGAGGATTCCTTTGCAAGCGCGGAGAGTCATCTCAGCGAGGCAGCCCGCTGGGGCAAGCCGGGTCCCTATCAATGGGAAGCCGCCATTCAATCCGCCCACAATCAGCGGATTCGAGGATTGGCTACGCCCTGGCCGGCCATCGCGGCCCTGTACGCCAGGCTGAATCAAAGTTTTCCCAGCTGGGGCTCGCTGGTAGCGGAGTCGATCGCGAACATCGAATGCGGCCAGTTCGAAGTTGCCCGCCGCTTGCTGGAACGTGTTCCGGAACCAGTGGCGCGGAACTATCAGCCCTGGTGGGTTGCTCAGGCCTACCTGGCGGAGCGCTCGGGCAATCCGGCCTCGGCCCGTCAGAGCTACCAGACGGCTATCGGTTTGTGTCCCCAGCCCGCCCTGCGAACTTACTTGCAGTCCCGTTTATCGACCCTGGCCGGCGGCTAGAACGTCCCTCCACAGGTCGGCCCGACGTTGCGCGTCCTGCCATTGGTTCCTGGCGACCAGGCCCAGGTCATAGCGAGTCTTTAACTCCTCCGCCCGGCGCTTGCAGGCCTCGGCCCGCTGGCGGTCCTGCGCCGTCCAGCGCAAAAGAGCCAGCTTCTTGGGCGTGGTCGCTTTGCGCAGGCGCGTCAATTCGACCCAGGCAGAGGCGGGAGGCGGCCCGCCTACCCTCAGCCCAGCTTGCTGGAGGGCCTGCCAGCGTTTGGCGTCCTGCTTTTCCTGTTCGGGCATTTTTCGAAGGAGCGCCTGGAAGGCCTCGGTCTGGGGATCCGGCCGGGGAGGTGAAAAGGTCGGGATTTGGGGGGCGGAGGCGCCCACACCATAGTCGAAAAGCAGCCCTTGCGGATCGCGCATCTTCACATCCAGGTGATCGCGCGCCACCAGTCCGACCACTTGCCCTACTTCCACCGATTGGCCGACCGTGACTATCGGCACGATGTGTCCGTAGGTTGCCGTGGACCCGTCCCCATGTAGCACTTCCACTCCCCATTCGCCCTCGGCCCAGGGTATCAGGCTACGCACCTGGCCGGGCCAGGCGGCGCGAGCCCCGCTGCCGGCCGGCAAGGCAATGTCGTAGCCGGCGTGCAGGCCGGGCTGGGAGCGATAGCGTGAGAGACCGCGAGCTTCGTAGTATCCGCTGGTGATGACGGCGGCAGTATAGGTCTGGCGCTGCCAATGGAGGAGTTGATCTAAGCGCGTTTCGGCGCCGGCCTCCAAGAACACGGCCAGCAGTAGCAGCAACTTCTTCATAGTCGACCGGCGGCAGCCGACAGAGCGGAGCGGGCGCGCTGTGAGTCCAGGATGATTTCAATCAGTTTCTGGCCTTCGGCCAGACTGGCGCGCTCGCGCTGGTTGACTAGAAAAAGTGTGCTATCGCCCAGCGAGAATTTGAGACGCTCCGCCTCTTCCAACTGGACCGCCAGTTGATAGGACCTGAGCGCTGGTTTCCAGCGACCGTGACTGGTCTGTAATGCCGAGGCTGCGTCGCGAACTTCGGATAGAATGCGCTGGATTTCGTTGATTTGGTCGAGGTCGAGCTTGTCACTTTTGAGTTGGGCGGCTTGCAGTCGTCCGTCGGCACTGCGGTTGGCCAGGGGAATGGTGAGTAGGAGGCCCAGCTTATAGGAGTATTGGATGTTTTTGGCGCCCGTGTCGAGGCCTGGAGAAATGGTGAGGTCGAGGGCCGGCAGGCGGTCGTTTTCGGCCAGCTTGCGGTCCAGTTCGACGACCTGTCGCTGAAAGCGCACTTCGATCAGCTCGGGGCGTGTTTCCAGGGCTTCTATTTCGGACTGGGCCACCTCTTGAGCCGAGGCGTCCTCGGCCAGGCCTACGTCGGGGCGCCCCGGGGCTTTCAGGCTGGGTTCGTCAGGCAGCAACAACACCGCTTGTCCCGGGGCCGGCAGGACCTGGGGCTGCCCCTGGCTGTTCCAAAGATAGAGCGAAAGTTTGATGGCGCTTTTTTGCACGTTCCGCTCGGCTTTGGCCAGGGCTTCCTCTCGTCTCTGCAGCTCTTGCCTGGCCTCGAGTTCGTCCACTCGGGGCAAGTCGCCGGCCCGGACCCGCTCGGAGACCTGATTGGCTCGAACCCGAGCCAACTGCAGATTCCGTTCCAAAAGATGGTATTCGCTGCAGGCCGCCGCCCATTCCCAGTAGGCCAGGGAAGTGGCCAGCAAGGTCTGGAGACGGATGGCCCGCCCGGCAGCGCGCGCTTGAAGCCGCGCCGCTTTGGCCATCTCAAGAGCGGTCTGCTTCTCGTTGACGCCCAGCCCGCGCAAAAGCGGCATTTTGAGCTCGACAAAAAACTCGCCGCCTTCGCCGGTCAGGCTTTCGGGTGACTTCACCTGATCCCGGTTGCGCCGCCAGCCGGAGATCAGCTTCCAGCCGGCTACGTCCTGAATTTGCACGGCCGCCAGTTGCTCCTCGGCAAACTTGGGCTTGCCCGGATCGCTGGCGGATTGATAGCGAAGCTGTTCACCCCCCAGCATGAGGCTGGGGTCGAAAGCGCCCTCCTTTTCGGTGACCTTGGCTTCGGCCAGTTCCTCGATCAAGTTAATGGTGCGCATTTTGGGGTGGTTGGCGGTCGCCTGGCGCAGCACTTCGTCTAGCGTGAGCACTTGGGACCAGCTGGGTGGCGTCAGCGCCAACCACAGCAGAAACAGGGACTTCCTCATCGTTTGAATACCGGTTTGGACACGAAGTCTTTCTCTTTCTTGTCGGAGTCGTCGAGGGGAACGGGCGGGAACGCGTTGAGGCGGCGCCAGACTTCCCAGTAGAGAGGAACAGGGCGGTCCATCATGATCCAGGCCTGGACCTGGGTGCCGGGCCGCAGTGGATAGCGGGTCTTCTCTTCCCCGGCCATGGGCCAGGGGATGCCCTCCCCGTCGGGTTGAATCAGCACTCGGTAGCGGCCCTTGCCATCATCATGGGCGTCGACCACCGAGACCTGCCCGCCAAAGGTTCCCACGGCCGCCCAGGGGAAAGCCGTGAACGGGATGGCCGGGAAGCCGTCGAACATCAGGCGCACCCGGAGACCCGGGCGGACCAGCGGTGCATCAAAGTCGGTAATGATCAACTCGACGGCCGGATCGTTGGTGGCCGGCATGACGGTGCAGAGCGGGTCTCCTGCCTTCACCGTTTTTCCCTGGCCCACTTTGAGCAGGCGCACCACCCGCCCGTCGCGGGGGGCCGTGATGATTTGCTGGGCCCGTCGCTGCGTAAGGTTGCTGCGGTCGATCTCCAGTTTCAGGATTTCGGCCTCTACCTCCGCCAGGTTTTCCCGGGCCTTGACTCGATTTTCGGCCACCTTGGCCAGTTCATTGGCCAGACTGAAGGCCAGGCGGTCTCGTTCCAATTGGCTGACCTCGATATCGCGCTGAGCCACACCCAGGCTAATGCGCGTCCTTTCCAACTCGGTCAAGGAACGGACCAGTCCCTGGCGGGTCAGTTCCAAATCGCGCCGGGAGCGCAGGCCGGAGGTTTCCAGTCGCTGCATACGCTCCATTTGGAGCTGATCGGTTTCCAGATTCTGCTTGCTGAGAACCACGCTCTGCCTGGTTTGGGCCAGGCGCTGCCGGTTCTGCTCGATTCTTTGGGTGGCTGCCGGCAGGGCCGCGGAACGCGTCTCCTCGATGGCGCGACGCTGGCTGTCCAGGGCCTGGAGGCGAAGGTTGATCAGCTCTTGCTTTTGTCGATAGGCCAGCACCATCTGGTCGGTTCGGCGGATTTGTTCGGGATCCAGGAACTTGCTGTCGATATCCTGCAGCAAACCAATTTTTTGGCCCTGGCGGACCCGGTCCCCTTCGCGCACATACCAGTGCGTGAGTCGCCCGGAAAGGAGGGCGTCCACATCCTGCACCCGGTCCATGGGCTGATAGAGGATGACCTTGCCCGAACCCGTCACGCTTTGATACCAGGGCACCCAGACCAGAGCGGCCGCTACCATGAGGAGGAAGAGCATCATCAACAAGGCCAGAATCCAGGCATAGCGAGAGGTCCCGGTTCGCTTGAGTGAATACAGGCCGGGAGTTTCCGGGCCCTTAAACATAGCTCTCCTCCAATCGCAGGCGGAGCTGTCGGGCCAAAGTGGGGAAGTGACGCCCAATCGGGCTCTCTTCCAGAGCCACCGCCTGTTCCGGCGTGCCCAGGTCGATCAGTTCGCCCTCCTGGAGCCAGAAGATGCGGCGACTGAGAGCCAGAGCTTCGCATTCGTAAGTGAAATTGACCAGCGTCCACATCCTGGAGCTGTCAAACAGCCTGCCCAGAATGCGCCGCCTGGCTTCCGGATCGAGCGCCGACAACTCATGGTCGAGCAGCAGCAGCCGGGGCCGTCCCGCCAGGGCACGGGCCAACTGCAGGCGGGTCACCTGGGCGCTGGATAGATTTCGGCCCGCCCAGCACAGTTCGGTTTCCAGACCGCTGTCCAGCCAGGGAAGATGATCGTTGAGCCCGCTCATTTCCAGGGCCCAGCGCAGGTCGGCGGGAGATAGATCCCGGCCCATTCTGATGTTTTCCTCGACCGACGCATCCAGCAATTCCTGACTCGGGTGGAGCCAGCTGGAGCCGCCGCGCTCCAGGCGCGAGACCTCGACCCCATCCATCTCAATTTGGCCGCGCTGGGGGCGGAGTAACCCGGCCATCAGTTGCGCCAGGGTGGACTTGCCCTCCCCTTCTCTGGCCAGGATGCTGAAGCGCACCAAAGAAGGCACCAGCAGCTCCAGATTCTTGATCACCTCCGGCCCGTTTTCCGTGTAGGCAAAGCGCACGCCCCGCAGATGCAATTCGCAGCCAGGATCTTTTCGCTCCAGAGGCCGGTTGGCGGGGCGCTCCAGCGGCGTCTCGAGCAGGTGGCCGAGTTTGTCCAGGCCGGTTAGCAGGTCAAAGTAGGCTTCGCCGGCGCGCACCAGTTTCTCGGCTGACTTGAGCAGGTTGAGAACGACGATTTCGATGGCCACCAGCTGGCCCACCGAGATCTCGCGCTCAATGACCATCCAGCCGCCGTAACCTAGAAGCCCGGCCACCACCAGCGCATTGAAGAAGTAGTAGCTGGAGACCTGACGTAGCAGAACGGAAAAGTGGGTCTGACGGTACTTCAAGTAGCTGGCGATGAGCGAGTCGCTGCATTTCAGAGCGTGGCGGCCGGTGTTGGCCAGTTTCCAGGCATCCTGACTGCGAGCCACCTGCTCCAGCCAGCCGGCTAACTGATACTTGGTTTTGGATTCTGCCATGGAACTGCGCAGGCCGCCGTAGCCCAACAAGGTGATCACCAGGAAGCCGAGCAGACAGGACAGCACGGCCAGAGTCAGGAGTGTGGGGCCATAGAGGGTGAGAAAAGCGAAACTCAGCAGCAACTCGACGCAGCTGGCCGGCACGTCCATCAGAAGTTTGTTCCAAGACTTCTGGATATTGACGATTTCAAAGAACTTGTTGAGTTCTTCCGGACCTTTTTGGCCCCGGAAGGCCTGACTGTCGAAGCGAGGCAGCAACTCGGTCAGGCGTAAACCCAGGCGGGCAAAGAGGCGCTGTTGCACTCCTTCGGCGATGGCCAGTTGCATGGCTTTGAGCACGCCGGATAGCATGAGGCCCAGGAAGACGGCCACCGTCAAGACCAGTAGTGGCTGCAGGAAGAGGCCCTGGACAATGGTGTTTACCAGAGCCTGGGCCGCCAGCGGCACGCCCAGGGCCAGCAGACCGGCGCCGGTGGCGTAACAACTGAGCAGGAAGAGCGGGGCGCGATCCATCCAGGCTAGTTGGAGGAAACGGTTCATTGGAGTCGTCATGGGCGGAGCTTAGCCTAGTTTCGTGAAAGGGTTGTTTCAGCAGAATGAAAATTGGGTGAAATGAATTTGGCAGACAAGTTAAGTTCGGGCAAACAAGAAATCTTGTTGGTCGAGGACGACCCGGCGGTTTTGGCTTCACTCCGGCGCCGGTTGCAAATGGAGGGCTACACGGTGCATACCGCCGTGACCGGCCTGATGGCCCTGGAGGTTTATGAGGCCTCTGCTCCCGACCTGGTCATCCTGGATGTCATGCTGCCCGAGCTGGATGGTTTTGCTGTGGCCAGCAGGCTACGACGTCGAACGACCCGTCCGATTCTCATGCTGACGGCCCGCGGCTCCGTCCAGGATCGCGTCCAGGGTTTGGAGGGCGGGGCAGACGATTATCTGGTCAAGCCCTTTGCCTTTGAAGAATTGCTGGCTCGCGTAAGGGCTCTGCTGAGGCGCGTGAAGCCGGCGGAGGAAACAGACGGCGAGCGTCTCCGCTTTGCCTACCTGGAACTTTGCAGGCAAACTCGGACGGTGACCTCAGCGGGCGCGGAGGTTGCCTTGACGGCGCGCGAATTCGATTTGCTCAGTTTTTTTCTGGCTCATCCTCGCCACGTGCTGACGCGGGAGAGAATTTTCCAACAAGTTTGGGGCTACGACCACGAAGGTAGCTCGAACGTGATCGATGTCTACATCCGATCGCTGCGTGACAAGTTGGAGGCGGGTCAACCACGGCTGCTCCAAACCGTCCGTGGCGTGGGCTACGTTCTGAGAGACTGAAGCTCTATGTCGCTTTTTTGGAAACTCTGGCTAAGCCTGGCTCTTGCCTTTGGACTTCTCACCGGAGCTTTGGGCCTGGGCGAATATACCACCCTGCAGCGCGCTCTGGTCAACGAGACCGACAGAAATCTGCAGGTGCGCGCACTCTGGCTGGTTTCCCAATTTGACCAGGGGAAATTACCTCAAGGTCTGATGGTGCCACCGCAGCATCACATCCTGGAGGAGCTGGGAAAGGTCTTTGTAGAGGTAGTGGACTCTCAGGGCCGGATAGTGCGGCGCTCCTCGAACCTGGACAATCAAAGTCTGCCGGGACAATTTCCACCGGGGACCTACTTTCGCACCGTCAGCACGCCGGAGGGTCACCCTTTTCGAGTGCACCAGCTGGCGGGTCGGCGGGGTCTGGTTCGGGTTGGTGAGTCTTTGGAGCTGGTGGAACGTAGTCTGAGCAAGAGCGTAATACGAATCTTTGCTCTGGGCGTGCTCACCTTTCTACTGGCCGCTTACTTCTGTTATCGGGTCTTGGACCACATTTGCCGGCCCCTGGAGGCACTGGCCCAGAATGCTTCGGCCATTGCAGAGAGCGGCGAGGTAAGACGGCGCCTGGAGGGCATCAGCTCCATTCGGGAAGTCTCGCAGGTTTCATCCACGATCAACGGGTTGCTCGATCGAGTCGAATCGTTGTTACAGGCTCAGGAACGGTTGCTGCAAGACACTTCCCACGAGTTACGCAACCCCTTGACGGTGCTCAAGATGGACCTTGAGCTGCTGGCCAGGCCTGACCTCGACGTCGAAACTCGCGCGGAAATCGGTCACGAGGTGCAGGGCGAGCTCTCCCGGCTGATTCAATTAGTCGAGGGTCTGCTCTTGATCTCTTGGGCGGAAACCAATCCCCCCATCGAAGTGAGCGAGGTCGCCCTCGAGTCTCTCTTTCAGCAACTGGGGAGCAGATATCAAAATCAACTGTCTGCTCACCAACTCCAATTTAAGTCGGGTGTGGGGAGCGTGCTGGCCGAGCGAGGAAGGTTGGAGCAAATTTGTCGAAATTTGATCGACAATGCCCTTCGTTATGCGGGGGAATCGGCCCAAATCCGCTTGTGGTGGGTGGCCCACGATGAGCTTGAGTCCAGCTGGATCCCGGCAGACAGGCTGCGCTGCGCGGCCGGCGAGCTGCTGCTGGTGGTGGAGGACAACGGTCCTGGAATTGACCCCGCTCACTGGGACCGGTTGTTTGAGCGTTACTTTCGCCTGGAGGCGGATCGAAACCGACAGGCCGGTGGGGTGGGCCTGGGACTGCCCATCGCCCGGGCGCTGGCCCGGGCCATGGGGGGCGATCTGACCGTTTATAGCCAGCCCGGTCGAGGATGTGCCTTTCTTCTCCGGCTGCCCGGCCTTGCTTAAGGCAGCGGTACCTCGATCCTTGGTTTGCCTCGCACGGGGGGCGCAGAGTCCTTTGTGCTGATAGCTCGACAGTGGACAACAAGGGCCGGCCTATCTATCGCCAGCGTAATTCCTATCAAAATCAGTACAACAATGGCTACAATAGCAATCGTAACAACGGTTACTATAACGACGGGGTTCGCAACGCCAATCAGAACAATGGCGGCCAGCGCAACCGCTCGGTCATCAACAGCGTTCTCAATCACGTTCTCACCCGCTAAGGCGAATGTGCAAGACTTAAGGGCCCGGCAGTCGCGGGGCTTTTTTTTGTTTAAAAATAGATCTGCATCAGCAGGCCGCGCTCATCTTTTTGGCCGCTGCCGAGCGGGGGCGCTGGCTGGCGAGCACAGTGAAGCAGAGCGGCCGCATCCAGCACATCGTCCGGACGCACCTGGGATCGCTTCCATGGCTGCTGGGGAGTCTGCATCGCCACCAATTGCCGGCGTCTCATTCGGCCCGACTCCGTATGCTTGGACTCGCGGAGTGGCTCTCCGGCCAAACGGGCAAAAGTCAGCTCCGGGTGGGCTTCCCAGACCCGCATTTGCCGCTCCGGGGTGATCCATTCGTCCAGTTGGCGAATTTTGGGAAGCAGATAAAAACTTTGCAGAGACATTCCGCGAACCTGGCAGAACTCTTGAGCTTGTAAATATTGACGGGCCGGTGCCGAAAAAACGCTGGCCCGCCGAGGCCCTAACAGAAGCCGGGCCTGGCGGTCACATTCTCGACTTTGCCCCGCCGCTGGAAGTCCGATAGGCATATCCACGGCCACTCGCTGACAAAGAGCGGTCCGCTCGGCTACCTCTCCCCAGGTGGGGCAAAGTACGAAGAAAGGAGGCTCCTCGAGAGCCACCAACCAGCCACCCGGGCAACCATCAACCCCGGCTACCATGTCAGGCGCCTAAGGACTGTCCGGCCTTTCTAACGGGATGGGCAGTTCCCAGGCAGGCGGTGCGCCGCCGGTTCCTTTCAGGTAGTGCTCCATCCATTCCAGCATGCGCAACTGAAAATCATAACGGGCGGCCGCCTTGCGGTTTCCGTGGCCTTCCCCTGGATAGAGCACCAGTCGCACCGGTGCCTGTTTGACCATCTTCAGGTAGCGATACAGCTCTAACGACTGGGAAGGGTGCACCCGAGGGTCGTCCTTGCCGTGCAGGATCAGCAGGGGCGTGTGGTGTTTGGTCACGTGGTGGATGGGACTGCGCTCCATGAAGAAGTTCCAGTTCTCCCACGGATGCTTGCGGGCGTGCACCAGGTATTCTTCGTCGGGAATATCGGTGGTGCCGCTCTTGCTTACCTTGTCCGAGATGCCCACCGACATCACTCCGCAAGCGAAACGCTCGGAGAAGAACGTGCTGCACCAGGCGGTGGCGTAGCCGCCATAACTGCCTCCGGTCACTCCCACTTTGTTGCGATCCACCAGCCCCTGGGCCACCAGGGCATCGACACCGTCCACCAGGTCTTCGAACTCGCGACCGGCTGGATCGCCCTGACCCAGTTTGGAGAAGGCCACGCTGCGGCCGATCGAGCCGCGGTAGTTGGGGTAAAATGAGGCGAATCCGCGCGCCGCAGCCACCTGCCCGGGCTGCGAATAACCGTTGTTCCAACTGTTGTGAATCAAAGACTCGGGCCCGCCGTGCACCCACAAAATCAGCGGGTAGCGCTGGCCGGCCACTTCATCCAGAGGGCGGATCAGCACGCCCTCGATGCTCTGCCCGTCGCGTGCCTTGTAGGTGTAGGCCTGCTGGCGAGCCCAGCGCAGCTTATCCAGGAAGGGGTTCAGGTGGGTCAGCCGCTTGCCGCCCTCGAACACCTCGCCGGGGTGGCGGGCGCTTTCGCCCACGTAAAGCGTACGTCCATTCTCGGCCACGGCCAGATCGGTCAGAACCTCGTCCCCGGCGGGCACCACCAGGGTGCGCTGGCCGTCCAATCCGAGATCCCAGACTTCGCTCACCAGGCCTTTCCAGACCAGCGCCCGCAGTTTGCCGGGCGCCAGCCAGGCGACTTTGCTTACCCGGCCCTCGAGATTCGGCCACAGGTCGCGCATCTGACCGCTGCTCGTGTCGGCCAACCACAATCTGCCGTTGTCCGGGTCGTGGAGGTCTTCTCCGGTCAACAAGGCCAGGTGTTTGCCGTCGGGCGAGAAGGCAAACGGGCCCAGTTTGCCCGGGTTCTTGAGAGCAAGCTTGAGCGCCCCCGTGCGCGCATCTAACAGCTGGATGCGGCGATACATGAGGTCGGCGTCCACCCCGGGGTTGGGGGCGCTGGTCACGGCCAGCAGCGATCCGTCAGGGCTCCACTGCAGCGAACTCAGGGAACCCTCGAGTGGCAACGGTTCGGCCCGGACCTTCTCGCTCCCCGGAGCGGCCAGGTAGAGCCGGATGTTCTGCCAATCCTCCTCAAAGACCTGAGCGCTAAAGCCCAGCTTGCGCAGCTTCTCTCGTTTTTTATCGGGCGGCGCCTGGGCCAGAAAAGCGATGCGGTTACCCTGGGGCGAGACGGCGTAATCTCGGATGTCCGTGCCGAAGGCCAGAATGCGCTGGGCCTCGCCACCATCCAGGGGCAGGCGGTAAAGGGAGGAATGCTCATCGCCGCTGCGCTTGCTCAAGAAGGTCAGAGCGCGGTCGTCGGGGGTGAACTTGAGCCCGCCGGCCCCGGCCCGCTGCGTCAGCAGTGGCTGACTTCCCCCGGCGGACAGACGGTAGACCTCCCCATAGGCGGGCCCGTCTTCAAAGTCCTCTTGCTCGAATCGTCGCGGCTGGCTCAGAGTATAGATTGCGGTGCGCCCGTCGCCGCTCACTTGCACTCCGCTGACGGAGCGCACCTTGGCAACCAGTTGGGGAGTGAGCAGGGGCTGCGACCAGCCCGCAGTGGTGAGGGCCAGGCCCAGCAGAAGTCGTCTCATGGGCGGGGCCTTCCCGCTGGCTCGGGGAAAATCCCGGGCACGTCATCCGGGCTTTTTTGCTTTCTCATCGTGCTGTTTCCAGAAGGCCTTCCACCAACCCTTGGGCTGGTTTTTGTCGCCGGCATACTCCGTGGGACGATGGGTTTGGCCTCCGGTGACCAGGCTGCCAACATAGTCTCCGTCCGCATAAACCTGGTTGATCTGAGCCGCGATGCCAGCCAGGTCTTTTTCACTGACCACCCCATTGCTGGTGGCTTTATAAAACTGCACGGTAACGCGAATCGGGAAACGGGGATCGCGTTCGATGGCCATGTTGTCCACCTCGGTAAAAGGGCCCTCGATTTTGCCGTGCCCGATCACTGCGTTCTCCACGTCGCTCTTGGAACGACGCTGGGCCATGCCGCCGGTGGGGGGACAGGGTTGGGCTTCGCAGCAATCTTCGAAGCCACGCTGGGGGATTTCTTTGTGCTTCAGGGGCACCTGCACCAGCAGCACCATATTGAGCCCGCCTTGCGCGCCCACGCTAGGCGTGTGATGCTCTCCACCCTGGATGAAGTCCGAGAGTCGGGTTCCCGTGAAGCCGGCCCGCTGCCCGTCCTGATTGAAGAAAAGTCGCTGTCCCCAGGCGGCCCCGGCCTTGTCCCGGGTATTGTCGATGATGGTCGCCGAGGTGCCTTCGCGAGTGCACACCAGCGAGAGGACGGCGGGGTTACCCTGATAGGATTGATAGTTGAAGAGCACCGGATTAAATTTGGCCGAGCCCTGTTTCGGGATCGGCAAGAAGCAAGCCTGGGCGCTCACCAGCACGTGCGAATCTCGTTCTGCCAGCAGCGATTGCTGTCTACCTTTCCAGGATCCGGGTTGGTGCAAATACTCACGAAAATGCCCCAGATATTCCTTCAGGTTCACTTTGTGCAGCGAGCGGCCATCTTCATTGCCTACCAGCAGGTTGAAATGTTCGGGGCGCAGATCAGCTGACTTGTCTTCGAAGTTGGGGAAGCGGATCACCGGCATCAGAGTGAGGCGGTCTCCGTCTATGACCTGCAGCGTCATGTCGCTAATATTGGGTCCAACGGAGGAGTTGGCATAGCGACCGGTGTCTTCCCAGGTGAGGTTGAGAATTTGCAGACCGTGGCTGGCGGCGGCCTTCTGTGCGGCCGCGTCGCTGACCATCTCGGCCGTGTCGGCTACCACTTCTTTGTAGCTGACATCTCCGGCATAGGCGGCCAGAGCGAGCAATCCAACCAGAGTGAGGGACTTGAGTTTCATGTGGAACACACCTCCAATGGCCTTGCCCGTCGTCAACCTGAGGCGTTTATTCTCATGCGCAGAGGAACCGCCTCGGCCTTTTGGAACAGGCGGGGATGGGCGATTGGCAATACCAAATCCGGCGGATTCTGATTCAGACTCCTATCACCGACATCCAGACCAACCTGTTTGACCCGGCTTTCACCGGTCTGACGCGCAGCGGATTGGACGAACTTCTCACGGTGCCTGAACTGGTGGGTCAGACTTTGCGCACCCAGCGCTTCGATCCGGTGCAATTTAGCCAGGCCGACAAAAGCGTGCAGGCCGCCACTGTCTGGAAAACCCTCTTTATCGACCAGACCCCGATCTCAGACGCCACTCGCTCGGTGCTGACCACCCTGCAGTCCTTCGGGCTCGATATCAACGAGCGCAACATGGACGTGCTGCGCGCCAAGTTTCCTCG
This sequence comes from Vulcanimicrobiota bacterium, assembly GCA_022842865.1. Classification (GTDB taxonomy): domain Bacteria; phylum Vulcanimicrobiota; class Xenobia; order Xenobiales; family JADMJV01; genus JADMJV01. The sequence goes on along the minus strand of JALHOV010000029.1, from coordinate 11,984 downwards.
GGAGGCCTGGGAGCAGGTGCTGGGCACGGCAGGCGTAGGTCGGTTGGTCATGACCAACGACCCCTTTGACGACAAAGAAAGAGCCGCCTGGCAGGCCCAGCCCGTGCGCGACGTGCGTTTCTTCTCGGGGCTGCAGCTTGATACCATGGTCCACGGTTGGAAAGACAACTTTCAACGCCTCAAGCCCTGGGGTTACCAGGTTAGCGCCAACCTCACTACTTCGCACGAAGAAATTATGCGCTTTTTGGACATCTGGATGGACCGCACCAATCCCATCTATGTGAGCATCACCTTGCCTGCCCTGCAAGGCGAATCCGGCCAGATGCTGCGCAACGTGGTGTTGGCGACCTGCCAGAAGCGAGCCATCGCCGTGCAGTGCACCGTTCAGCCCGGCGGCCTCGGCGAACTGGCCACGCTGTGTCAGGATTATCCCGGTCTGCGCTTTTTAGCGCGAGTCGAGTCTTTTGACGAGGAAGCTTCTCTGGCTCTGCTCGGGTCGCGCTTTTCCAACTTGCTGATCTACGGCTGGCCGCGTCCCGGCAACACCGCGTTGACGCTCACCCGAGTGCAGTCGCAGGGGCTCACTTTTGTTCCCCAACCCTCGGGAGCCCGCGTTCTTGAGGAGTTGATCAGTCGTTGGACGCTGTTCAAGCCGGTGGCGGTGGAAATGCTGGCCGCCCACTATTCTTCGCTGGAGGAGATGGGCTACAGCGTAGACCCGGACCTGATCGAGAAGGACCTCAAGGACCTGCTGGGCCAGCGCTTCTGGACCTTCCTCGGTCGCGAGTAAGACCCGCTCCGAACGCAAAATAGGCTTCCGCCCGAAGGCGGAAGCCATAGTGAGGAAGGTTTACTCGCCCGGAGTCAGGCGCAGGTAGCGCGGATAGACGGCCGGGTAGGGCATCGTGTTGACCGGGTAGGTTTCGCGGGTGATGTAGTAGCTCGAGGTGGTGGGCTCAGCCATCAGATAGTGGTTGCCCATGGCAGCCTCATTGTCTTCCAGTTGCACCAAATTCCGTTCGATCTGGCCCCGTTCGATGTGGGCGCGTTCCCAGTTGTCGGCGCGCATTGCGTCATCGTATTGACCGCGATTGAGATTCAACTCGGCCCGGATTTCGGTGCTGCGTTCGGGAGTGCCGAAGGGAGCGGCATGGGCGATGCCGAGGACTGGTAATGCCAGCAATGATGTAAGCAGAATGGACTTGAGCATGAATACCTCCGTGTTGCGCCCCCGCGTCTGTGATCACAGAGTAACGGATGATGTTTGCGCCGGAGAGGTCCCTGCGTCCTGATTACACTCCACACCGATCCTGGTTGATCAGGTGGGCGGGTCGTTTTCGGTCAGCTTGCGACCGACCACTGCGCCGGCCTTGCCCAGGGCATAGGAACCGATCAGGGCGCCAGCCCAACCGCCGAGGTTGGAAGCCCAGCTTTCCGACCCTGGTAGCAAGGCGCCGCCGAGCAACGCACCTGCCGCTCGGCCGCCGGTAACGCCGGCCACTGTGCCCAGAGCCGCTCCGGCCACTGCTGTGCCCACGATCTTGGTCAGGAAAACCTTGTCGCCTCGGGTCAGGTCGTAGGGACCCGGGTCTTGTTTTTCGGATTTGAGAGCGCGGTAGGCTCCGTAGGCTCCGAGTCCAATCAGGCCGCCGCCGATGCGACCCCAGAAGGCGCTCATGGTGGCCCCCACGCCGCCGCCCAGCATTCCGCCCAGGCTCGCTCCGATCAGCGAGCCGGCCACGCCGCCGCCCACCGTGGCCACCAGGCCCTGAATCATTTTGCCCGGCTTGATGGGGGCGTCGAAGTCGGCGGGAGTGAAGTCCAGCTTGGATAGATCCACGCCGGCTTTGGCCAGTTCCTGGGTGATGGCCACGCCGGCCATGCCCACCGGGCCGGTGGCCACCGAGGCAAACTTGTTGGCCAGAGCGTTGGCTTCTTTTAACTTTTTTGGGTCATCGTCAGTGGTCATTTGGAAGCCCACGTTCATAGCCGAAGCCACCGTGGCTAGTGGAGCACCGCCCGGCAGACCCAACAGCACGCCCGTGATGAGGCTCATTTTTCCACGCAGTTTCTGCGCGTCGTCGCCATGGATCAGGCCTTGTTCCAGTTGCTTGGCGCCGCGGTGAAGTTGAATGGGGGAGAGCAAGGCCAGTCCGGTTTCCATGGCCGTGCGCAGGTGCGGCACCGTGCCCAGAGCGTGACCGATGGAGCGTCCGGCGTTGCGCACGCTCTCATTGTCCATCATGTGCTCGCCGGGAGTGGTGCGCTCGGCCTGCTCGATGATGTGGGCTTTCTCGGGGAAGTCACGATGGAAGGCTACCGGATCGTGGTGATAGGCCTCGTAGGATTCAGCCCAATCTTCGTAGCGGTTGCCGCTGGCGTATTCGCTTACGAACGGTCCGCTGCCAAAGGGTCCACGCCAGTTCAGAGCGCCCAAAAGTCCGTATCCACCTGAGTAGTCCACTGCGTGGCCCTGCTCGTGGTGAACCAGGCTTTCGGCCCGGCCGTCGTTGATGTAACCCTGATCCAGGAGAATACGGGTGTGCGTAAGTCCCGGCTGGGCCATTCCGGAAATCCCGGTGTCGGTCAGATTGGGGACCACGTGCAGCACCGAGGAGGCGGTGACATCCTTCAGCGGCAGCTTGTCGAGGGCGTCGTAAATGGCCTTTTCTTCGGCCGCGGTGCCTACGACCGTGGGGTAGATAAACTTGGGCATGGACCGTAGGGCAGAAGCCACCGTGACCAGCGACTCGGCCGCCTTGGTGGACTGGCTTTCTTTCTCCTTGGGCCCGGGTTTCTTATCTGCGTGCCGTTCCAGGGCGTAACCGGCCAGGGCGGCCACTGCGCCGGCGGCCACGCCACCACCGATGGCAACGCCACCGACGACCGCAGCGTTGTCTTGGGCAAAATGGATTCCAAGTGGAGTGGCCGCGATCAGTCCGGCGGTGGTGCCCACCATGTTAAAAGCATACATGGTGGACAGATAGCGCAGATGGGTCAGCGATTCCCGCGTGAGCAGCTTGACGAAGCGACCGATGCGCACCTCGCGCGTGTTGGGCGGAGGGGTCGAAGCGGAGTCGATCGGTTCGGGGTCGGGCGTGGCCGTTGGAGGCGGCGGGCTCACCGGGGACGGTAGCTTGCGCAGCGGCAGCGAACTGGTTCGGGGCCCTTGCTGGATCTTCACGGGTTCACTCTAACAGCGAAGCATGAAATAAATCGGAACTGGAGTTTTTATTCGAACAGCTCGGGCGGCATGCCCATGTTGATGGCGCACGGGCGGCAGACGCCATGCGATTCCGGGGCATCCTCCAGGGTTACCTGTCGGGGGGCGCGGATTTCGGAATTGCACCAGGCGCAAATAATCCGGAAGTCTTCTTTGGCGAAACTCTGCATGTCAGTGGTCCTCAGCTAATACTATGTATATGGGATTCTTGTGACCCCGTGCCCACACATTAACCCTTAAATTTTGCTGAATTACGACCGGATGTGGACGAGATGTTGCCGCTCGCGCGTACTGCCTAAGCAGCCAAGAACGAGGCTAGGACAGAGCTACCGTTGGGCCAGTACAATTAGATGATTGAGCACTCCATCGACCTTCACGCGGGCAAAACCGAGCTGTTTGAGCCAGGCCTGCAACTGGGCGGCCCCAAAGAGGTGTAAATGCTCCGGGTTGTCATCTTCGTGGGAAGGCACGCTGACGATCAGCGACCGTTCACACACTCGCGCCACCTCGGTCAGCGCGCGCAATGGGTCGGCCGTATGTTCGAGAACCTCCAGCATGGTCACCACCGGAAACTCCCTGTCGCCGAAGGGCATGTCCTCCAACGGGCAGTTCAGCGCCGACAAACGCTCCAGGCCACCTCGAGCAACCGCCTGCAAATCGGCAACTCGATAATCCAGCACGTCCACACAGACCACTTCGAGAAAGGGAAACTCCTCCAAGAGCGGCCACAGAAAGACGCCCCGGCCGGTGCCCAGGTCCAACAATCGCTGGGGCGCTAACCCGTGCAGTGTGCCCAGCACTTTGCGCACCCTGGGCAGCTGGTTGCTGCGCTTGAAACGGTGCAGGCGCAGGTCGCCCGCCCGCTCCAGCACTTCCTCATCGGTGCCGTCGATGCCGAGCCGGCCGCGCACGTAGGCCGCGGCGAAGGCTTCATAGTGATTGGATAAGCTCATGGGCCTCACACCGATCGGGTAGCTCCCAGCGCCGCAACATTCGTTCCACCACGCCCGCCGGAACCGGCCGTGAGCGGGCCTGATTGCGGCGTTCAATTTCGGCCAGAGGGGCTTCCACGTAGACCAGACGCACGTCGGCCTCGTAGTCAAAGCACAGATCGAGAGTGCGTTGGCGCAGTTGGGCGCTCAGATTGGTGGCGTTCCAGATGAAATCGCGGCCGGCTCGCAGGTGCGCGCGCGCCTGCTCGCGGGCCGCTTGAATGACTGCGCCTTGATCTCCATTGGGGGGCACCTCCAGCTCCTCGCGCAGCCCGTCCAGGGACACCACCGGCAAACCGTCGCCGTGACGTGCGATCCAGTGATCCTTGCCGGCCGCCGGCAGTCCTGACATGACCGTCACTCGGCAGCGCGGCTGATGGTAAACCACCCGCTCCGGGTCGCCGCCCCGGCGGAAGTAAGTGACGCGACTGTGGTCGTCTGCGAAGCGGGGCGGATTCTCGGCGGCCAGCTGGGCAAACAGCTCGATCTGGTCGAGCAAACCCTGTTGATCCCGGCAAATCCTTCCGCGCGCATCGGCGCGGGCCAGCAGGGTGAGCAGGTCGCAACGGGCGTTCAGGCCCATGGCCAGAATCTGGCGCTGCCAGTCGGGCGCGTCCACCAGCCGATAGGGAACCATGTGATAGCGGATCAACTGGCAGACCGTTTCCCGTTGGCGCCACGGGTAGTCGGCTTCGTAGAGCAGCTGGCGGGCCATCTGAGAGCCTTTGCGAGCATGCCCGGGACAACTCAGATCGGGCTGCAGGCACAGCGGTTTGGCCACGTCGTGCAGCCAGGCTGCTCGGGTGAGAATGCCCCGGTCCTCTTCTGCCAGCGCCTGAAAATCCGGGTCCGCCTGCAACGCCTCCAGCACCATCAGCGTATGCGTCCACACATCGCCTTCGCCGTGGTGCTTCGGGTTCTGGGGGCACTGCTGGAGGGCGCGTTCCCATTCCGGTTTCAACATGCGAAGAGGTCCACTCCGGTCGCCAGCTGGTTGGGCACGATGGGGCGGTCCAGCCAGTGGCTCTCGCTGTCGAGCACGCTGGTTAGAAAGCTGGAACGCACGAATTTATAGCGCTCGAGCACCTGTCCCTGTTCCTCCACCTTGATATAGAGCCCCTCGCTCATGGCGCTGTGGTCGGTCTCGCGGCAGATCCGCTCGGGATCCAGGCGCAATTCCCCGGCCAGCTCGCGCAGGCGCGACCACCAGTCCTCACTCTTATACAGGGAAGGCTGGATCCAGTCGAGCAGTTGGCGAGGAGCCTTTCCCGCGTAGAGCACCGGAACCGACACCACCGGCAAATTTTCCAGCAAGGCGCTCCGGCGCGCTGTGTCTAGAAAGACGCCCTCCGTGCGATCCCACACGTCAAACTCGCAAAAGTAATGGGGCAGCCGATCATAAAAAATGGTGTGCTTCGCGTAGAGCCACTCTCCGAACATCAAATAGCGCGAGCCCAGCCGTTCCCAGAAGGCGCCCTGATGCACGCTGGCCCAGGTCTTGAAAAGGGCGAAGTGCTTCTCGCGGGCGCCCCCGTCCAGATAATGGCCGCGGCTCTGCAAACGCAACTGGCCATCTTCCTCAAAGGAAAGTCCCGAGTTGGCTCCGTCCAGCTTTTCTTCCACCACGATGGAGCGGTCGGCCAGCACCGAAAAATCGGCCGTAGCCGGGTCGTCCCCGGGCTGGATGCCCGATCCTTCTAAATGAGGAGTGCGCGGATATTTAAGCAGGGCTCTCTACCAGCATGCCGCCGAGGCGAAGCGGAAAGCCTGGCGATGGCGCTCAAACTCTGGGAAACTGGTGCGTCCGGTGAGAGCCAGTTCGGCCAGCACCTGGCCGGTCAGCGGAGCGAACTTGAAGCCGTGGCCCGAGAAGCCTGCACCCACCACCACTCGTGGGTCATCGGGCAGATGGTCGAGTAAGAAATCTTCGCTGCAGGTATTGGTGTAAATACATGCGTCATAGCCCACCAGTCGGGCCGTGCCAGACCATTGGCGGTCGACAAATTGCTGCAGGTCGGCGGCCGCCTCGGCCGGCAGCACCTCGCCGATGGAGCGGTCGGGATCGTCTTCGTGCGGACCGGTGCGATGGCGGGCCAGCTTGACGCCGGGTCGCTCGAACTCGGGCAGGCCATAAAAACTGTCGTCGGCTTGTTCGCCGGCATAGACCCAGACCGGAAAGTGACCCACCTGACTGGATGCCTCGATTTCAAAGTAACCGACGTCTTGATGAGCGGGCCGGAGGTTGGCTTGGAGCTGAGGCACCAGGCGAGAAGTCCAGGGGCCGGCCGTGACCACCAGGCGCTCGCACTCGATCCCGCCCCGGGTCGTGTCCAGGAAGATATGCGGTCCCCTATCGATAGACTGCACCTGGCAGTTTTCCATGACGTGGTCGCGTACCTGGTCCATCAGAAAGCGCATGGTGCGGTCGGCGGCCACCACCGCGCAGGTGTGGTCGAGCAGCACCTGCCGGCTGTCGGGAAAGAGGAAGGGGGGAAAGCGGCGGCGCGCTTCTTGGGCCGTGATCTCTTCGACTCGCACTTCGGGCAAACCGCGCAAGCTTTCTTGATAGCCGCCGATGCCCGGTCCGAAGAAGATACCGGGATTTTTGTGCAGCAACGGGTGTCCGGCCGCTTCTTCCCAGGCCGGCCACAGGCTGCCATGCACCAGCTGCATGAGCTCCACGTATTTGGGCGTGCTGTAAGTGGAACGGGTGATCCTTGAGCGCCCGTGCGAACTGCCCTGGCTGTGGCCCAACTGGAACTGTTCCAGCACGGCCAGGTTGCTCACGCCCTGTTTTTTTAAGCAATAGGCGGTAGCCAGGCCGTTGATGCCCGCTCCCAACACGACCACTTCATACTTCATGACGGGCTGATTCCGGTTTCTTTGGAGACGGCTTGAATGGGGGGCGGCTCCCCGGGACGGTCGCTGACTCGGGAAAGAATGCCCGTGAGGGCCACCAGCACGCCCATGGCCAGAAACATATCGCCCTCTCCGTATTTATGGGCAATGGCGCCGGCCAGGGCTGCGCCGGTGGCGTTGCCCAGGTCGATGCAGGCGGCCACCAGGCTGACGCCGCGGCCTCTTTCCGAGGCGAGTAAGCGCTCGTAGGCGAGCGCGTTGAGCAAAGGATAGACCAGTCCGTAACCCACTCCAGCCACGCCTCCAATGCCCAGCACCAAAAGCATGGGAGGATGGCTGAGCCATTGCAGTGCTCCCAGGCCGGCGCTGCCCAGGGCTAGCGAGAGCAGGCACGGGGCGATCATCGGAGAGGCGCCGAAACGCTGGGAGAGATTGCCGCAGAAGGCTCGGCCGCCGCCCGCCACCAGCGTGAGCACCACAAAAAGGGCGGAAACGGACTGGACGCCGATGGACTGCAGATAGGCAGCTGCAAAGGCGAACAGGCTGCCTACCGCCAGACCAAAGCTGAGCGACCCCATCAGGGGCCCGCGCAAGTTGGGCCGGCGCGCCAAGGTCCAGAGGGAGGCCGACCCGCCCTCCTCGTGGACCACGTCGCGGGGGGCGTCTCGTAAAGTCAAGAGCACCAAAAGGGCCACTCCCAGCAGCCCGGCGGCCGCTATAAAGACGTGTTTGTCGTCGTAGGGCGGCTGGTCGTGACGAATGATGTTGGCGGCCACCGGTCCGATAATGCTGCCTACCAGACTGGAAACGCCGAAGATGCCGAAGATGGAATGCATTTTTTCGGGGGGAGCGTGATCGGAAATCCAGGCCCAGGCGGAGGTCAGGTAGAGTGCGAAACCCGCGCCCTGCAACACCCGCAGGGGGAAAATATACTGCACATTGGGTGGCACGAAAGCGTAGCCCAGGGCGGCCGCGATGAGCAGCACCAGTCCCCAGCGCAGGAAGATGACCCGGCCTTTTTTGTCCAACTGTGGCCCCAGCCAGGGTTGCAAGAGCACCGAGATGATCCAGAAGCCCGCATCGCACAAGCCGACATGGTATTCCTGCAGGTCGTGCGAGAGCAGATAGGCGTTCAAATAGATGAAGAAGGTGGCCCCACCCATGCAGGCCACATTCACCAGCAGCATTCGCTTGAGCGCGTTGCTCATTCCTCAGTCGCCGTGGGGGCGGGAGCGGGAGAAATGACCCGCATCAAAGCCGGAAGCAAGATCAGCGAGGTCAGCAGGTTGGCGCCCACGCCGGCCGTCATCAGAAATCCCAGGGAGGCAATTCCCTGGTGCTTGGCCATCATCAGCGTGCCAAATCCGGCCATCGTCGTTCCCGCCGAGAGAGCGATGGCAGAGCCGGTGGAGTGGCTAAAAATTCCCTCGTGAGGATCTTCGAGCAAACGATGGACGACATGTACGCCAAAGATCAGTCCAATTCCGAGGATCAGCGGCAAAGCCATAAAATTGGCCGGATTGAAGAGCACATGAAAATGGGCCATCAGGCCGAGCATCCAGATCACGCCAACGATCTTCGGCAGTAAGGCCAGTAAAGTATTTTTTAGATTGCGAAAATGTATCAGCAAGATGACGGCGATGGCGCCCAGGGCATACTGACCACTCAGTTCGAAGGCTCGTTTTAAGGACTCGGTGTGGTAGTAGACCATGACCGGCGTGCCGATGACCTCGGGGTCGATCTTCTGAATCTCGTGCACGAAAATTTTCAGGTCGTCGCGGTCCCAGGGGTTCCCCTTGGGGTAGACGCGCACCAGAATCTTACCGCTTTTGCCTATGCTGCGCAGGCGAATGGGGGCGGGGAGATTCTCGAGAGTGATGGGCTGGTCGGCGCGCTGGTCCTTCATAAACGACAGCATGCTGCGCAGATCGCCATAGAGGTTGGTCTGAAAGGCGGTCACACTGTCGGAAATGGGACCGGGGCCCATTCTTTGTAGAGTGGCAAAAAGGGTGTCCAGGATTCGCTTAAACTCCCTGGCATCGGAGCGCACCTGGGGGTTGGGCGAGCTGATCAGGCGAGGGTAAGCCTCTCGGAAGGTCGATTCCAGCAGCATGAAGCCGTCGGCCATCTTGCGCAGTCCTTTGCCCGTTCCGCTGGTGGCCGGATCTTCCGGATTCGGCAGCGGAATGGTTCCCATCAGATCGACGATCTGCTGCAGCACGGGAGCTTTGGCCTGGTAATCCTTTGGGACCAGGGGGGTCACCGATTCCACCTTTGAGACGGAGTGCAGGGCCGAAAATTTTTCGGAGAGCGCTTCCGCTTCTTCCAGATTGTCGGCCAGACTGACCGCGAAGAGAATGCCGTGCTCGTCGGAGGAGAGTAACTTGAGTTCGGTCTGGACCGACTGCAGACTGGCCGACTGAAGATTAAGCAAGTTGTAGTCAAAGGTCACTTCCGGGATGCGGATGGCCGACCAGATGGTCATCCCGAGGCATAACAGCAGGATATAGATGGGTTTGGCCAAGAGCCAGCGCTCCAGCACCGAAAGCACCCAGCCCCAGGCCGGCCGCGGGTCGTCCTTGGGGGCTTCTTCCACCCGGTCTTGCATAAAAATCAGGGCGGGCAGCACCGTGACCATAGCGATGAAGCTCAGTAGCACCCCTGTGCCGGCGATCAGTCCGAGTTCGGCCACCCCGCGAAAGTCGGTGAAACAGATGGCCCAGAAGGCGATGGCGGTCGTCAAGGCACCGGTGAGATTCTCTACCCCGGCGTGGCTCATCGTGCCCAACATGGCCCGATAGGGTGACCTCCCCAGCGCGCGCTCCTCCTCGTAACCGTAGATGATGTGGATCCCGAAGTCGGCGCCCAATCCCACCAGCATGGTGGCAAAGGTGACGGTGAGCAGGTTCAGGTGTCCTACCGCCAGCGTGGTGAAGCCCACGGTCCAACCGACCGACAAACCGAGCGCTAGCAAGGCCATCGCTGGTCGCCACGGGTTCTTGAAAGAGACCGCAAACATCAGAATGACCAGCACCAGCGACCAGAGGGTGGCTCGGGTGGAGTCCGAGATGGAAGACTCCATTTCGTCTTGATCCAGGACCAACTCGCCGGTGATGCCGGTATTGAGGTCGGGGTAAGCGGGCTTGAGGCGCTTCACCTCCGCTCGCAACGTAGTGATGGCGTCGCCGGTATCGTGGCTGGGCCTGGCCAGCACAAGATGGATGCGATCGTCGGCCAGAGTATTGTAAAAGGCGGTGCGCCGAGCTTCGGTGAGGAAGTCCGTATGAGGCTCCTCGGGTGTGCTGCCCTGCTGTTGCTGGGCGAAGAGCGCTTGCTGCCAGGGAGACACGTAAGGATAGCGGCCGCGCGTCTGCAGAGACTTGACCAGTTGTCCCAGGATGGAATTCAAAACCGGCAACATCTCTTCAATGTTGTCGGTGGTGGCGGCCAACAGTTTGCCGACGTCCCCCTGGTTGGCCAGGGCGGAAACCATTCCTTGCGCCTTGGCCAGCGATTCTCGCAAGGTTTGCAGGTCTTTCAGGTCGAGGTATAGCAGCGCCTGATGCCGCAAGAAGGGAAGTTCCACTTTGGTGAAGATGTCGCTAAAGAGTTCGGGCTTGGAGCGCAGTCGCAAGGCCAATTCGTCAGCGAACTGCTCGCGTTGGGAAGTGGACCCCCCGTCTATGACGACCAGTAGCTCTTCGTTGTCAGGAAACTCTTGCTGAAACTTGTCCGAAAGAGCGCGAAAGCGTTCGTTCTGGTCCACCAGGGCGGCGCGGTCGGTTGCGAACTCGAGGCGCACAGCAGAGTAAGCCAGGCAGGCTACAAACAAGAGGCCAGCTAGCGCCAGAACCATCCAGGGACTCTTGTAGGAAAAGTCCACAAGGCTCTTGAGAAGGACAAAACTCCAACCGCCTTGCTCTTTCTTTTGGGACATGGCTGTTCATCGTGCCCATATTAAGCGGCGCAAAACATATTTTCCCTAGTGGAGAGGTTGAAGAAAACTCCATACGAACAAGTGCTCGTTATGTTGCATGCTATTCAAGAAAACAAGGGTCGGCCACTGTCGATCCGAGCCTTCGCAGAGGCCGCCGAAACCAGTCCCAGGCGTATCCGCAGGCTGATCCGCCAGGGCCGACTGCGCACCCTTGAAAACCAGGCTGGTGAGGTGCGTATTCCCGAAACGGAGCTTGAACGCCTTTCAAAGTGGAAAGATCGCCGTCGCCTCAGTCATTCGATGGAGATGACGGCCGTATCGATGGAGATCGAGCCCTCACGGACCACCCTGCGGGCGGTCAGGAGAGACGATCCGATCGCCGAGACCTACGCAATGCAGATCCCGTTGCCGCGCCACGAAGCCGCCATGATGCGCATCGGTTATCTGGAGTCGGAACTGGCTGTGTGCAAGCGGTTGCTGGAAGAGGGCAAGGATCGCGAGACGTTGTTGCGCGACAACGTGGAGGAGGAGCAAGAGCGCTCCCACCTGGCCGAGACTCGTCTGGAAGAGATCCAGGACAAGTTGGTGGTGACCGAATTCAAGCTGGAAGAAATGCGTTCTCAGGTGATTGAGAGCAGCTTCCAGGCGGTCAAGCTCCAGGAGGAAGTGAAGGAACTCCGCGATCGCTTGATGTCCAGCTGGTTCAGTCGAGTGATCGAAGTCTGGCGCCTCAAGAAGTCCTAGTTCCAAACGGCTTGTTCGCTAGAGCGAAGCGGGCGAACAAACGTTGGGAACCAACGTAGTGGCGCGCCTAAAAGTTTGATAATCATTGAAGGCGTAGCGCGCCACGGAGGCTAGTTCCAAACACCGTGTTCGGTAAAGCGAAGCGGCCGAACGCGTGTAGGAACCAACGGAGTGGCGCGCCTAAAAGTTTGATAATCATTGAAGGCGTAGCGCGCCACGGAGGCTAGTT
>JALHOV010000028.1 GCA_022842865.1 Vulcanimicrobiota bacterium | reverse complement strand
TGGCTTGAGCGAAGAGGTTGAGCACTTGCTTGCCGGTGCGGGCGTCCAGGTTGCCGGTGGGCTCATCGCCCAGCAGAATGGGCGGATCTTTGACCATAGCGCGCGCGATGGCCACACGCTGCTGTTCGCCGCCGCTCAGCTGGTGGGGAAAGTGGCCGGCGCGTTCGCCCAATCCGACCGCTTCCAAGCAGCCTTTGATGTCTCCGCCGCCGCTGACCATTTCCGCGACCAGCTCCACGTTCTCCCAGGCCGTCAGGTTAGGAATGAGATGGTGAAATTGAAAAACCAGCCCGACCTTCTTACGCCGATACTCCAGCAATTTGGAGGAGCTTAGCTTTGCGATGTCCTGGCCGTCCACAAGAATGGTACCCGTGTCGGGGGAGTCGATGCCGGCCACGAGATTTAAGAGGGTGGTCTTACCGGATCCGCTAGGCCCCACGAACAACACCATTTCGCCGGCCTCGATGTCCAGGTCGATGGGTCGGAGGGCCAGCACTTCGTGTCCGCCCAGGGTGTATTTTCGACTCACGCCGCGCAGGCTGATCAGACTCACGGCACAACTTTGACGGCCGTTCCGGCAGCCAGGCCATCCCCGCCTTCGACCACCACATCGGTTTTGGGGGTGAGTCCGCTTTTGATTTCCGCCCGGTCGCCTGAGACGGTACCCAGGGTGACTTCGATTCGGCTCAGTTTGCCGTCCTTAACCGTATAGACGTAGTCTTTGCCGGCGTCGCGCAGCAGGCTGGAGCGGGGCAGACTCATGGCTTCTTTGGCCAGTCCGACCTGTCCCTGCACGTCCGCTTCTAAGCCGGATCGCAGTTCCGGCACTTTCTCGGCGAAGTTGACTTTGATGCGCAGCACCTTGTGGTCACTCGGGCCCTGGGGGCGGGCTTCCAACGATGGCGCCACTTCCACCACTTTGCCCGGGAAGCTTTTGCCCGGCAGCGAGGTCAGGGTGATGTTGACCGGCTGGTTGACGGCCACATGGACGGCGTCCTGCTCGTCCACTTCGGCCTCCACGTAGTAGGGACCGTGGGTGACGATGGCCAGCACGGTCGCGCTGGCGGTGGCGGTTTCCCCTTGCTCAAAGTTGAGCAGAGAGACGATGCCGTTGCTGGGACAGATGACGCGGCGGCGCTCGATCATGTAGCGCTGGCGGCCAGCGCTGGCCAGCAGTCGATCGACTTCCGCCTCGGCGGCATGGACCCGGTGGATGAGCAGCAGCTCTTCTTCGCCCTTCTGGGTGGCCAGCCGAGTGGCTTCGGCGGCCCGCTGCGCTTCCAGGCGCTGGATGTCGATCTCTTCCGGACGTGTGTTGGTCTGCGCCCTGACATCGGCCTGGGCCTCGCGCAGGCTGCTTTGATTCTGGCGGTAATCGCTTTCGGCTTTATCCAGCTCAGACTGGGAAGCGATTTCTTCTTTGAAAAGCGTACGCTGACGCTTCAACTCCAGCTCGGAAAGCCGCAGCTTTTCCTGAGCCTGGCGAATGCCTTCACGCAGCTTCTGGCGCTCATCGCGGCTGGCGCCGATCAGCTTTTGCCGTTCCTTGATGATGGCGATTTCCTGGTCTCGTTGGGCCTGAGCCACCTGGGTGGCGCTCTGGCTGGCGCGAATGCCGATCAAGGCACGATTCTCGTCGGCCTTGGCTCGGGCCGAGGCGATGTCGCTTTCGATCGTCTGCAGAGTCTGGCGAGCCTCGGCGTCGTCAATTTGAAAAAGAACCTGGCCTTTTTTCACGGGTTCGTTGAGCTGGACGGGTAAAGCTACGATGGTTCCCGTATCGGGCGCGCCAATGCGGATCGTCTTCGAGACGACATGGCCAGAGGCTACGTAACGAATCGACATGTCAGACTTTTGCAAGTGTGCCGTCTTGACTTCCGGCAGGCCTGATCTGCTGTTGCCGCAGCCTAGAAAGGCCAGCGCCAAAGCGAATATTATTCCATTTTTAAGCACCGAGCACCCGTTCGGCCAGTGGTTCGCTGGTCCTCTTCAAAGGTTAGAGAAGCTGTGATGCGAAGCCGGCCACGTGTTTTTGAAACGGCAGCCGCTCTGGTTTGTGCTCTGGTCCTGCTGGATGCTCCTGGGACTGGGCTTTGCCGTGCGCAGCTTGCGCGTCACCAATCTGTCCCCCGCCAATCCGCAACCCAAACCGGAATGCTCGCCCAGTCTGAGCGGAGACGGCAGTAAACTGGCCTTTGAAATCGCCCGTCCCGGCACGCAGCTTACCGATCTTTGCGTATTGGAGCTGACCACTGGCAAGCGCCGCATTTTGGGACGCGAACGCAACGAAAGCAGTCAGCAGCCCCGCCTGGACCGTCGGGGAGAGCGGTTGGCCTTCGCCAGTTTCGCCTCCGACTGGACTGCGGGGGACGACAACAGCGTCAGCGATGTTTTTCTGTATGATCTCATGAGCGACCGGGTCCAACGCCTGGTGCCGCCCAATCCGGTGCCCGGCGTCTCCGCCTCCTACCGGCCCTGCATTAGCCGCGACGGCCGCCAGGTCGCTTTTCTCAGCTACGGTGTGCCCGATCCCGGCACCACCCGGGGGCGCAACGTGTGCCTCTGGCGCGAAGGCGACCGGGCCTATTCGGTGGTTGACCACTTTCGCGGGCGAGGACCGGTGTTGGGATCTCCCAGTCTATCCCCCCGGGCCGATCGGCTGGCCTTTTCCTGTTTTGCCTATGATTTGCTGCCCAAAATTCCCGCCGATATTCACTACGACCTTTATCTCATGCCTCTCACGCCGGGTGCAAAATGGCCGCCGGTCGAAACACGCAACTGGGAGAATCCGATTTTGCGGCCTCTGTGGCCGGTTAGCCTGCTCAGTCACCGGCCCGACGGCGGCTCGGTCAACGGGAACAGTCTGGAACCCGTTCTCTTGGAGAACGAGTGCATTTTCAGCTCCCTGGCCAGCAATCTGGTGCCAGGGGACCTGAACGACTGCCACGACCTGTTCGTGCGCGATCTTGCTAAAGATGGCCAGATCCGCTGCCTGACTCCCGGCGCGGACGATTCTTCCTTCGAGCCATGCGCCACGCCGTCTGGCGATTGGGTGGCCTTTACCAGTTACGCCACCAACCTCGTGGCCGGAACGCCCAGGGGTTCCAACGTCTTTCTGCTCGACCGGCGCAGCGGGAGGTTCGAGTTTGTGCACAGCGGCCACAGCCCCACTCTGGCCGAGGACGGACGCAGCCTGGCGATGGTGGATCAGGGCAAGGTGTTGCTCTGGACGCGGGCGGCCGGAACCCGAGAACTGCCGTGAAAAAGGCTCTGCTGGCCACGCTGATCTATGTGCTGGTGGTGGGAGGCCTGCTGATGCAGCGCTATGCCGAGGGTTTGAACGCCACCTTTGACCTGGGGATTCACGACCAGGCCTGCTGGTTGGTTTATCAAGGCCTCAATCCTTTTTTGACCAGTCGAGGCCTCCAGGTGCAAGCTGATCATTTCAGTCCCATGGCTTACCTGCTGGCCCCGCTTTATTTTGTCTGGGATGACCCGCGCATGCTCTTGCTGGTACAGACCCTGGTGCTCGGGTCAGGCGCCCTACCCGTCTATCTGATCGCTCGCCGGCGATTGCAAAGTCGCGGGTTAGCACTGCTCATGGCCTGTCTCTATCTGTGCCAGCCGTGCTTGATGTTTTCCAATTTTTTCGACTTTCACTTTACGACGCTGCTCTCCACGCCTTTGCTCTGGGCTTGTTACGGACTGGAGGCCAATGATCGCCGGGCCTACTACGCTGGCCTGTTGACGGCCCTGTGCTGCTCGGAGACCGCTCCCATGAGCATGTTGGGCTTGATTCCTCTGGCCTGGCTTCACAGTGGCTGGCGCCGGGCTTTGGTGACGCTTCTGGTCGCTTCTTGCGGTCTGACTCTCTCGCTGAACTCGGTTCGCTGGCACAACAACGGAGTAGCCACCCAGTATACCAACCTCTATTCGCATTGGGGTAAGAGCGGCAAAGAAGTGGTGGTCAACATTTTGAGCCATCCGCTCAAAACGGCCTGGGAGCTTAACACTCACGACAATCGGGAGTATTTGCTGCAAATCTTCGGCCCGACCGCTTTCACACCGCTGGTCGCGCCGTTGGAACTGTTGCCGGCGGCCCCGGTCCTGGCGGGTAACTTGCTGAGCTGGCGGGATTCGCAACATACGATACGATATCACTATCTGGTCGGGGTTCTGCCGTTTGTGATGTGGGCCGCCTGCGCGGGCACGGCCCGCCTGGAAAAGCGCTGGCCGCTGCGTCCGCTGGGCTGGTTGTTGGTGGTGGCCTGCGTGGTGGGAATCCTGGTCGGGCCCTTGCACCCGGAAGAATGGCCTCCCTCGATGGCTGCTCGCCGCCAGGCTTTACTCGACGTTCAGGAGATCGTCTCGGATACGGCCAGCCTGAGCGTGGAAAACACCCTGGGAGGTGTGCTCAGTCATCGCCAAAATGCCTATCTTTTTCCCAACCCTTTCGAGACGGCGGCCTGGGGCAGTCGGCGCCAGGCGTTGGTGGACCAGAGCTGTCTTGGTCTTGACCCGCTCATGCCGGGCGCCTGGCGGCGCTCTTTAAGCCGGCAGCCGGTGGATTACATCATTACCGACCCCGGCGCCCTGGGAGGCTTTCCCTTCATTCCGCCCGACCGAGCCTATTTTCTAGGGGAAACCTGCGCTTCACCGGACTATGGTCTGATCTATGCGCGCAACGGCGTGGCCGTCTTTGCCAAAGGCCAATCGCGCCGGCGTCCGCCGCGAGTGATTCGGCCACTTTCGGAGTGGTGGATCCAGCGCCAGCACCTGGATGAATTCCGCGCCACTTACTGAGGCGCTTCCACCAATGCCTGTAACTCGTTCGGTAGGGTAGGCCATAATTCGGGGTGGCTTTCCACCAGCCGGGCAATGTCGGCCAGGTCTTTGGCTCGCAAAGCTGGCCCCGACCAGGGCTGTTTCCGTTCTGTCAATCTCTTCGGCGCGAACTGTAAAGTCCACATTGGCGGTGACCATGGGTTCGCGGGCCCAGTGGTTGACAGCCACGCCCCCGATCGCGCACCAGGAGATGTCCGCGCTTTCAAGACACTGAACGAGCCGCATCACTTCGTCGGGTTTTTTGGTCATATCAGGAGCTTCTTCTCCGCCGCCTTTGCTCTTTCCGTTAGTCGGGACTGCGGGTGGCTTCGGCCAGGGGGATGTGCAGGAGTTGGCGGATGGCGCGCACACTGGCCAGCAGGGTCACGATCAGTCCGGCCAGAGCGGTCCAGGCCACGGTGGTGGGGTGCAGTTGCAGGCGCAGGTCGATGAGGTCGGATTGATAGTGGGAAAGAAGCCAGTCTCCGGCTGCAAAGCCGGCGGGAACGCCGAGCGCCAGACCGATAATCCACAGGTAAAGAGCTTCGCCTAGCAGGAGACGGAAAAGGTCGCTCTGGCGCACACCCTGGACCAGCATGCAGGCCACTTCGGCGCGGCGCTCGCTGAGATTCATGGTGGTGCAGGCGTGCACCAGGGCCAGCGAAATCAACCCGGCGCAGCCCAGCATCAGGCTGATGTAGGCCAGCGCCAGCTTGAGCAATTCGTTGACGTCTTCGCGGAGCTGTTGCAAGGTGACCACCTCGCGCACTCGCTTGTCCTGGTAGAGGCGGCGGCGCACTTCTCCCAGCGCACCCGGGCGCACTTTGATGAGGATGATGTTGGTCACCTCGCGCGGGCCCTGAAAGGTGCGCGAGACCATATGTTGCAAACTGCGCAGAGCAATTTTGGGAGGACCCTGGATGGGCTCATAGAGGGCCTGACCTACCGTCACCGGATGACGGACGGGATGGGTTTCCCCGTTGGGAATTTCTACTTCCAGGCGGCCACCTGGCCGGGTCGCCAGGATGCCGTGCTGCAAGGGCGAGAGCAGCAGGTCGGGGCCGGCTTCGATCGGCTCCAGCTCGCTATTGTAGAGGCGCAGCAGCTGGGTGTTGGGAGGCAGCCCCCAGAGACCGCGTTCCAGGTAGCGTTTGCCGTTGTAGACTGTGGCCGTCATGCGCAAAATTTCCTCGACCCGCTCCACTCCGGGCCATTGGGCCACCGAAGGACGGGCGGCCGAAACGCTGAGATGTTCCAGATCGGCCTGCAGGTCATAACGATGCACCTTGGTGAGCAGAAAGTCGAGCGTGGAGCGCTGACTGTCGAGCATGGCCAGGGTCATGAGCAGCAGGGCATTGGACATGGCCACGCCGGCAATCATGGTCACACTGCGGCCCGGCTGGCGCATAAGGTTGCGCAGCGGGAAGAGCCAGCGGTAGGAGAAGCCCAGCGGTAACCACTTGAGAAAGGACGGCAGTTGGGCGGTGGGCAGAAATTCGCTGCGCAGCAACTGCAGCGGCTGGCTCTGCAACAGGTGACGCAGCGCGGCGGCGGCCGCGAACCAGGAGAGAAAAATGGACACGCTGCAACCGACGACCAGGGAGATGGGGCGGATCGCCTCGCTGACAAAAGGCAGTCCCAGCGTCTCTACATAGTAGTTGGTGGCCCAGTGGGCCAGCCATGGTCCGGCCAGGGCACCCAGGCTGGAGCTGCCCAGGGCCACGAACAGCGCCAGCACCATGTAGTGGGTGACCACCCACCAGGGCGCCAGTCCCTGGCAGATGAGGATGCCGATTTGTTTGCGCTGCTGGTGAATCAGCTGCCAGAGGGTCAAGAAGAGCATCAGGCCGCTCAGGGAGAGCAGGGCACCGGGGAAGATGGAGGCGATGCCGGCAAAGGCGCGCCGGTCGCGCTCGAGCAAGGAATGGGAAGCTTGTTGGGAACGGTCACGCCCCGGTCCGCTGCGCTGGCCCTCGAGCAGTTTTTCCACCTGGCTGATGCAGACCGCCGGGTCATAACCGGGTTTCCAGCGCACCAGAATTTCTTTGATGGTGCTATTGCCGCTCAGGCTGTTGAGGTCGGCGTGGCTGACAAAAATGACGCCAAAGCGGCGAGCGGCCGGGCGGGGATCCATGCGGTCGGGGGTCAACCAGAGATACTCGGGACTGGAGACCAATCCGGCGATGCGATAGCGCCGCTTGTCCTGGCCTACCTCTACCGTCAGGTCGTCGCCGGCGTGAAAGCCGTGGGCTTCCGCGAAGCGCCGCTCCAGCAGGCATTCCCCGCGCCCTTTGCGCATCTGACTACCGCTCTGAATCAGCAGTTTGTTGACGGTGAGCTGGCGATCGACAGGAATGCCCAGCACCCAACCGTGGGATTTTTCTCCAGCCGGTAACTCGATGCGCACCGTCTGGCCGGCCCGCCCCTCGGCGGCGGCCACGCAGGCCAGGCCTCGGACCCGGTCGGTCAGGCTGGGCGAGGCGCCGTTGAGGTAAAAGGTGGCGTCCAGGAAATCAAGGCGCCGATAGGTTAACTGGGCCGATTCGCCCAGGTTGAAATAGGCGGAAGAGAATCCCACCAGCAGGGCGATGGCCAGAGCCATCATGAGAATACAGGCGATAAAGGCCGAGAAATTGTGCCAAAGATCGCGCCAGGCCTTGACCCAGAGCAGTTTCACCGCTTCAGCTTCTGAACCCCCCGAGGAGTTCCTGGCCTGTAGCGTAAAGGGGGGTCCAGGGGGAGGCGTTAGCCCCCCCTGGATCATCAGGCAAAGGGGGGTCCGGGGGGAGGCGTTAGCCCCCCCTGGAACATTTAGGTTAGGGCCCTGGCGATGAAAGTGGACGTGGTCTATACCTGGGTGGATGGTGGCAATCCCGACTATTGGGAGGTCGTCCGCCAATACGCGACCGCCAAAAAGGATATGAACCCGGAACGTTTCCGCGACGACTACCAGATGTTGCGCTACAGCATGCGCGCCCTGCATCAGTTCGCCCGCGATTGGATCGGTAAGATTTACGTGCTCACAGCGCGCCCGCAGTGTCCCCCCTGGCTCAACCGCGATCACCCGGACGTGGTCCTCAGGCACCACGATGAATTCTTTCGAGATCCATCGGTGCTGCCCACCTTTAGTTGCCTGAATATCGAGCCCGAGATGCACAATCTGGGCTGCTCGGATCCCTTTTTGTATTTCAACGACGATTATCTGTTGGGCGCCCCCGCCACTCCCGAGCGATTTTGCGATCGCCGGGGCAACATTCGCGTCTTTGGCACGTTGCTGGGAGAGCGCTTTCCCTGGCGCATTCGCCAGGGCGGAATTTCGTTGGGATTTACCGAGCATACGCCGATTTGGATCGATAAGACCGCCTACGAGGCGACCAATCGGATGTTTGCCGACCTGTATCAGAAGACCCAGCGCTGCCGCTTTCGTCAAGATTGGAACTATCGGATTGAGCGCGCTTATCGCTATTACTTGCTGGCTCACACCAAGAAGCGCCGGGCGGTGCCCTTCTGGACGGCCCTGCGCGAGGTGGCTTTCCACAAGATCACCAATGACGAACGCAAGCAGCAAGCGCAGCTGGCTCGCATCGAGAAACGGCGCCCGCCTTTCCTATGTCTCAACGATGACCAGGGCGATCAGCCGAACCCACGGGTGACCGAGCTGGTGCAGAGCTTCTTGAATCGCTACTATCCCACGCCTTCACCCTGGGAAAAGACTTGAAAATCGCTCTGGTCTGCCCTTACGACCTGGACCGACCCGGGGGCGTGCGCAGCCACATCGTCGGCCTTGGGTTGGCTTTGTGTGAACGCGGACATCAGGTGGAAGTCATCGGTCCGAATCGGGACGGCATGATCGACGGATTGCCGCTGGTGGGCTGCGGGCGGGCTCGCCAGCTGGCTTTCGGCGGCACCCATATCGATTTGACCTGGGCTCCCTGGGCCCAAGTCCGTCGCGTGGCCGCCCGCGGCTACGACGTGATGCATTTTCACACCATTTGGAATCCGCTCTTTCCTTTTCAGCTGGCCGCTGTCTATCGAGGGGCCAAGGTGGCCACCTGGCACGACGCCGCCGGCCCCAACACCCCCGGCTGGGCCCGCCGCATCATGCCCTGGGCCTCGGCGCTGATCCGAAAACTGTGGCTGCGTGAGATGATTGCCGTCTCACCCCTGGCTGGCATTCATCTGAAGCCCGGCTCCTTTCGCATCATTCCCAATGGCTTGTGGGTGCCTCCGTTACCTCCCGAGGGCGAGCGCCGAAGGTTGCTTTACGTGGGTCGCCTGGAACCGCGTAAGGGTCTGCCCACCTTGATAGGCGCTTTGGAAAGACTGGGTGATGAGGCGCCACCCCTCTGGGTGGCCGGCGAGGGTCACCTGCGCGGCGAGTTGGAGGCACGTGCCGCTCGTTTGCCGGGGGTGGAGTTCTTGGGCGAGGTAAGCGAGGAGCAGAAGTGGACGCTGCTGCGCCAGGCCCGCCTGCTGGTGGCTCCCTCGCTGGGGGGAGAGAGCTTTGGCATCGTGCTCACCGAGGCCATGGCCTGCGGCACTCCGCCTCTGGCGGCCGACAATCCCGGTTATCGAGAGGTCCTGCGCGATCGCTTTTCTCAGTTGGTGTTTCCCGTCCAGGACGAGCAGCATCTGGCCGAGCGCATCCGTAGCTTATGCGCGGGCGACGAGGAGTGGCGCGCCCTCCAGGGCTGGGGCTTACAGGAGTGGCGCCGCTACGACTGGCGAGTTCTGGCCGAACAAGTCGAGTCGGTCTACCAGCGAGCTCACTCTTCCTAAACGAAAAAAGACCCCGCGGCAACCGCGGGGTCTTTTTCGTTTCAGAAGTTCTCTAAGAAAACTTGGAGGTTGCTATCAGGCAAACTCCAGTTAGCCTTTTTTGCGACCGGCGGCGACACCGACGCCGACTACGCCCACAGCGGCCAGGCCACCGAGGATGTAAATCAGGCTTCCGCCACCACCTTTGCCACCCAGGGCGCCGGCGACGGCGGCCACAGGATTGGAGGCGAGCAGTTTCTCACCGTCTGCGGCGACGGGCTTGAGGGAGTCGGGCATAACCACTTCGGGCTTGGTCACAGCCACCAGCTTGACGTCTTCCGGCTTGGCGTCGTCCTTCACGGACTCAATGCCACCCATTTCTTGTTTGACCTGGTCGGCCGATTTGCCCGGCATCAGCTTGGCGAAGTTGATGACGCCGTCGACGTTCATCTTCTCGCCTTCGGTCTTGCCGTTGAAAGTGAAGCCGGTCAACTCACCCTCAAACTTACCACCCGAGGCGGCGTCCAGGCCGGCCTTGGTCAGCGGGGTCAGGTCGTTGCTTTCCAGGTAGTTGCTACCCTTCACGCCTTCCTTGGAGAGGGTGAAGGCGCCGACGCCCGACTTAAATTCGACGGTTTCGGCTGTCTTGAGGGCCTCTTCTGGAGCGCCCGCCTTTTTGGCGGTGGCCAGGAACATCTTCTTGTAATAGTTGATCAGGTTGACGTCGCTATTACCGTAAATCGTTCCGGCCAGGCGCTGCTTGTCGTTGATGCCCAGCTCGAATTTGAAGGCGGCCTTTTTGGCCGAAGGTAGTCCGGCAGCGGTGGCCTTCTGGGCATAGGCATCGAAGTTGCTGAAGTCCATGTTGCCTTCGGCCTTGACTTTGAAGCTTTTCTTGTCTTCGCCTTCGGGCGTCATTTTGAAGCTCATTTTGCCGTCGACACCGACGTTGGCTTCCACCATCGCCTGCATGGCGCGCTGGGCTTCCTCCATGGCCACGCTCTGGTAAGCCAGCAGGAAGCGCTGCTTCTGGTCTTGGCCTTCACTCTGCTCCTTGAGCTGGGCTTCGGTGATCATGGAGGCGAGCTCGTAGTAGCCAAGCAGAAACTGCTGGGTGTTGGTGATCTTGCCGTTCAGTTCGCCGGTGAGCTTCTTGCCGTCGTATTTCATGGTGTAGGTGATGCTGTCGAACCTGGCTTCCAGCATTTTAGAAACCGAACCGGTCAGCTTGGCGCCATCGAAGCGGCCGCCGCCGGCCAGCATCCCGACGTTGGTCTTGACCACGTCGCGCCAGCCTTTGAGGGTGATGTCGATCTTGGCCGAAGCTACGCCGCCCTCTTCTTTGTATTCACCGACTTCCACTTTTTCGACCGTGATGCCGGACTGGCCCAGGCCTTGAGTGAGTTGCTCCTTCAGCTTGTCGGGATTCTGTCCGATCTGCTTGAGGGTCTGAGCTTCCTTGGCGGTCGCGGGGACCGAGGCGCCCAGGCTGAAAGTGGTCGACGCTTCTTTTTCGGAGATGCCGAAATCGAACTGCTTGAAGGGCACCTGACCCATGTCAGCACTCTCGACGTCGAAAGTCAGCTTGCCGTCGAAATTTTTATTGTCGACCTTCATGTTGCCGTCCACGTTCACTGTGGGGATGACATCCTGGCCTTTGCCAGCCACGTCCAGGTTGCCCTTGCCGTAGCCTTTGCCGTCTTTGAGAACGGATTCGATCTCGACGTCGAGCTTGCTGACATCCTTTTGCATCTCGGGGGGAACCGGCATATCCAGGTTGCCCACAATCTGCATGATGTCGGTCATGCTCATGTAGAGCGCTCCCGAAGCATCACCGACCTGTTTGGCGGTTTCCGGATCAAACTTTAGATCGAGCGCGCCGGTGACAAGGCCCTTGGCCACGTCGCCCGCGGCGTTGAAGGTTCCGCTAACGCCGTTGGCGTTGTCGCTGCCCTTGAATTTGAGTGCCGCGTTGCGAGCCGAGTCAATGAGCAGCTCAGATTTTCCTTGCGCGATGGCGATCAGGCTGATAGCCAGAAGCACGGCCAGCGCGAGAATCCTGCGAAATATTTTCACCCTATGTTTCCTTCGTCTTTCCCGGCGATTCAGCTGAAAAGCTGCCTCCCACCGGCATCGTGCCAGACGCGCTGGCAGCCCGAGGGACATGGTCCCCCTGGGTTATCGAGATAGAATGTGCAGAAACCCGGTCGCTTAAACCTGTTTTTGCTAAACTTGCCGCCAGTCGGAGGGAAAGTCACCGGGCAGTGCGGAGTCGTCGATAACGCCCAATTCAATGCTTTGCCGGACAATGCGCGTCCACTGGCGGGCGGTGGCCCGATCATCGAAGTCGCCACCGCTGGCGCGGGCCTGGCCTCGACCTTTCCAATAGGCGCTGAGACGCTCCAACGCTCCCGGCAGAGCTTTTTCATTTTCTTGCAGCAGTGCGGCGGCGTGGCTGACCAATTGGGCCGGGTGCAGCAGCCAGCTTTGAAAATAGCCCTGCTCGCGTGTGGCCAGCACCTGGTCGCGGTGGAATTCCCAGGCCAGGCGGACCGATTTTTGGTTCTCGGCGATCTGCGGACCGCTCGGCTGCCGGTGGGGCGGTAAGGGGAGCAGAGTGGTGGGACCGTCGGCCAGCTCCAAATGACCGCCTCCCAAAGCCACCAGCAGTTGGGCTCGGGCCTGTCGGTTGACGGGATGCAGCAGGTCGCCTTGACCGATGCCGCAGCTGGCCAGAAAGTCAAAGGGACCGAAATGCACGCCTCGGGCGCGATCGCCGGCGGCCTCCACCAACTCGTGGACTCGGCGCAGTCCCGCCGGAGACTCGATCATGAGCTCCAGTGGTATCGGGGGGCGACCGTTTTCGATGTGTTGCAGCTCCTGAATCACATAGCGAACCTGGGCCGGGTCCTCCAGTTTGGGCAGAGTGATGCAAAAACCACGGGGCCAGACGGTCAGATTTTGCAGGGCGATTTCCAAAGTGCGCAGGCCGCGTTGGGCGAAACGGCGGGTCACCGGCTTGATTCGGATACCGCAACGGCGAGGCTCATGAACTTGAGGCAGGGCCTGTTGGACCTGGAGTGCGTGTGCATCCTCTTCTTCGTCCGGGCGCCGTCCGTAGCCGTCCTCAAAGTCGATGCGCAGGTCATCGAGGGGCTGGGCCAGGCGCTTTTCCACGCGCTTCTTGGTGGAGTCGTTGAGCCAGGCGTATTCCTTGAGCCAGCGGCGGGCCAGGGCCAGCATTTTGTCGTGGGTCTCGGCCGAAAACAGCTGAGCGCCGCCGTACAGAACGTAGGCCGGTTGCCAGTTGTGAGCGCTGCTCTCCTCGCCTGGGAGTTGTTCTAAGCCGATCATCGTGCTTGCAGGCCGTGGATGCCGCCATTAGGATAGTGCATGTAGAGCAGGTGGGTGATGGGGCGGTCGCATGCCAGGTCGCGAAAGCGGTGATAGCGGTCGGGTGCCAGGTCCCCTTGGGGCAGCAGCGGCAGCCAGCGCTCTCCTGTCTGATGCAGTCGAATGGAAAACTTCTTGACCCCGTGCTCCAGATACTTTTGCGCCAGCATGTAGGCCTGAAAGTCGTCCGGGACGATTTCCTGGTGGTTGGGCAGGACCAGTTTCCAGCGAGGCGCCTGCTGCATGGTTCCCTCGATGTCGCTCCCGTCTTCCAGGCCAAAGATATGACAGGATAATGGCGGGTTGAGCCGGTGCAGATAAGTATCGACCACGATCTCCTGAATCACGGCGGGCTTTTCCAAATGAAAGAGGGCCCGCTCACCAAAGCCGGTGCGCGCCGACTCCCAGCCAACCATATGGTTTTCCTTGCGGCAGCCGGCCACGGCCATGGCCGGGTTGCCGTAGTGGTCGTTGGAGATGTGCGAGATTTTGGCGTTTTCCAAAAGATTGGGACGCACTGGCAGAAGCTGGCTGGCGGGATTCCCGAACAGCTGAATGCGCGCAATGCCGCCTTCGTAGTAGCACTCCACCAGGCACTCGCTGGCCACTACCCCGGCGATGGGAAACTCGTGATCGGCGTCAGGGTTGAGGGGCACGCGATCGAGCACGAGCTGCCTGGCTCCGGTTAGCTCGTCGATCAGGTAGACGGATACGGCTCGCACCTGATTGCCAGTGAACCATTTGGTGCTGATTTTCAGGCGATGCACTTGGGAGCGTTGGTGCAGACCGAGGTGCAGCCAGTGATGGGCGTCGTGGTCGTAGTCGAAGCCGCCCGCGACCAGAGTGGTGGCGCGGTGGCGGGGCGTCTCGTAGCCGGAGTAACGAGCCCCCATATGAGTGAACTGCAAACGGCAGTCGGGCGCCTCGTCGGGCAACACCACTTCGTGGGGTAAGGTGAAATCCGAGTTGGAATAGCCGATCAAAAAGGCCGGCAAAAAATCAGTAGTCAATCACGATCTCCTCATCCAGGAACACTTCCAGGCAGTTGTCTCCAGGTCCGTCTCGGTCGATGACCAGAAAGTCGGACACCTCGTCGAGGGCCAGGCTGTAGTGATGCCAGCAACCCTTGTGGTAGCTAACCCCTTGCTGCGGTCCAGCCAGGAAGGCTCGCATGTTCTCGACCTGAAATTCGCCCTGGCCGGCGACCACCACCAAATAGGGCCGCCCGCTCAGTGGCACAAAGGCCTGGGAACCCAGTGGATGGACTTCCATCACTTTCAACGATATCGGCCGGGGCAGGGGAGTGGACCGGAAAATGCTGACCAGCCCTTTCCCTTCACCCACTTCCACTCCAGCCAGATGATGGAAGCGCCGGGTGTTGCCATAGTTAATGACGCGTACTTCGCGGGCGTTGGCCGCCTCGATGACCTCTCCGTAAGGTGCGAAGGCCTCCTGGGTTAGGGGTTCGGGGCTGAGCTTTCTCACGGCAGATCGGCCAGGCGAAAGCCCGCGATGCGATGCACCTGATCGAGGGCGGTGCGAAATTCGGCCTCGCTGGAGTTATGGATGCGCTCGCGAAAGCGCTGCAGAATGTCCTGGCGGTTCAATCCTTTGACGGCTACGATGAAGGGGAAGCCGAATTTCTCTTTGTAAGCCCGGTTGAGCTCGTGAAACTCGCGGAACTCCTCGGGGCTGCACAGGTTAAGCCCCGCTCCCTGCTGCTCAGAAGTGGAGTCGGGCGTGAGCGTATCCAGCTTCTCGCCCAGATCAGGGTGGGCCCGCAGCAAGGCTAATTGCTTATCGCGACTCGCGGCTTCCACCACTGCTCGCATCGCGGAGGTAAGATCTTCTGAGCCATACGCAGTTTCGGCGACCCAGGGTGAGTGTTCGTAGATGCTGCCGTATTTTTGAACGAATTCGTCTTTATGCATAGGGATGATGCTCGTGCCAGTGGCGTGCGATGTCGACGCGCCGACAGATCCACACGTCTTGATGCGAGGTGATGTGCTGGAAGAACTTTTCTAAGCCCGCGATGCGCCCCGGACGTCCCACCAGCCGGCAGTGCAGGCCCACCGAGAGCATTTTGGGGGCGGTCGCCCCCTCCTCATAGAGGGTGTCAAAAGCATCCTTGAGGTAGGTGAAAAAGTGGTCGCCGGTGTTGAAGCCCTGCGCTGAGGCAAAGCGCATGTCGTTGCTGTCCAGGGTATAGGGCACGATCAGCTGCGGTTTGCCGGCGGTGTGGGTCCAGAACGGCAGATCGTCGCTGTAATCGTCGGCGTCATAAAGGAAAGAGCCGTTCTCGGCCACCAGTCGGCGCGTGTTGGGACTGGTGTGGCCCGTATACCAGCCTTGGGGCGGAGCGCCGGTCAGCCTCTCGATGATCTCGATGGCCTTGTTCATATGCTCGCGCTCGGTGGTTTCATCCACGTCCTGGTAGTTGATCCAGCGGTAGCCGTGGGAGCAGACCTCGTGGCCTTCCTCCACAAAAACCTTGGCAATTTCTGGATATTTTTCCAGGGCCATAGCCACCGCGAAGATGGTCACGGGAATCTTGTATTTGCGAAACAGACGCAGCAGACGCCAGACCCCGGCGCGACTGCCGTACTCGTAAATCTGCTCCATGCTCATGTGGCGGCCCTCCACCCGAGGCGCGTTGATGATCTCGGAAAGAAAAGTCTCGGCGGCGGGATCGCCGTTGAGCACGCAGTTTTCGCCGCCCTCTTCATAGTTGAGCACCACCTGTACGGCCACGCGGGCATTGCCGGGCCATTTCGGGTGGGGTGGATGTTGGCCGTAGCCCACGTAGTCACGGGGATCTGAACTCATGATTTGCCCTTTCCTGTCGATTGATCATAAAATCCGGTTTATGGGAAAATTGACGACGCACGTTCTGGATACCGCTCACGGCTGCCCGGCGGCCGGCCTGACCATCCGCCTTTATGACCGTTCCAAGCAGTTGCTGCTGGAGACCATGACCAACGCCGACGGCCGGGTGGATCGCCCGCTGCTGGAGGGCGACAGCCTGAAGGAGGGCACTTACACGCTCGAGTTTGAGGCCGGCAGCTACTTCCGGGCTCGGGGAGTGAAGTTGGCCGACGTTCCCTTCCTGGACGTGGTGCCGATTGGCTTTGGCATCAGCGATGCGGGCGCGCATTATCACGTGCCCCTGCTGGTCTCGCCCTATGCCTACAGCACCTATCGCGGAAGTTGATTTCACCGCCGGGCCGTTCTAGAAATTCTCAACAAATCTTCTTCCCGGCAAGGTTAGCGCCGCGTAAGCTGCGAAGCAGTGACTTTCCATGTTAGGCCCCTTCGAGGAATGGCTCGGTATCTTGCTCCGCTGGATCCACGTAATCACCGCGATTATGTGGATTGGCGATTCGCTGCTGTTTATGTGGCTCGACAAGCACATGTACGAGGACCCCGAAAAGCGGCCTTACGTGACCGGCATCACCTGGCTTATTCATGGCGGCAGCTACTATACGGTGGAAAAGCGGCCGCTCAAAGCGGGTAAACTGCCTCCGCGTCTGCGCTGGTTTTGGATGGAGGCCACCGGCACCTGGATCAGCGGTTTTCTGCTGCTGATCGTGGTCTACTGGCTGAGCGCCAGTTCCTACATGGTGGATCCCGGCGTGCGCCAGATCAGCGGTCTCCAGGCGGTCGGCGTCAGCCTGGGCTCGATCCTCGGCTCCTGGATCTTGTATGACGGACTGTGGCGCACCCCGCTTCGCCACAAAACCTTTCTGTGCGGCTCCATCACGCTAGCTTACCTGTTCGGGCTGGACTGGTGGCTGACCCATACCCTCTCGGGACGGGCCGCCTTTTTGCAGATGGGCGCCATCATGGCCTCGTTAATGGCCTTCAACGTTTGGATTCACATCATTCCGCCGCAGCGCAAGATGTACTCCACCGCGGCCGAGGGCGGCGAGGTCGACTACGGTCTGGGTAAGCACGCCAAGTTCCGCTCCACCCACAATACCTATTTCACCTTCCCGGTGATCTTCTTGATGCTGAGTAACCACTTCGCCGGCATCTTTGGTCACCCCATGAACTGGCTGCTGATGGCCTTGTTTATCGTCTTCGGAGCCGGTATGCGCCATCTTTTTCTGGTGGGTTTCACCACCGCCGGAAAAGTCGCTGGCGGCCTGGCGGCGGGTTCGACTCTGGCCATTTTTTGGGTGACCTGGCCCGCTCCCAAGCCCCCGCCGCCGGCCGCCGGGGCCGACGTGCCCCCGTTCGCGGAAGTGCGCGTGATCGTGGCCCAGCGCTGTGCCGTGTGTCACTCGGAATCTCCCGGCATGGGTTTTGTAGAAGCTCCCAAAGGCTTGAAGCTAGACACCCCCCATGAGATTGTGGCAGCGGCCGAGCGCATCAAGATGCAGGCCGTTGACAGCCAGGTCATGCCGCTGGGCAATTCCACCAAGATAACCCCGGAAGAGCGCGCCCGCTTAGGGCTCTGGATCGCCGCCGGTTGTCCCTTGAAATAAAGGAGCCGGCCCGGCCGCAAGCTAATCACGGAAGCGTATGGAATCGTCTTTTGAATTTATTTTGAACGGACGCACCGTTCGTGTTTCCGGGGAATCCACCCACCAATCTCTGCTCACCTACTTGCGTGCCCAGGGACACACCGGCACCAAAGAAGGCTGTGCTGAGGGAGATTGCGGAGCCTGCACGGTGGCCATGGTCGACCGCGATGCCGCGGGCAAGACCACCTATCGCGCCATCAACAGTTGCATCGCGCTGCTGCCCAGTGTGGCTGGCCGCGAAGTGGTCACCGTCGAGGGCATCGGAACGCCGGAAGCGATGCACCCCGTGCAGCAGTCGATGGTGCGCAACTACGGTTCGCAGTGCGGTTTTTGCACCCCCGGTTTCGTCGCTTCCATGTTCGAGGGCTACTACCGCGAGAATCTGGTCGAACCCTGGCAAGTCAACGACCAGTTGAACGGCAATCTGTGCCGCTGCACCGGCTATCGGCCCATACGCGACGCATTTTTGGAAGCCAGGCAGAACCGCCCTGCCGGGGACCGCTTTCAGGAGCGCCTGAATCAGGACGCGCCCGTCTTGGACAGCCTGGAATACCCGGGCTTTCTCCGTCCCACCTCCCTGCAGGCTTTGCTGCAACTGCGGGCCCAGCATCCCGAGGCCGAACTGGTCTGCGGCGCCACCGAATTGGGCGTCTACATCAACAAGGCCAATCGCCGATATTCCTTGCTTATCTCCACCGAGGCGGTGCCGGAACTGACCCGCATCGAACGTCGGGACGACCAGCTGGTGGTGGGTGCAGCGGCCTCGCTGACGGCCCTGGAAGAATCGCTTCACGGCGAATTCCCTCAACTATACAAAATGCTGCTCGTCTTCGCTTCGCGCCCGATTCGCAACCGCGCCAGTCTGGGCGGCAATCTGGTCACTGCCTCGCCCATCGGCGACATGGCGCCGGTGCTGCTCTCGC
This sequence comes from Vulcanimicrobiota bacterium, assembly GCA_022842865.1. GTDB lineage: Bacteria > Vulcanimicrobiota > Xenobia > Xenobiales > JADMJV01 > JADMJV01. The sequence goes on along the minus strand of JALHOV010000028.1, from coordinate 9,693 downwards.
TGGACGCCTCGGTGCAGTTGGCCGGTCCGAACGGCACGCGAAGTGTGGAACTGGCCGACTTTTTTGTGGCCTATCGCAAGACCGTGCTGGCGCCTGACGAGATCATGGTGTCTGTCTCCATTCCCCGCTGTGCCGCCAGCCGGGTCGGGTCCTACAAGGTTTCCAAGCGCCGCGAGTTGGACATCGCCATTGTTTCTGCCGGATTTTCCGTGGACCTGGATGAGGCGGGCGTGATCACTCGAGCCCGTCTGGCCTATGGCGGCGTGGCGGCGATCCCCTCGCGCGCCCGCCAGACCGAAGAATTCCTGGTCGGCAAAGGCTGGGACGCGGCCACCCTCGAGCAGGCCAAAAGGGTCGTGGCCGGGGAGTTCGCCCCGATTGACGACGTGCGCGCCGGCGCCCAGTTCCGTCGAGAGCTGATCCCCAGTCTGCTGGAGAAATTCTGGCTGGGCGAGGAAGAAGCTCCTCCCGATTTTTGCATCGGCAGCCGTTGGGCTGAGGCGGACGAGGCCAGTTATGGGCTGAAGCACGAGAGCGCCATCGGCCACGTCACCGGCACCGCTCAATACGTGGACGACCAGGCCTGTGGCCGCAACATGTTGGAGATCTGGCCGGTGCTCTCCACCCAGGCCCACGCTCGCGTGACCAAACTGGACACTTCGGCTGCCGCAGCCATGCCCGGCGTGGTCCTGGTGCTGACCGCCCGTGATGTGCCGGGTATCAACGATATCGGCGCTCTACGCCAGGACGAGACCTTGTTTGGCGACGGACTGGTTTGCTATCACGGGCAAATGGTGGCGGCCGTGGTAGGTCGCACTCTGGAGGAGTGTAAACTGGCGGCTCGCGCCGTGGTGGTGGAATACGAGCCCCTGCCGCAAATTCGCAACGCCCGCGAAGCCCTTGCCCACGATTCTTTCCACACCGATCCCCACGTGATTCGGCGAGGCGACGTGGAGGCCGCTCTTCAGGCCAGTCCTCACGTTCTGAAAGGCGAATTGGACCTGGGGGGTCAGGAGCATTTTTATCTCGAGGCTCAGGCGGCCTGGGCGGAACGTGGTGACGACGGCGATATCTTCGTGTGCTCCTCGACTCAGCACCCCTCTGAGATTCAGGCGGTCGTTTCCCACGTGCTGCACCTACCGCGCAATCGAGTGGTGGTCGAGGCGCCCCGCATGGGCGGAGGTTTCGGTGGCAAGGAGACGCAGGGCAACGGCTGGGCTGCTCTGGTGGCTCTGGCGGCCTGGAAGACCGACAAACCAGTGCGCGTGCAGCTCGACCGCGACATCGACATGACGGCCACCGGCAAACGCCATCCTTTCTACGGTCACTACGAGGTCGGTTTTGACGGGGAAGGGCGCCTGACGGCGGCGCGCGCTCGCCTTGTTTCCGACGGAGGGTGGGCGCTGGATTTGTCCGAGTCCATTTTGGACCGCGCGCTCTTCCATCTGGACAACTCTTACTATATCCCCGCGGTCGAGTTCACCGGTCAGGTGGGCAAGACCAACAACTGCTCGCATACCGCCTATCGTGGTTTTGGCGGTCCTCAGGGCATGGTTTACATCGAGGAGATGTTGGATCGCGTCGCCCGCTACCTGGGCCTGGCCCCCGAGATTGTGCGCGAGCGCAATCTTTATCACGGCGACGGCCCCACCAACACCACCCACTACGGGCAGCCGCTGGGAGACAATCGCATTCCGCTGATCTGGGAAAAGCTGCGTGAACAGGCCAAGCTGGTGGAGCGGCGCGCGGCCATCGAAGCCTGGAACGTTCAGCATACGCACAAGAAGCGGGGGCTGGCCATGACGCCGGTCAAGTTCGGCATCTCCTTCACCGCCTCGTTCCTCAATCAGGCCGGGGCTCTGGTGCACATCTATCGGGATGGAACGGTGCAAGTGAACCACGGCGGAACCGAGATGGGCCAGGGACTCTATACCAAGATGCGCGGGGTGGCCATGCGCGAACTGGGCATCTCGGCGGATCAGGTGCGGGTGATGAAAACGCGCACCGATAAGGTGCCCAACACCTCGCCGACGGCGGCCTCCAGTGGAGCCGACCTGAACGGAGCGGCTGTTAAGGCCGCCTGCGAGATCCTGCGCGGGCGTCTGGCCGAAGTGGCCGCCAGGATGATGGCTGACCAGGGCAAGCCGACCGACGCAGATAGTCTGGTCTTTGCCGGGGATCGAGTCGGGGATCTGTCCTTCGCCGCCGTGGTGGACCGCGCTTATCTGAGCCAGGTCTCCCTCTCGACCACCGGTTACTATCGGACGCCCGGTCTGGCCTACGATAAGAAGAAAGGTCATGGCATCCCCTTTTATTACTACGCCTACGGCGCGGCCGTCTGCGAGGTCGAGGTGGACGGTTTGACCGGAATGAAGCGCGTGCTGCGCGTCGACATCCTGCAAGACGTGGGCGATTCGCTCAATCCGAACGTGGACCGTGGCCAGATTGAAGGCGCCTTCGTGCAGGGGATGGGCTGGCTGACCGGCGAGGAACTGAAGTGGAATCAGGACGGCCGCTTGCTCTCCCACTCGGCCAGCACCTACCAGATTCCCTCGATCGGGGACGCGCCGGCCGAGTTGAACGTGACCTTGTTGCCGAAAGCGGCCCAGCCCGGCGTGATTCATGGCAGCAAGGCGGTGGGTGAACCGCCCTTTATGCTGGCGTTGTCGGTGCGCGAAGCCATTCGTGAAGCGGTGGCGGCCTTTGCTCCAGAGAGGCCCAAAGAAGTGGCGCTGGCCTCGCCGGCTACCCATGAAGCCATCTTCGCCTCCATTCAGAAGGTCAGGGCCGGCTTGAGTCTGGCGCGCTGATCGCATATAATGCGGCAGCGTGATTGATCCCCTGCAGCGAATCCATAGCACTCCCTGGACCGCTCCCAAGGCGCCCTTGGTGCGAGTGGACAAGCCGCTGCAGTTGGATCCGCAGGAATCGTTTACTTTTCAGGGATTCAGCGCGCCAGCTCCCCCGGCCGCTAACGAGCCGGTCTTCCAGGCGGCTGTCAAAGAGCCGGTTTTCCAGAAAGCGGCTGTTCCCGTGCCCACCGTGCTTTCCATGGTGGAGGATTTACCGGCTCAGGACAAATCCGGCGTGATGGCCGACATGATGGATCGCGAAGTCAACTACTTGAGCGCCTATCCCTACAAAGGCGGCGGTGAGCAGGTTCGCGGCGAGCTTACCCAGCGCTATCAGGACCCGGTGGCCGGAGCACAGCATTTCCATCAGGAAGCTCTGGAATTCGCTAAGACGCGCGGAGTGGACCCGCAAAAGTTGCCGGACGGATTGCAGGGCAAGAGCTTCAACGCGGAGTCGGCCGGCCTCATCAAGAAAGAGCTGGCCGGTCAGGTGAAAGCCTATTTCGCCAGCGCCCAGGGCAGCACCAACCCGCTCAAAGAGAAGCTCAGCCAGCAAGAGTGTGACCGCTTTATCGACCTGATCGGGCAGTGTCAGGCCGAAGGCTCCCTGGGCAAGGTGTCGGCCGGGGATGTTTACCGGCTGGCCTCTAGCAACCTGAGTTTGCTGGCTTTGCAAGACCGGGCCGCCGCCGAGATCACCTTTGGCGAACACGGTGTGCGCCATCTGGTCGGGCACAACATTACGGTTTGTGAGAAGCTGTGCGACCAGATGCAGGGGCACGGGGTGCCGGTGAGCGCCAAAGACCGCTTGATTTTGCACCAGGCCATGCTGGTTCACGACATGGGTTACGCGGTCGACAATGTGCGCGGCGACTTTGCCAAGAACGGCATCAAGACTCAGGACGCCGGCCATCCGCTGCTGGCCGCCCGCTACGTGCGCGAGCGCCTGCAGAACGACGGGGACCCGATCAATTCAATTTTCTCGCCCGAGGAAATGAACCTGATCCACCGCTGCGTGAAGTTTCACGATATGGACGCCGAGGGCAAATCCGGCGTCCAGCTCAGCATGAGCAAACAGCCCGGCGCCGCCGACCGCCAGCAGAATTTGGAGAGCATCACCCGTCTGGCCGACAATTCCCACGCGCTGGACGACAAGATTTCCGACGTGCTCTACCGCCATCCGGCCGCCCTCAAGACCATGCGCCTGATCAAGACGGCCGGGGAAGTCGGCGACGAAGCAAAGGTAAAGTCCTTACAAGACGGCTTGAAGCGAGACCTGGACGCGCGCGGCGATCTTTCGGCCGACGATAAAGCCGGCTTGAAGCAGGCGGTCCATCAGATGAGTGCCGGCGAGTACGAGTTCTCGGCCCGGCGACTGGTGGGCGGCAAGCCGGACTTCGCGATGGACGGAGACGGCAACGTCACCATCACCCTGCGCGAGTCGCCCATTCATAAGCAGATTGCCCAGGTCAGCGGCCAGGAACCGCTCAAGCTGTTGGCCGGCTACATGCAGGACTTAAGCGGTGTGCGTCCTCAGGTGGATCGCAACACCAGGCGAGTGGAAGCCGGCAATCTGCGCTTTGATCTGAAGCCAGCACAAGAGCTCGATGACTATCAGAAGGCCGTGGCCGGCGTCATGCTCGAGGACCCGAAGTTCCGGACCTGGGCCGTGCGCGATGCCGACTTGGGCAAGATCCAGAAGGGCGTGAGCAACGTGTTGGAGGCCGCCTCGTCGCTGACCGACGCGCAGTTGCAGCGCCAGGCGTCCGTCTTTCTAGACAACACCGACGCGCCCCGCGAGCAAATCCTGGCGGCCTTGCAGGGCCAGTTAACTGAAGTCAAGGATCAGCGCCGTCAAGCTCTCTATGCAACGGCTTGAAGAGTGGCTGGCCGGCTACCGGCTTCCTGACCCCTCCGACCCCCTCTATGAGATGGAAGTCGGCAATCTGGATTTGCTGCGCTCCTTCTATGCTTTGCTCTGCGTAACCGGCGAGGCATCCGACCCGGTTGCGGCCGTGCGATCCCATCTGTCCGATTTTCCAGATTTTCCCCTGAGCGGCTCTCCCACCGACCCCCTCCTGATCCTCGGAGTTGCTCGTCCCAGCGGCCCGCTGGTGGACTTGAAGAAGCGTCTGTTGGAGGGTTTGACCGCCGAGCAGGCGGCCGAATACCTGGTCCTGGTGGAGAGTTAAGTTACCAACCGTCCTCAATGACGGTTTCCACCTTGCCCGGAAGGCCATTGCGGCCGTCGCGGCCGTTGGGGTAATCATAGGAACCGAAGCCTCCCCCGAGATGCTGGTGGCATTTTCCGCCGCGGCCGCCTCTTCCGCCCGTGCCGGCGCGAGAGTCGTATAGCTCATGGCGGAAGCTTTGCCGAAGGGAGCATTTTCCCCGGGTATCTCGAGGTTCAAAAGCTGGCAATCCCTGGCGGTTGCTCATGGTTTAAGCTGGACGGGTGATTGTAAGCACGCGTATGCCCCCGCCCCGCATCCCATCGCGCTCCGTGACTGCTCTCAAGAGCACGGATACTTTCGAGCTTTCCGGTGCGCCACTGCAGCTCATGCCTAAGTTTGGGATTCCTCGCCAGAGCATTCCGGATGCCGAGGCGGTGGCTCAGAATCCCGATTTGCACGGGGTGGAACTCAACCGGGCCATCAATCGAACCTATGTGGGCCTGGCCGGCCAGTTGCAGCGTGTGCTCGATCCCGAGTTCGCGGAAGGCTCCAAGGCGAGCCCCAGCTGGTATGCCATGGCCATCTACGCCTCGCGCGGGGCCGGCAAAGGCATGCTGGCGGCTGAGCAGGCCCTTTCGGTGGTGGAAGGTCAGCGCTCGTTGCGCGAGATCTTTCCAGCCGTGCCCGAGGAGGACTGGCAGCGGGTGGCTCCGCTGCTCGAGGACAGTCGTGGCCCCGCCAAGGACTGCGCCAAGTTCCTGGTCGCCTACTTCCTGGCTCAACAGGAGGGCCCCACCCGGCTGACGCTGGATCCGCGCGTGCTGGCCATTTCAGCCGGGCGCATGGTCGACATCATTACTCGGCCCGATACCAGCGTGGCCACCTTTACGCGCACCTTGAAGAACATGCTGGAAGACGGCAACCGGCGCATTTTTCAGGATATCGGCGTGGCCTGCCAGAATTATCTGGAGTTGCGCCGAGACCAGCCGGGAGTTACGCCCGAGGCCGTGGCCCAGCGCTTCAGCCAGGACCCTCTGGCACTTTCCGCCTACCAGGACGGGCTGGGTTTCGCGGCCTCAGCACAAGAGTTGCCCACTGATTTCGCCCCGCTCTACGGGCTGAACACCGCTCCCTTGCTGGCGTCGGGTTTCGCGCTGTATGAAAGAGCGGCCGGCGAGAAGAATCCCGAAATGCGGGACCGATTGATTCAACATGCCAGCAACCTGCTGGCCTACCACGAGCAGGCAGCCGTGGCCGTACCGGCCTTTTTGCCGGGCCAGGTTCTTCCGGGGGAAACCGATCGGGCCGACGTGATGCAGGTGCTCACTCCCCAGGTGGACGTGAAGACGCGCCAGTGGACCTGGAGCATGCACAAGTGCGATCTACCGGACCTGGACGACTCGTTCTGGACCCCGCCATCGACCGAGCGCAACTGGGCCGTTTTCGAGGACCGCTGGGGGCCCATTCTCGATTACTTTGGTCGTTGCGCCGCCGACCCCGAATCGATCTGGCCCATGCCCAACCCGGATCCGGCTCAATCGGTCTAGGCGGAACCTTTCGATAGGGCGCCGAATTGAGGTCGGATGCTCGTCCTTTTGGCGTTGGTGGGTTGCTGGCTGGGCCGGGTGCTCGGGCCGCGTTTGCACACCTGTCCCTATCGACTTTCCGCGCAGCTGGCGGCGGCTCTGCCGATCCTGGCCAGCCTGGCCAGTGGCTCGAGTCTGCTCGGGATGAAAGGCCTTTTGGTGGGGCTGGGCGCGCTGCTGGGAGTGTTTGGCAGCGGGCACAAAAGTCGCCTGCGCGCTCTGGTCTTTTGTGGAGCCGGCGCGGGGATGGGCGTGCTGGTGGGCGGCTCCCTTGGTTAACCCCTATGTGCGTGGGCTTCGTTTCTGGATTTGGGTGGACGTGATCTGCCTGGCTGCCTTCGTAGGCGTCTTTTCGCTGGGTGACCCGCTGGGGTTATCCGGGGTGACGCATCCCGCTCTTCCTTTGCTATTTTTTCTGGTCTGCGTCACCGCCCTGGGCGGTGTGCTGGTTTCCCTGCTGGTGGTGATCCATGGATTGCTGGCCACTTGCTGGAAACCGCCGAGCGAGCCCGGCACCGGACTGAACCCCTAGCCTGGCGGGGGCCCGCGAGTTGCTGCTCCCGGCAGACCGGCAAAAAAGGGCCGCCCCCTTTCGGGAGCGGCCCTCGGCTACCGTCTGGACTTACATCCAGAAGTTGTCGGCTCGGGCGGAGCCGGGGCTGTTGAGCAGGGTTTGCACCCACCTTTCGGTTTGCTGCAGCCAGCCCGTGGTCGTGACGGCGCCACCGCCCGCCTGCAGTCTGCCCAGCAAGTCCTGCAGCGGGGAGAGTTGGTTTAGTTGGAACCCTCGCCGCACCAGTGCTTCCACCAGAGCCTGCAGGGCAGCTTGCCATTCGAGAGCGGTGAAGGCCTGGCGCAGCTGGATCAGTGCGGCCTGGACTTCATCGGGAGCCGCTTCGGCCTTCCAGCCGCTGGCCTGTCCGGCCACTACCGACTTGGCGGGGGCTGGAGCCTTTGGTATGAAGGGGGGCGCGGGTGCCATCTTGGGTGCGGATTCGTAGCACACGTCGGCCAGGCAGTCGTCATCCAGGTCCAGAGCCGGTGCCGCGAACGGGTCGGGAGCCGGTGCCGCGAACGGGTCGGAGGCCGGTGGCCCGAACGGGTCGGAGGGGGCCGCCGCGAACGGGTCGGGAGCCGGTGCCGCGAACGGGTCGGAGGCCGGTGGCCCGGACGGGTCGGAGGGGGCCGCCGCGAACGGGTCGGAAGCCGGCGCCCCAAACGGGTCGGACGCCGAAGCGAACGGGTCTCCGCCGCGACTGGAGAACGGGTCGGCAGGAGCTGCGAAGGCATCCTGGCACTCGTATTCCGGTTCTGCCCAGGTGCTCTGCAGCATGGCCGGCCTTTGGGCGGACGGAGGCGAAGGCGGGGCTGCTTGGGAGCGACCCAGCGAGGGGCGTGGGCTCATCGCCGGTTTGCTGCAAACAACGGATTCGGCTCGCTTGGCAGCCGAACTGCCCATCATCCCGCCCAGGCTGCCCGTTTTCCGTTTCATCTCCAGCTTTTGACCTTCCGGCTGCGAAACCGCTTGCGTCACCTGATGCATCGTTCCCGGCACGAAGCTTTGCTCATCCACGGCCACGAAGGCGGTAAAGCGGCAGAGCACGCCGTGTTGCAGGGCGAATTGGGCGATGGCAGCCGGCTGGTAGGCCGCCTGGCGCCAACCGGCCAGAAAGCCGTGCTCCAGTTCCAGCACTCGCTCCCGGGCCCACATCTTGTGAATGGTTTCGCCTACGCAGTGAGTGACCGGAATGCGGTTGCGGAAGGCGCGCCCATCGCGGGCGTAACCGACCACTTCCACCTCCAGGCCGGCGCTTCCGTGAACCACGCCCATCTGGCGGGCGGCCAGACCTTGGAAGAGGTCGACGGAGAGGGGGCTGGACTCAGAACCGGGCAGATTGATGCTGACCTGATGCAAAAGTGGCGGATTGATCCGTCGCCGCAGGCCAATCATTTCCTGGTCGAGCTGCTCTTCGCTGTTGACCAGGGTGAAGTGACCGCCGCTGACCTGGGCGATGCGCTCCAGCAGGCTAACATTGACCGCGCTATCGATGCCGACCGTGAAGATTCGAATGCCCTGGGCGTTTTGCTGGATCCAGCGCAGCACTTCGGATTCGTTGCCCACCTGGCCGTCGGTGATCAAAATCAGGTAAGGGTCGGGCTGACCTTTGAGCATCTGCACGCCGGCCTGGATGGCTGGCAGAATCTCAGTGCCACCGCGGTCGTTGACTTTTCCCAGGGCTTCCAAGGCCAGGTAGCGCTCGCGGTCGCTGGCCCAGCGCAGGCTGGTCTTACGCGGATCGAGGTATTCGATGCGGTCATCGAAGTTGAGCACCTGAAAGGCGTCACGGTCGGTCAAGGAGTCGATCATGCGACCGACGGCACGGCGCGCGCACACCATCTTCCAGCCGGACATGGAGCCGGAGCGATCTAACAGTGTTACGACCTGACGGGGCGTCTGGGGGCCCAGCTGGTGCAGATCGTCGGGCACCAGATTGAGTACGTAGTAGCCGTTGGCGATTTGGAAGCTGCTTTGCATCTGCGGCGAGGGCAGCGGAATGCGCACGATCAGGTCGCGGTCCAAACGGTCGGCGGTGGGACGCAAGGACATACGGAAGCCGGAGGGTTCGTTCCAACACAGCAGATCCGGCATGCTGACTTCGGGCAGGCCGAAGATCAGGCCGCCCGTGTCCACCTGGATGTTGACGCTGAGCTGGACCGGATTGGGATAACCGGGCAGCAAAACCGGCGGCGAAATGCGGCTGGCATCGGGCACGGCGTTGGTGTCGTGGGCCACTCCGCGGCCCACGCCTTCGCCTGCATAGGCAACTCCCGGGATGTAGCGGGGGGCTACCACCAGCGGAAAGCGGAACATGGCGCGGCCGTCCGAGAAGGTGAGGGGGCCGTGCAGTTCCAGTTCCACCTCCACGAACTGATGAGGGGGAATGTTGCCCACCGTCATGGTGAAGACTTCCGAGCGCTCTTCCTCAGCCAGTGCCGCTTGCTTGCCCTGAGCGATAGCCTGCTGATACTGGCGGCGGGCTTCCCCGCGCTCTTCCAGCCTTCCCAGCACGCGGCGCTGCT
>JALHOV010000027.1 GCA_022842865.1 Vulcanimicrobiota bacterium | reverse complement strand
GTCCCCTAGGGGTTGCCCTATTCAGGGTCCGCGACTCTCAGTCTCAGGGCCGTTTTGCCTACGATGATGCGGTCGCCGTCGCGGCAGACAACATAGCCGCCCTGGCCACTTGGCATTTCCGACATCCATTCCAGACCGTCGGAGTTGCGTTCGAAAGAGACGCTCACATCCACCGGGCGGAGCATGGAAACCTGGTAGGCTCGTTCGGCTTCGACCCAATGCCAGGACATGCAGCGGTAGGGGAAGCCAACGTCTTGTAAGATCACGTCCTGGTCCCACCAGGCCCGGTCGGACGGAACCCCTGGGCTTTCCGGTCCTCCCACCTGAACCTTGTTGCCGCGAAGCTGAAAAACCTCACCAGTCTCGGAACCACTCAAAACTTCCAGCGTGCGCTTTAACACAACGACCGGCCTGGCTTTGGCCTCGGCAGCCGAGGGTAACCTGATTTTTTGTGTCTCGGCATTGGCCGCGGCCACGGCCGCCGCTGTCAGCAGGTCGATGGAAGTGGAGCCCAATTTGATCTGGTCGCCCACGCGAATGACTTTGTCGGAAATGACCGTTCCATTCACCAGCACCGGGGTCTCGCTGCGGGACACCAGATGATAGGCCTTGACGGTGTCATCCCAGGCCATTTCAGCGTGAATGCGCCCCACCGCGGGGTCGTTCAGTAGCACCCAGCCAGGCGCTCGGTCCCCGGCCGTGCGCGCCCGTCCTAGCGTAAGTTCTCGGTGTTCCAGCGCGAAAGTTCGCCCGCGGTCAGGGCCTTCGCGCACAAAGAAGAGTAATCCGCATTGAAAGGACGACATAGCCCCTGGGTTTGCTGAGAGCAGGAGATCGTCCTTCCTGGAAAAGGGTTGCTTGTGCATCGCTATCGACTGCTTTGGCGGGGACAGATCGACCCCCAGCAAGTGACCTACGAGTATGACGCCGCCCAGCGTTTTCGGTGTCCACCGCAGTGGCTAGAGGCCTCGCTCGAGGCTTGTCGGGTCAGCACGGAGCGCGGGCGCCAGGTCAAGAATCTGCCGCTCTACCAGGTTCTGGATTGGTCGGGGGACGAGCGGCACTTGAGTTTTCGCCTGGGCTGGACCTGCTATCAGGACTATCTGGGACTGTCCCTGTGCGCAAAGGAGCAGGCCCCGCTGGTGCTGGCCGTGGCCGCCGCCACGGAAATTGAGGGAAGAATCGTGTTGGAGCGGCGCAGCCAGGCGGTAGCCCAGGGGATGGGCTTGTTCCACGTGAAGCCGTCTGGCCACATTCACCCGCCCCAGACGCCCTGGCAGGCTCTGTTGGCCGAAGCCTGGGAGGAGCTGGCCCTACAACCCGACGAGCTGCGGGAGGTTCAATGTCTGGGTCTGGTGCAGTCGCTGACGGCGAACTGCTACTGTCTGATTTACACTACTCAAACCAGTCTTGGTTGGGAGGAATGGAGCCGGCGCCAGCCCGAGGACGCCTGGGAGGCGGAAGAATTGAACGGGCTTGCCATCGATCGGAACAGTCTGGATGAATGGTTGTCGCGTCCCGAAGAACTGTCCACCGGACCTGGATTGGCGGCGGTGCGCCTCTACCGCGACTTTAAATACCCAACAATTTGAGCAAGAACTTTTCGCAACCAGCGGGGGGGGCTGTCGTTTCCTCCAGATCCGGTGGACATTCCATATGGGCACCGATGGCCACCACTTTACCCTTGCCGTAGGGACGACTGATGGCCGCGGCTGTGCCATCGCTGTAGGTCATCAGCACGGTGATGGCGGTGCCACCCACAAAGCGAGGGCCACTCCCGTAGATCAGGGTGCGCTTTTCTAGACCCGCCAGCCCCAGCTCGCGGCCGGCGGGGGTCAAGGAGATCTGCGCGGGTCCGTAGTCGGGGTAAACTGCCAGGCCGGCCACGGGACCTTCAGCGGTGCCGTCGTAGAGCGCCAGAGGATATGGATAGTTGACCGACTGATAGCGCACCGTGCGCGAGATCAGATACCCTCCCGCGCAGATTCCCAGCACGTGACCGCCCTGGTTGGTGAATTCGGCCACCTTTAAGCAGCCCGACCAGCCTAAGCCGTAGTATTGAACGGGTGCGTAGCCTCCCGGCAGGATCAAGGCGGAGAAGCGGTCCAGCGGCGGCAGACCGGCGGGGTCGAGCACCTGGCAAGGAGTCCCGGAACGCTCCAGCGCGGTCACCAGGCAACGGGCTCCGAAGTTCCAAACGCCGGCTCCGGCCAAGACCCCTACGCGAGCCGCGCCCTCGCCCTGACTGCGGCGTTCCGCAATCCAGGCGCGATTCTTCCTTAAGTTCTGCTGTTCGTAGGCGGTAAGCTGGCTTTCCCAGCTCTGAGCGAGCGCCGCAGCCACCAGGAGCAGCCAGAAAATCAGGCAGCGCACGCCAGAGTCTTAGATCTCGCCGTAGGGCGTTTTCGGGCGGTCCGGCCGAGGAGTGGGCGGAACGGGTTGTGCGTTGACGCCCGGCTGAGATTCCCAACCCAGAAAACGCTGCATTTCCTGAAAGACCTGACTGTCGTGCGGCAGCATGACGTGATTGAGCAGCGGGGTTCCCGTGAGAACCACGGAGGGAGCGCCCGGCAGAGTCGCATGGCTGAGTTCAACCAGTCCGTCGCCAGCGGCGAACGGCAAGAAGCCGGTGGAAGGCGTGGGCTCGATGGTGGAGCGGATGAAGAGAGAGTCTTCCACGCGGGCGCGCTGCTCGGGCCAGCGCTGGTTGAGGTCTTTGAGATTGGGTTTGTCGGCCGCCAGCCACTGCATGGCCGGCAGGTCGCTGTCTTCCAGGCCGCCGAATTTTGTGGCCCAATCGACTTTGTTGCTGAGCAGTCGGTCGCAAAGCTGGCCGAAGCGGGTGCCTTGATGCGGGGTGCCCAGGGTGACGAACTTGCCCACGTGCTCTCCGCCCTGATCCAGATATTTGCGCGTGGCCAGGCCTCCCATCGAGAACCCGATCACGTCCACCTTGGTGGGACCCACGGCCGATTGCAGCAGATCCATATTCTGCTTGAGCTGCAGCGAGGTCAGTTCGGGTGGGGTGTTGGGATTGTCCCACTTGGTGACGAAAACTTTGCTGTTTGTCGGGATCTGATCCAGCGGCACAGTGCACTGATTGTCACGGTAAGCTTTGCCCTGGCTCAGGTAGACCACCGAGCCGTTCTGGCCGGACGCCGCCAGTTTATTGGCCAGAAAGTCGAACTTGTAGTATTCGGTATTCCAACCCGGGCACATCATCACCGGGCGATTGAGCTTGACGTCGGGCACGTCGTCCAGCGGCGGTTTGGCTTCTTCCGCTTTGGCGGCCTTGTCTTTGCCGTGTAAAAACAGGAGTCCGGCCACCAGAAAGTCTACGCCGGTCTTGACGTCTTTGACCTTCTCCCAGGCGTCCCCCAGCCACGAGCGGTCCGGCGGTGGCGGCGTTTCCTGAGGAGCCTTGCCTTGATAACTTGAAACCCTGGGACTGGTATTGCTCTGGCTGACGTTGATCATGGTCTGACCAGCTTAAGCGATGTCCCACACCAACATGGTAAGCATCAGGTTAACACTCCACCCACAAGCCCCGAATCAGCAAGTGCCGCGGGGGGCCGGGCCGGTTGCCGGCTTTTTGGTAGGTCTTGCCAAATTTCTGGCAAGTGCCGCGGAAGGCCGGGCCGGGTTGCCGGCTTCTTGGCAGATCTTGCCAAATTTCTGGCAAGTGCCGCGAGGGCCGGGTCGGGTTGCCGGCTTCTTGGCAACTCTTGCCAAATTTCTGGCAAGTGCCGCGAGGGCCGGGTCGGGTTGCCGGCTTCTTGGCAGATCTTGCCAAATTTCTGGCAAGTGCCGCGGGGGGCCGGGCGGGTTGACGGCTTTTTGGCAGATCTTGCCAAATTTCTGGCAAGTGCCGCGAGGGCCGGGTCGGGTTGCCGGCTTTTTGGTAGGTCTTGCCAAATTTCTGGTCAGCAGCGCTCGCGAAGGGCTGAACTTTGCGCGGCCCGGGGGCATCGCAGCAAGTGCTTGTCAGGGTGCGCACTCTGTCGTTTAGCTTGAAGTCGGCAGACGATCGGCAAAGCGTGGGGGGGCGCGGTTTTGCAGCATGTGCAGGAAGGCCTGACTTACGTTGCAGACCAGCGAGCGCGCGCCGGATACCCAGGCGGTCCGGGAGGGGCTGGAGGAAGACCAAAGCCTTCCTCCGGCGTCGGGACCGCCCAGGCGAATTGGGTCAAGATCATGGCGAGGGTCAGCTTTTTGATGGGGTCTCCGCTTCTGGCTTTCGGCTGGTGAGGATGTCGCGCGCGGGCTTTGCGCAAGGCGCGTAGCGAGTCTTCCTGGCCGGCGCCATCCGAATCCGGGCACCTTGCGTTCCAAGTCGTGCAGTTCGTGGTGGAGAAACTCCTGATGGCGAAAATTCCTCGAGATCCCCTCCGTACGAGTCGAGACGGCTTTAGGCTTCGTCAGTCAGATGTTAGACGGCTTGCTTCCAGAAACACCAGACGCACTTCGCCGCGACGGGGGGCCGTGATGCCCGAAGTCTGGAGGCGGGCTGCCCATAGGCCAATCGCGAACTGTCTTCTGGATACCGTCACCTGGAACGTGAGTCAAGTCCCCGATAGGCCAGCAGGCCGACCCCCAGGAAGCTGAGGGCGAATAGTTGCCCGTCCCACTCCGCGGAGACGAAGACATAGAGCCAGAGCACCAGCGAAAGCAGGGCGGGTAGGGGGTAAAGCCACATGGTGAAGGGCTGCGCCAAATCCTGGCGGTAGCGCCGCAAGAGAATGACCCCGGCGCACTGCCAGATGAACTGGGAAAGGATTTGCACCAGAATCAACCAGCTGATCAAGCGGTCGAGCGAAAGAAAACAAAAGGGCAGGGACAACCCGCCCAGGGTGAGCAAGGAGACGTGAGGAAAGTGACCCTTCGGATGCACCCTTGCGAAGATGGGAAAAAACTGGCCGTCCAGCGCGGCCGCGTAAGGCACTCGCGAGTAGCCCAAAATTACCGAGAACAGCGAGGTGGCCGTGACGAACAAAATCAGTCCGGTCATCACCTGAGCGGCTATGGGCCCGTGGACCTGGCCGATAAAGTCGGAGGCGATGGTCGTACTGGCGGCTGCTTTTTCCCAGGGAATGGTGCCCAGGATGACGGTGCTGAGGGCCAGATAAAGAGCCACCACCAGCACAATGGAGCCGACGATGGCGCGCGGCATGGTTTTCCAGGGAGTGCGGATTTCGTCGCCTAGATTGCACACGTTGTTGTAGCCGCCATAATTGTACATGGCCAGCAAAGACACCGCCCCTACGTGCTTCAGGAGCTGCGGATCTTCCGGGAAATCGAAAGCCTGGGCCCAGGAAAAATGAAGTAGTCCGGCTCCGATGACCCAGGTCACGGTGAGGATGACCACCGCCAGCATGGCCACCGACATCTTACCCAGCGTGGCCGTGGGCCGGTAGAGAAGCCAGGTCATGAAGGCGCAAATGAGTGCTGCCGCCAGTCCCTTCTGCAGGTCGGAGAGGGTGATGAAGCGTCCCAGGTAGCTGGCGAAGCCCACGCCGCCAGCCGAAATGGAAAGCGGCGCGACCAGGATGACCTGAAAGATGTAGAGGAACGCCATCCGTCGTCCCAGGCCAAAGGGACGGTAGGCCTCGCGCAGGTAGACGTAGCTGCCGCCGCTGCCGGGGAGAGCGGCGGCCAGTTGGGCGTAAACCAGCCCGTCGCACAGGGCCAGCAGCGCTCCGGCCAGCCAGGCGTATAGAATGTGCGGCCCGCCCATGGCCGTCAGCATGGCCGGCAGGGTCAGAAACGGTCCCACCCCGATCATCCCCAGCATATTGGTGGCGGTCGCCCCCAGCAGCCCGAGGCCCCTCTCTAAGTGGGGTTTATCGCTCAGAGCGCAGCACTTTGAGCATGAGGTTGAGGAAGAAGACGCCAAAAATCAGGTCAAGAAATCCATAGAGGCAGTAGAACAGGGCGGTGAGCACGTCCTGCTGCCAGATCTGGGGCAAACTGGCGCCGCGGTGAACCAGCCAGGCCAGCCAGGAGACCACGTAAACCGCCTTCTCCACGGCAAAGACGCCCAGCAGGGCTGGGACGTGGCGATAAGAGCGAGCCACGGAAAGGTAGGCCAGCCCCCAGAGCATAATGCAGACCAGTCCCCAGTTGCCGAAGAGGGCGGGGAAGAGTTGGTTGAGGAGGCTGTTAGAAAAGCCTCGCGAGAAGATCAACACCCCGAGGATGTTGGTGAGGCCGGCGGCGAGTAGTCCTGGATGCATGCAAGGTGATTCCGCGTCCCCCCCGCGTCTCCCCCAGGGGAGTGTGGTCGCACACCTGCGAATTCTCCGAGATGCTTGTTCGCAAATGGGTCCTGCTCGGGCTGCTGCTGGCTGCTTGCGCCCTGTCCGCGCGTTTTCAGGGCCCGGTCCCCGAATCGCCCTCTGAGCAAGCGCATCCGCCCGTGTGGCCGCGGCCCACCATCGGTAAAACCTACGTTCTGGAGCATATTCAGGGGAGGCTGCAAATCCGCGTTAAGGGCAAGCCAGACCTGGTCGTCTGGTCGGAACTGGAGAGAAATCCGAATTGGGGCTTCTGGTCGGCGGACGGAACGCATCTGGCCCTCTATCAAATGGGTGCCGATTTTCGGCTGCGCGTCTGGAGCCCGCACACCATCCAAAGTTATCCAGGCGAATTTCTCAAAAGTGAGGGCCCTTTTGAACTGGCCTTCGCACCTAACAACCAGGCGCTGCTGCTGCGCGTGGCTCGCGTCCAGGGCATGTTCGACGTCGACCTGGGACAGCTTTACAGCCTGGATTTGCGCACGGGTCGGAGCATCTACTGGGAGGAAACGGCGCGCAAAATGGAGTGGTTGGATGGCTTCCGCTTTCGCTGTTGGGTCAAAGGCAAGGCCACGAGTCTAATCGAGCGCGAATACGACCTGCGCAGGCCGCCCAGCCCTCCACGTTCTCCCCCCGTCTGGCGCTAAGGTAGCTGCAGTTGCTCAACCAGGGCCATGGCTTTTTCGGGGCTGGCCACCAGTGGATTGCAGGCCAGGGCCTGGTGGGCCTCGGCACGACCGAGGGCGGCTTGCACCGTTCGCCGCTCGTACTCTTTCATGGCAACCACCAGGGAACGGACCTTGTCGGGCAAGGCCCCTACGTGCACCGGATGGGTGCCGTTGCTGTCGACCACGCAGGGCACTTCTACCACGTCTTCGGACTGCAGTTCGGGCACGTTGCCTCGGTTGGACACGTTGAGCGGGACCAGTTGGCCCAGGTTGAAGTGGATGTTGCGTAGCACCGACAGGGCAATCTTGTCGTAGCCGGTCAACTCGGCCCCCAGAGCGCCACCGGCGGCGTTGCACTGGGGAGTTCCGCCGGTTTCGGTGGCCATGTAGGTGGCATTACGGGTGTTCAGGTAGCTTTCGTAAGTGTCTAGGGGATCGCCGCTTCTCTCCAGCCTGGCAAAGAAGTCAAGATTTAGTTGGGCCAGTTGGGCGCCGCGGCTACGGCCCGCTTTGACGGTTTCGGCATAAGCGCGCTCGGGATGGTAATAAAAGTAGCAATACTCGCTGGGTAGCATTCCCAGGTCTTGCAGAAAATCGGCCGAGAAGAACGGCGCTCGGTAGATTTTTTCGGGCTGGGAGAGTAATTCGTGGATGCGCGGATGCCCCCGGTAGTAGACCTGACGCAACCAGCCCAGGTGGTTCAAGCCCACAAAATCAAAGAAACACTCGCGCGAAGGCACGCCCAGGGCCCGGGCTACCTCTTCGAAGAGTTCGGTGGGCGTGTCGCAAATGCCGATGATGCGCGCACGGGTCTCCATAGCCACGGCCTGGGTGACGATTCCGACCGGATTGCTGAAGTTGACCAGGTAGGCATCGGGGGCGACTTCCTCGACCTGGCGGGCGTAATCCAGCAGCGGCGGCACGGTGCGCAGGCCTTTGGCGAAACCGGCGGGCCCCACCGTCTCCTGTCCCAGAATGCCAAGCCTGAGTGCCACCGCCTCGTCGTGGGCTCGTGCGGCCATTCCGCCCACACGAATGGAGGCCAGCACGAAATCACAACCGGCGATGGCCGAGCGCGAGTCGGAGGCGCACACCAGTTGCGTGTGACCGGCTACCGCCCGCATCACGGGCAGCAACCTGGCCAATCGGTCTGGATCCAGGTCGTACAGGTCCACCCGGGAGATGGGCAGATCCGAGCGCAGCAGTCCGTGCAGCAGTAAGGGAGTGCGCATAGCTCCCGCGCCCAGAATCGAGATTTTCATGCCCTTGGTAGTCCTTCCAGACCGCCGGCGCATAGGGTGCTGGCGGCTCCGATGCGATTTCCTAGTCGTAACGAGTCGGGCAGGTCCTGGCCGCTCAGCAGTCCGGCCAGAAAGCCGCCGTTGAAGGCGTCGCCGGCGCCGGTAGAATCGACGGCTTTCACGGCCAGACCGCGCATTTCTTGTTTGCGTCCGCCGCTCCAGGCCAGGCAACCGTCCTTTCCCAACTTGACGATGGTGGTGCCGGGCCGCCACGACCAATCCAGGCCTGGGCCGTAAAGAGAGGCTTCGGCTTCGTTCAGGAAGAGAAAGTCGATTTGCTCGAGCAGTTGCCCGAAGCCGGGTCGATGGACCAGCTCTTCATTCCAGCCGAAATCCCAGGAGACGGTGAGCTTGCGCTCGCGCAGCTGGCTCAGGGCCAGGCCCCAGGCGGGGCAGTTACGCGGTTCCAGGGCCAGATGCAGATGGCGACCGCGTAGAGTGGCCAGGGCCTTCAAAAAGCGCTCTTCCAGCACTTCGTTGACGCCCGGATAGGTGACAAAGGCACGGTCTTCCAAGGTGGAAAGAGCCACCGTCAGGGCGTGGGACTCGCCGGCCCGTCGTAGATTGCGAACCTTAATGTTCTCGCCTTTGAGAAAGCGTTGTGCGGCCGGTGCCAGAGCGCTGACCACCTTCACCGCCAGTCCCAGGCGGGCAGAAGCCACGGCCGTTAGCAAAGCCCCGCCGCCCCAGGTGCGCAGCAGTCGCTGGCAGCGTTGTTCCTGGCCCAACACCGGCCACGACTGGAGATCGTGGAAGATGATGTCTTCAAAGGTTTCCCCGAGCGAAACCAGGTCGATTGGCATCGCAGGGCTTTCTAGGGGTGGAAGTGAACTCCCGGGCGTGCGTAAGATTCTCTGGCTCTTTCTGTTCGTCGCAGTCGCCTTGCCGGCGCTGGCTCAATCGCCCGAGCAGGTTGTGAAGCGTCTCTATACCGCCCACAAGAAGTACAACAACCTCGAGAAAACGGTCAAGGCCTGTCGCGACTGCTTCACTCCCGATTTCTACAACCTGTTTTTGCAGTCACTGCAAACCCCGCCCGAGGGGGGCGACTTCCTGGACTACGATTTTCTCATCAACAGTCAGGACGAATGGAGCGACTTTCAGGTGGGCAAGGCCAGGCCTTCGGGCCACACCTTTACGGTGCCCATTACCGTCTGGCTGGGCGAACCCTCGCACGGCCGCGACCCCAAGCAAACCATCACCAGGGGCAATGTCTACCTGACCCGTTTAGACGGTAAATATAAGATTTTCGAAATCAAGCACGGCAAAGAAGGCCGCAGCGTGCTAGAGGACCTCAAGGGCGTCGTTGAGGCCAATCGCAAGAAGTAATTAGAGTCTGGCTTTGCCCTTGAGTTTTTCGTCGAGTTCTTCCAGGGTCACGGGCGCGCCCAGGTGGTAACCCTGGCCCCAGTGGACGCCCAGTTCGATGAGGGCGTCCATCTGGTTCTGATTTTCAATCCCCTCGGCCACCACTTTCATTTTCATCTGGTTGGCGGCCAGCACGGCCCCGCGGATCAAGCTGCGAAAGACGGGCTCGTCCACATTCTGGGTGATATGGCCGCCCAGTTTAACGAATCCCGCACCGAGCGTCTGCAATCGCTTCATGGATAGGTGATCGAAGGAAAAGTCGTCGATGGCCAGTGAGGCTTTGCAGCGGCCGAGACCTTTTAAGGTCATCGCCAGTTGCTCGCTGTCGTTGAGCAAATGGCTTTCGCTCACCTCCAAAATCAGTCCGTCGCTGCGGCTCAGTTGGGCGGATTCGACGGCCTTTTGCAGGCGTTCCAGGAAATCGGCCTGGATTAGCTCCTGAGCCGAGACATTGAGGGCCCATTGCAGGTTCTTGTAGGACTTGCACAGATGGCAGACGTTGTAGGCCACCCACTCACCGATTTGCACGATCAGTCCCGATTCACAGGCGGCTTCCAGAAATACCGACGGTTCGATCAGCCCGTTGAGCGGATGCTCCCAGCGCAAAAGGCTCTCCACCGCTTTCACGGTGCGCTGGGATAAGTCGTAGATGGGCTGAAAGCGCAGTTCGAACTGGCCGCGATTGAGCGCCTGGCGCAATTGGGGAATCAGCTCCATTTTGACGCGGATGGGTTTTTCCAGCTCCATCAGGTAGACACTGGCGCGCCCGCGACCCAGCCGTTTGGCGTTCTTGACCGCCAGTAAGGCTTTTTCGATGGCTTCCTGGGCGCTTTCGTGGCCCTGGCTGCAGGCCAGACCGCTGGCCAGACTGAGAGTGACCCGATAGTCTTCCAGTTCGAACGGAGCCTGCAACTCGGTGTAGAGACGCTTGAGCAACTCGGAAGCATATTCCGCGCACTTTTTCATCCCCAAGGGACCGCGAGCTTCGACAGGCAGAACCAGCCAGAACTCATCATCACGGCCCCTGAACAGCTTGTCCTCAGAGGCAAGCAAGGGCCGGATCTGGCGCGCAAAGCGTTCTAGAACCTCATCGGTGATGGCATGACCCAAATAGACATTCAAGTCGCGCAGGCTTTCGATATCCATGACCACGACCGCCACGGAGCTCTCGCCGCGTTCGGCCTTTTCCAGTTCATACTGCAGCTTATTCAATCCTGAGCGAAAGTTGGGTAGGTCAGTGACCTGGTCGTGGTAGGCCAGCACGTAGGGGTCCACCACTTCCCGACCATCGTCCACTTCGGCGGGGAGGGTTTCCATAGGGGCGGGTTCCGGCTCCGGGGCGGGCTCCACCAGGTTAGACGCCTTGGCAATCTCCAGTGCCAGCTTCAAGTCGACATTCTCCGAAGTCAGACGGGTGGAAAGCTCCACTTCCTTTTCCAGAGACTGGCGTAAGCTGGCGATATGCGTCGGTTCGTCCCTGATCAGAGCCAGCTTTTCCTGAGCCTGTTTGGCTTCCAGGCGGGCGCTGATGAGCTCAGATTCCATGGCGTCGCGGGCGTGTAGCGCTTCTTCCAGCTGGCGGCTCAGGTCGAGAGCCTGCTGGTAGATTTTATCGCGGTCCTCGTGGAGAGTGGCCAATTCCTCGTCACGGCTCTTTAACTGCCCGGTTACCTTGCGTTGTAGGGCCTCTAAAGCGTTCTGAATATCTGAGGGTAAGGTCACGTTGGGGCGATTCTCCAGGGCGTAGGTTTTCCCCCGTCGACGGCTAATAAAGGTCGATGGAAACCTCTCCCCTTCACCGCTTGCCGCAAGTCGCCGGCGCCCTCAACCGCTCCACCCCTCCCACCGCTCCCAAAGCGGACCAGCCACCGGCGGCACCGGCCGATAAGGTGCAACTGCAGGGCCACGAAACGCCCAAGCAGCTTTTCGCCAAGCTGAAGGAACTGGGAAGGGACCCGGGACGCGACGCGGCGGCCCGTATGACCGGATCGCTTCAGAGCAAGTATGAAAGTTTGATTCGTTTCCAGGGCGAGGAAGAACTGGTGCTCTCGCTGCGCGACCCCAAGGAACTGGCCGAGTACGTGGCGCTGCTGGGCGGCGGTCAGGCCAGCGACGAGGTGAAACAGAACTACGTCGGTGTGCAAGCCCGTCAGGATCAGGGCGACCGCTTCTTCCTGAAGCGCGGAAAGCAGTATTTGAAGACGGACGCAGCCGGGGCCGCGGTGGTGCTTTCTCGGGGCGGAGAAGTCGTGCGCATGGCTCAGGACGGTCAGGTCAATCGCTGGAAGGAACTGCCTGCCGACGTTCCCGCACCCTCGCCTGCACGGGCCGAGTTGGGCAAGCTTCTGGATGCAGCGGAAGCGCTCAAATGCACTTTTGAGGTGGAGCCGGAAAAAACGGAGACGTCCATTAAGGGCAAGCTGCTCAACCTTCTGAAAGGCAAAGGCGATGAGGTGGAGGTGCGCGGCGGACTGGTCGACGCATTGGAGCAGGGCAAGCGCGTGCTCATCACTCTGCCCGATGATGACCGCAAGATCCCACTGCCCCCCGGCGTCGACAAGGCGCAACTGGAAAAGTTCATCAGCTACGTTTCCAAGCCGGACGAAGACCAGAAGAGCTTCCTCAAAGCCTTTGAGGACCTGAAGAAAAAAGAAGCGGTCATCATGGCTCGCACCGACACCGGCGAACTGAAAGGCATGCTGATGACCGCCTCGGATCGAAGCGCCTATCTGAATCTGCTGGCCGGTCAGGACGTGGTGGTGCTGGGCAAGGACGGCACGCCGCAACGCCTGACCCAGGTGGCTCAGATGGCCGAACTCAGCGCCAACGGGAGCCTGAAAGGGCAGGCGGCGCCCAAGTTCGATGGGTCCGGAACGCCTTCGGATAACCTGTTTATGGTCTATCACGTGTCACCGTTTGATCCCATCAACAAAGGCATTTACGACGACCTGGTGCGGCGCATGAGCGAAGTGGGCTCCTCCAAAGAAATCGACATCGTGGCCATGCACAGCGATCTGCCCGACAAGCGCAACCTGCGCGTCGACCGTATTCAGAGCGGCAGCCTGGAGAACTTGAAGAAGCTCGACCCGGAGACGGTCATGAGCGACCCCAAGACCTTCGAGAACTTTATCTTCGAAACGCTCATGGCCAACCAGAGCGACGCCAAGGTTCGCCTGTTCGTGGGCGGTCACGGCGGGGCGGAAAAAGGCCTGTTGCCCGACGGAAAGCACAATAACGCGGCCGCCAACCATGCCATGTCGGTGGATGATTTTGCCGGCGCCATCCCCAAGGCCCTCGATCGGGTCGAGAAGGAGACGGGCAAGCGCCCCTTCATCGAGAATCTGATGCTTTGCTCGTGCTTGATGGGCAACACTTCGCTGATCGACGCGTTGGCGAAGTCCGGCGATGTAGGTGTGCTGTGCGCTTCGCCGGAAATTATGCAGGGAGCCAGTCCCAACTCGGTGATCGAGTTTTTGCACGACCCCAAGACCAGCAAGGCCAGCGGCGAAGAGTTTGCGAAATACCTGGTGGACACGCTGTCTGAGGCTCCCACGGCCCCGGGCGGCAACAAGGACTCGCACCACGCCGACACCTACGGCGCTTACCGGCTGGACAAGAACCTGGCCGAGAACACCAAGAAGTCGCTGGATAACTTTTTTAAAGTGGCCTTGCAGCATCCAGACCAGGCCGGGGCGATCAAGCGGGCCATCGCCGACTGCCCGACCTACGGTATGAATCCGTTCATCAATCTGTTGTTTGACGTGGACAACCGCGACCTGATCCAGGTGGCCGAGCGCATCATCGCCGACGCTCGCGTGTCCAACCAGGATCTGAAAGAGGCTGCTCAAAAAGTGGTCGACGCCGCCGCCGCTCAGGTGATCGAGCAGAAGGTTTCCAAGAACTACGATGGTCGCAAAGGGCCGACCATCTATCTGCCCATCGATCGCTTCGACTTTGACGAGAAGATGGCCAAAACGGGCTTCCTCCAGTCCACCGATTATCCCAAGTTCATGGAGATGATTTTCGACGCTCCCCTGCGCCGCGGCGTTCAGGACACGTTCCTGACCGAAGCGAATCGCTATCTCGAGGCCGGCAAAGAGGCCGCCGCCGCGGCCACGACCTCAGAGAAAGAGGACGACAAGAAAACGGACGATGCGAAGGCGCCCGAAGAGGCCAAAAAGGAGAGCAAGACCTGGACCGGACCTGGCAAGGGCGTGGTCCAGCAGGTCCACGATTTAGAGGCGTATCACGGCGACAATGGGCTCAAGAAGGTCGGTCGCGGCGTGCGCGCTCTGGCCACGGCTGCGGTGGGCATTGCCGGGGGAGTGGCTCTGGCTGCGGTAGGAGCCGTGCCGGGCGCCATTATGGGGGCGGTGTTGGGTGCCCGAGCCGGTTGGACCGGCCACTCGGTGCTGTCCGAGCAATATGGTGCCGGAGACACTTCGCCGGCCGGCGGCAACACCATAAAGAGTGCGGTCAAGCTGGCCGGGCAGGCGGCGCTTTTCCCGATGGAAGCAGTCGGTTTGCGGGTGAATGACAAGGTCGGCTTCCAGGCCGGAACGCTGGCCGGACGCCTGGTCGGCTCCTTGGCGGGACTGGTCGGCGGTGCTCTGGGTGGAGCCCTGGGCGGCGGCGCAGTCGGCTTCGTGCCCGGCTTTGTGGTCGCTCGTGGCCTGGGCAAAGCCGCCACCTTCTGGGTGCCCGGCGGCATGCCCGAGAAAATCCACAACCAGGGCCTGGACTCCGACCTCACCAAGAGCTAGTTTTCGGTGAGCGTCGCTCGTTCAGGCGTAAGGGGTGGCTCTTACCACGGTGCTGTGGGCGGCGCCGATGGTCCTGGATGGTCACAATGATGTGCGCAGCGTGGTCGGCACCGGCCAGGATATCGTCATCGAGGGCCATCACCTGGAGGTAATGGTAAGTGGTCACAGTGGTCGTGTCACGATTAATGGTCATCACAACCAGGTGTTCTTGGAAAACGTGGCCAGTATTGATTCCCCCGGGCATCATAATCAGATCGTCTACAAGGGCGGCCAGCCGGCCCTGCTCAATCCCGGTGAGTACAACCAGATTGTGCACGGCGACGGGGTCACCGGTACGTCTGCGGTTCAAGTCGAAACCACCGGCAACACGGTGGAGATTTCCGGATCCAACGTGCAGCGCACCGAGGAAGGTCGCGGCCGCAGTTTTGCTATCAACGGTCCGGGCTGAACAATGAAATCATCCGTCGCTGACAATGTTTACCAGATGAAGGGCTCTGGAAACAAAGCGGCAACAAAGGAAACGTTCTTGTAACAAAATCAGCCTTAACTGTCACTTGTTGTGCTGTGAAGATAACAGTATCAACACCGCACACACGGAGGACAGAAAAAATGGCTATCGGAACCGCTTTCCCCAGCAACTACAACCTCGGATGCTACCCCAATCACCCGACCTTCCCGCGTTGGCCCCAGCCTCAGCCCTGCCCTCGCCCCTGGCCCGGACCCTGGGGCCGTAATCAGACCCATGACAACCTGGAGAACGCCACCGTCGGACGCCACGGCTTCCTCGGTTTGGAGGGCACCAAAGGTTACGGCGTCGATCGGAATGGCGACGGGCGCTACACTCCCGGCCGCGATGCGGTGTTGGCGATGGATCTCAATCGCGATGGCCGCGTCACTCCCGAAGAAATCGAGAAGTCACGCGAGAAGCTGCAGGCGATGGGCGGCAACTACGATTTTAACGGCGACGGTAAGACCAGCATCTGTGAGCGCATGAAAGGCCAGAGCTATCAGCGCGAAATGCAGCGCTATGATACCAACGGCGACGGACGCCTCGATGCCGGCGAATTCGCTCGCGCCGGTGGTCGCGTGCTGGTCGACTCCAACCGCGACGGCCGTTTCCAGTGCCACGAGCAGCACAGCCCCTTCAACTTCCCCACCGGCGGCTTCGGTAAAGGCCGGCTCAACTACATCGACCCCTACTGCGGCACCACTTCCATCAATGAACGCAGTCCCTGGTCGCCCGGCCCCTGGGGTCCGAGCCCCTGGAACCCCGGCCCCTGCCGGCCCCCGGTGAACCCCTGGATCCGCCCCTGCTAAAGTGAGAAGGCCGCCCTTGAACGGGGCGGCCTTTTCCGTTATCCGCTCCAGACTTCCGCGCTGACGCTCAGGCTGACGGGGGCGATGTGGCACTGGCTGCAGCGTGTGCCGGAGATGTTGAAGTGTCCGCAGTTGGGGCATGGCCAACCCTCGGGGACTTCTTCGGCCGGGGGTGGCGGGGGGAAGCGTTGCAGCAGCAGGTAGCCGGCGCGGTAGAGGTGGTCGGGCTCCAAGTCGCTGCCGAAGTCGACAATGTGTTGCACTACGGCTTTCCATTCTTCCGGGGGCGGGCTGGAATGAAAGAGCTCGGGGAAAGCTAGAAAGGGCAGGGTGTCGTTCAGTCCGCCCAGGATGGCCTCGATGTAGTAGCCGGCCTGCGTTCCCTGCAAGTGCTGATGGCTGAGCGAATGTTCTCGGGCCTGGCGGAAGGCCGCCGCCAGGGTCTCGAGAGCCGCCTCCAGGTTGTCCAGGGCTTGATCGGGAGTCAGTTCCTCGTTGGCCAGGTCGGCCACCGCGACCCGCACGTCTTCGATGGAAAGGTTGAGTTCTTCCCAGAGTTCCAGGCGCTGATTGGGCTCCCAGAAAATGCTGG
Organism: Vulcanimicrobiota bacterium; assembly: GCA_022842865.1. GTDB lineage: Bacteria > Vulcanimicrobiota > Xenobia > Xenobiales > JADMJV01 > JADMJV01. The sequence goes on along the minus strand of JALHOV010000027.1, from coordinate 12,871 downwards.
TGCGCATCCGGGCCCAGGTGCTCTCCAGTTGGGGCATGGCCACCGTCTCCAGGAACTTGATGCCGCGCCGCCACTGCTCTCGGGGCAGGGGCCGGGCCTGTTCCAGCGCTTCCTGGAAGGACGGACCGGCCACCGGAATGGTGAAACGTGAGCTCGTCTGGGCCTGGCGCTGCACGTCCTGGCGCTGCCAGTCGATCAGGAACTGCAGAATGTCGCTGCCTTCTTTGATGGAGGCCAGCGCGTCTTGAAATTGATCGCGATTTTCCAGGTTGATCGATTCCATTCCCTGGCGAAAGTGGTTGAGGCCGACTTCCAGAGATTCGACCACCTCCGGTAGCAGGCGCGATTTCACGCCAATAAAAGCGTGCCGCAGCACGGCTGCATAGGCCTGCAGTCGTTCCAGTCGTTGCAGCACGGCCTCATCGTCGGCCCGCTCTTGCAGCCAGGCGGCCCCGCACATCAGAAAGTCATTGACCGCCAGCTGGGCCGAAAAATGTGGAGCCTCACGGCGGTTGTTGATGCTGTCCATGAATCCGATGGCCTGATAGAGGTCGGGCACCAGGCGATCGAGCTGCTCCTGTTTGCTCGGAAGGTGAATGGCTTCCCGCAGTTCTTCGTGCAAGACACGCAGATTCTCGAACTTGGCTTCTTCCTCATCATCGAGGGTGTAACCGCGCTGGAATTCCCACCAGTCGGTCATTTGCTGTACGGCGGCCAAGAAGCCGTCCAGTTCTTCCCGGTGGTCGCTGCCTTTGTGGCTGAGCGCATTCAGGTAAGGAACTACGGTCGGTGGCAGGTGGCGCAGATCGTTGCTCATCCGGGCCGGTTTCGGGCGGTCCAGGGTCCGATCCTGGCTCCTCCCGAGGTCAGTGCTGGACCGGCAACCCCTGGGCCTGCCAGGCAGCGATGCCGCCCACCAGGTCGGTGGCGATCACTCCGTGTTGGCGCAGCAGGCTGACAGCCATGGAAGAGCGGTAGCCGCTCTGGCAGTGCACCACCACTTCTCGGGGAACCTCGTCCAGGCGGCGGGTCAGTTCGCTCAGGGGGATGTGCTGGCTACCAGCGATATGGCCCTTCTGGTATTCCGGAGAGGTGCGCACGTCCAGCACGGCCGGCGGATGGTCGCCGCCCAGTTGAGTGCTCAGCTCGGACGCTTCCAGGCGGGCTCCTTTTTGGGTCAACTGCTCTTGTGAAGCCAGATATCCGACAACGTTTTCCAGACCCACGCGGCCCAGTCGGGTAAGGGTCTCGGCTTCGCGGCCGGGAGGAGTGACCAGCACCAGGGGCTGGGTGTGGTCGCTGAGGCTGGCGGCCCACTGGGCAAAGCGCCCGTCAATGCCCACGTTCAGGCTTCCCGGGCGATGACCGGCCGCGAATTCATCGGGGGAGCGCACGTCCAGCACCGCCGCCGCGCCCGGGTCGGCCAGCGGTTTCAGGCCTTGAGTGACGATATCGGACAGGTCGGCGTGAAGTTGCTGGTTGTATTGGGCGTCGTGATTGAAGTAGGCGGGGAGTTCGGGCAGATCCTTGGTGACAGCGGCTACGAAGGAAGCTTCATCGGTGGCGGCCAGCATCGGGTTTTCGGCACGCTCGCGGCCGATGGTGGAAACTTTGCCGGACAGTCCCGAGGAGCCGCACAGCGAGCCGGGGCCGTGGGCCGGGTAGACAATGACTTCATCGGGCAGCTTCAGCAATTTGTCGTGGAGCGAGTGGTAAAGCTGACCGGCCAACTCTTCCTTGGAATGCCCCTGCGATACGGCCAGATCCGGACGTCCCACGTCGCCCACAAAGAGCGTGTCTCCGGTGAGCACGGCTTTGGGCTGTCCACCGTCGTCGTAGGCGACCAGGGAAATCGCCTCGGGCGTATGACCCGGGGTCTCCAGGATGCGCAGCGAGCCGTTGCCGAGTTTGATTTCGTCCCCTTCCTGGCGGGGGGTGAAGGCATATTCCGGTCTGGCTTTGGCTCCCAGCGAAAGGCCCGCGCCGGTGCGTTTCTGCAGTTCCAGGTGGCCGGCCGCGAAGTCGGCGTGAAAATGGGTCAGTACCACTTCCTTGATGGTCAGGCCCTGGCGTTCGGCGTCCTGGATGTATTGATCCACATCGCGCTGAGGATCAACCACAACCGCCGTGCGGGTCTGCGGGTCAGAGACCATGTAGGAGGCGTGAGAGAGGCAACCCAAGTAGTATTGCTTAATTTCCATCCTGCTCAGACTACTTGAGGGGGGCTGAAAGAATCCTCAAGCGAAGAGCAGCGCCATGGCCCTAGAGGTGGACTCGCTTCTGAAAGACCGCTTCCGCATCTTGCGCCCCCTGGGTGAAGGCGGAATGGGTGAAGTCTACCTGGGCGAAGATGAACGTGGTGGCGTCGCCGAGGGGCGTCCGGTGGCGATCAAATCGCTGCGCAATGATCTGAACGGTAGTGATGCCCAGCTTTTTCTGCGCAGATTTCGCGAAGAGATTGAGATTCTGCGCAGGCTGCGCGCTCAAGGGATTCCCGCCTTTGTCGACGCCTTCGAGCAGGATGATCGTTCCTTCCTGATTATGGAATACATCGAGGGGCACAGTCTGGCCTCGCTCCTGGATCTCTCTCCTAATGGACTGCGCCCTTCTATGGTCGCCGAAGTGGGCATCCACATCTGCCGCATTCTGCAGCACCTGCACTCTTCCGTGCCGCCTCTGATCCATCGCGACATCAAGCCTTCCAACATTATTATTCGGGCCAAAGATGAATCGGTCTTTCTGGTCGACTTTGGGTTGGCTCGCGAGTTCCACGGCGAGGGCGCCGCCCGCACTCTGGTGGGAACCGTAGACTACTGCCCCTTGGAGCAGTTGCAGGGTTACCCGGAGCCCCGTTCCGACCTGTATGCGTTGGGCGCCACCATGTTCGAGTTGCTCACCGGTCAGGTCCCCAAGCCCCTCAATATTCCCTCCTTGAACGCAGTGGCCCCGCATCTGCCGGTTGCCATCTCCGAGGTGGTCGACCGAGCGGTACAGGGTGCGGTGGAAGCCCGCTATCCGAACGCGGCCGCTATGCTCAAGGCCCTGGCCGACTGCCGCCGCGTGCTCATGCATGTCGAGGCTCCCTCTCTTTCCATCTACGACAATCCCGATCGCGCCGAGCAGATTATCCAGAACTGGGGGCGTGAGGAAAAAGGTTTGGTCCAGGGCTCCGGGCTGCGCGCCGAGCGTCTGCGCCAGGAGGCTCAGCGCCGCAAGCCATTGATTTTCGGACTCTTGATCCTCTTACTGGTTTGGGCCATCTTCTACTTCCGCAACCGCAGCCACTATGTCAGCGAGCAGAACCAATTGGTGATGGAAGCTTTAAATGATGGCGTGCCCGGCCCGGGCTGGCGCCTGGATACCGTGCGAGGGCTTTTTCCGGCCGACGGTTTGGGCTTAGGTCCTCCCGATTCGCGCTGGGAGAATCCCAGCCGCTCGGGTTGCTCCTTCAAGAGCATGTCTGCGGTGCATCCAGTCCGGTTTATGAGTTTTCGCGTGCGCCGCCTCAAGAGTGCGCCCCGGCTGCTGGTCTACAGTCAGCCCTGGGGGATTCTCATGGAGCCACGCGAGAATCGCTACGTGGCACGCCTCGTGAAGGTCGGTCCGGGATTCACTTTGCCCGACGGATATATAGAGGATCATTCGGCCTTGCCTGCTTTGCCATTCGACTTGGGCCGCTCGTTGGGTGTGCGGCTCAGTATCGACGGAACCATTGGCCAATTGACAGTGGGACGCAGCACCCGGCGCTTTCGCACCAAGGAAGGTTGGAACAGCCAGAGTTGCGGAGTGGTCTTGCTCAACGCCGTCAACCGCACCCGCTGCCTGGTAGAGGACTGGCAAGTGAAGTAATGGCTCGGACGGCTTCGGGCAGCCCGCTGCTTACCGTGTAGCGGCGACACGGTTTGGCCAGCAGTTGGCCCAGGTCGTGGCCCAGTCTGACGGGGCGGCGACACCAAAGTCCGGCTGCCAGGGACTGCACCCGGTGGGCGTTGTCGAACTGGTCGTGGGCCTGGGGCAGCACCAGTTGGGGAGTGGCGCAGGCCAGCGCTTGAGCAACCGTGCCGATGCCGCCGTGATGAATGATAGCCGCGCTGCGTGGCAGCAGTTGGCTGAAGGGTGCATATTCGACAGCAAAGGAACCTTCGGGCACATTGGAGGGATGGCGTGTGACCACCAGAGCTCGCCGGCCCAGGTCCGCGCAAGCAGCCAGGCACTCCTGGTAGAACTGCCGGCGGCCGGCAAAGGCGGTACCGCCGGTAATGACCACAGGGGGCTCGCCTTCCCCCAACCAGTGCTCCAGTTCAGGGGTCAGCTCTGGCTGCGAATCGATGTCCCACAGCGGAAACCCGGTTAACCTCAGGTTGGACGGCCAATCGGGCGGGGGAGGGAAAAACCACCCGGGAAACAGGGCCAGCGACCGATCCACCTGGTGCATCCAGGCATCCATCACGCCTCGCACCGGTGGCAGACTTAACTCGGAACGCAGGCGGTTCAGGGCGCCGCCCAGCAAAGGATCGAGCATCAGTCGGTCGGCCAGCCACCAGAAGGCCTTCAGGAACCAGGAAGGGAGCCAACTGGGGAACGGTCCCATGGGGCTGAGCACGGGCGGTCGCAGATTGGATCGGAAAACGGCTGGAGACAGGTGCACCATCACGGCCGGGAGCCCACGCACTTCCTGAGCCAACCGGATAGGAAAGGCCAGTGTGGTGCCAATCAGGACGGTGGGTTCGGGAGAGCTGTCCAGTTCCTGGCAGAGTTCATCGTAGCAAAGGCGCATCAGTTCGTGCATCACCCGCCCCACCGCCTGGGCACCCCGCTTGTAGTTGTGCAGGTCGGGGTCGTTGGAGGCCCGTTCGTACTGCTCGGCTGTGCTGATGGGGCGGAAATCCAGTCCGGCAGCGGCGGCGGCTGAGGCAAACACCGGGCTGATCAGCGCTTTGACCCGCCATCCTGGCGTTTCTTGCAAGGCCCGGCCCAGGCCCAACAGGGGTAGAACGTCGCCGTGGCTGCCCATAGGCATCAGTAGAGCTCTCATGGTGGCGGCGTTCAAGGGGGGCAGGCGGCCTCCCTGGAAGCCGCTCGCTATGGAAATCTTGGTGGTGGACGCCTTTACCGACCGGCCTTTCGCCGGCAACCCCGCGGCCGTGTGCCGTCTTTCCGAGCCGGCCGACGAGGGCTGGATGAAGAACCTGGCCGGGGAGATGAACCTCTCGGAGACGGCTTTTCTGATTCCGTCTGGAAATGGCTATCAAATCCGCTGGCTTACTCCCAGCGTCGAGGTGGAACTGTGCGGTCACGCGACCCTGGCTTCGGCTCACGTGCTCTTTGCTGAGGGATTGGAGCGGGTGGAGTTTTCTTCGCGCAGCGGAGTTCTCACGGCCGCCCGATTGCCGGACGGATGGATCCGCCTGGATTTTCCGGCCACGCCACCGACCGCCTGCTTCCCGCCCGAGGGATTGCTGGAGGCGCTGGGCTGCTCGGCTGTCTGGGTGGGACGCAGCCGCTTCGACTATCTGATAGAAGTGGATTCGGAGTCGACCGTGCGCTCCCTGAAGCCCGATCACTCGCGGCTGGGCAAGCTGGAAGTGCGCGGCATCATGGTGACCGCCGGTGGCCAGGACTATGACTTCGTATCCCGCTTCTTTGCCCCCGGGGCCGGGGTGGATGAAGACCCGGTGACCGGCTCGGCCCATTGTTCGCTGACTCCCTACTGGGCGGCCAAGCTAGACAAGACCAGGATGCTGGCTTATCAGGCCTCTCAGCGCGGCGGCGTGGTACGGGTCGAGCTGGCCGGAGAGCGCGTCTACCTGGAAGGTCAGGCGGTAACCGTCTCCCGGGTCAAGCTGGAGCGCCTCGCACAGCCCTAGAAAACCACGGCGCATGGTTTTTTTGTCGACGAATTGTTACATTTGACCGCCGGGGGGTCGCTAAAATGAAGGCGGAGGATTCGTCTTGCTGCTTTCCAACGTTATCAACGCGCCGGCCCCCCGCGCCGCCGCCCCAAAGCCCCCGGCCCCACAGGCCCCTGGTAAGGATGAAGTTTTTAGCTATAATCCTCAGGACCGTCTGGTCATGACCACCGAAACCAAGGTCATTCCCAATGTGCGCCCGGGCGACATGGGCCCTGCCACCGATCACGTGATGTTGCGTGAGCAGTTGGAGAAGGTCAATGATCAGTATGTCTATGGCAACGATGACCCCCGTCAGAACAGCGCCCTGGCCTTCGCCAGCGCCGCCAATACCATCAATTCGTTTCTGGAAGTCTTTCCCGAGAAGGTCAAGTGGGCTTTCAAGTACGACAAGCTGCTGGTCCGTCCCAACTGCGGCGAGGATTTTAACGCCAACTACAAGCGCGAAAGCGGCACCGTTAACTTTTACATGAAAGAAGACCCGGTGCGGCACGCCCACGTGCACTCGGGCGCCTCCGGCGACATCGTCTCTCACGAAGTGGGTCACGCTCTGCTGGACGCCATCCGTCCCGAGTATATGAACGCCTGGGGCCCGGAACCGGGGGCCTTTCACGAAGCTTTCGGCGACATGATGTCGATTCACATGGCGCTGCGCGATGACCGCGTGGTCCAGGAGCTGGTCAAGCAGACCGGCGGCGACCTCTCCAAGCCCAATCTCGTTTCCCACATGGCCGAAGAACTGGGCACCGGCGTCAACAATTCGCCTGGGGAACGGAAGACGGGCGGCCCCTATTTGCGCGACGCTAACAACAGCTTCAAGTGGGAGGACCCCTCCAAGCTGCCCGATGAGAAGGGCACCCCCGACAAGCTGGGTTGGGGCAAGCACAGCTTCTCGCGGGTCTGGACCGGCGCTCATTTCGATTTGCTCAAAGCCATGGTCAGTGAACGCCGTGAGGCCGGAATGGACCCGTCTCAGGCGGTGAAAGAGAGCAATCAAGAGCTCTTCAAAATGCTGGCCCACATGATTTTGGAGTCGCCACACGGCAAATTCAGCTATCGCGATATGGCCGTCGCCTTCATTCAGTCGGACAAGATGCACAATGAGGGCAAGCGCGCCGAGTTGATCCAGAAGGTTTTCACCGAGCGCAATATCCTTCCGGCTGACTTACCCACCGAGTTGCTGGAAAGAGACGAGGCCTCACGCCGCGCCGTGGCCAACGCTCGCCTCTTTCAAAGCGATCAGACGCCGTCCTTCGAGACCGTCCCCGTTGTGCTGGGCCCGAGCCTGGGCCAGTTTTCGGGTGCGGTGGTGGACGTTCCCACCGGTCTGGACGAAGGACTTTTCAAGAGCGACCATCTGCAGTCGTCTACCGAAGCAGATATTGCTCGACTGGTGAAGGCCGGTAAGATTCGCTACAACGATCCTCACTATAAAATGAAGGACGCCGACGTCTATAACCCCAAGGGAGAGCCTTACGAAGGCGTGGTCACCTGGCAGGACGGTCAGATGAAGATCGAGCGCCTGCACATCAGCTGCTAGAGGATAGGTCAGCCGTTTTCCAGCAGCCATTCCTGAAAGTCTTCCCGGGCATCCGTCGCACAAAATACTTTAAGGTCTGGTTGTAAATGCGGTAGTCCAGCTACTCGTCTCAACAGGTTCTCCCGATCCGGTGGGAAGCTTTTGGCTTGAGGCGAACGTGACACGATGATCAAGTTGCTTTTTGCTCTGATGCTCCTGCTCACTTTCCCCGTTGCGGCTGACCCTGCCCCTTGGGCTACGGAGGGACTCTGGGCTCCGGACGGGTCGAAATTTGCTTCCGGGCATGCCGACGGTCGCGTGATGCTTTGGGACAACGAGGGGCGCAAGCTGCGCCAGGTCTGTCAGCACGACTCTATGATTTCCGGATTGGGGTGGCGGGGCTTGTCCCTGGTCAGTGTCGATCGGGAAGGCACCCTTCGCCAATCTTTGAAAGATGAGTGGCAGCTTCGGGTCTCTCCGGGCACCAACCGGCCCCCTGTGTCGGTGATGCAAACTTCATGGGCCGGGGACTTGCTTGGGATATGGGGCACGGCCACTCAGGTTTTTGATTTGAGTCGCCGCAAAGCGCTGGGTTATCTCCCCAGTCCGTACTCGGGAGATCTGATCCTCGACCCCAAGCACCCCTACCTGGCGGTGCGAGCCGACGGCTGCAGTTTGGTCTACGAGCTTCCCAAGCTCAAGAGGGTGGCCAAGATTCTGACGAACGAAGACGGGAACAGTAGCGAGCACCTTTTCCTGCCGGACGGCAAGTTGTTAATCGTGGATTCGAACTCAGTGCGCCAGTTCGAAATCCCCTCAGGAAAGTTGGCTAGGCAAGTCAAGAGTTACGGTGCGCATCAGGTGGTGAAGCTCAGTCCTGACGGCCGCTCCCTGCTGATAAGCGACCTGGTGAGTCCCAATACCAAACTTCTGACCGACCTGGACTCCGACAAAGTGGTCGACCTTTCCGGAAAGTCCATCGATTTTCTCAACGACAAGACCATTCTGCAGTATCAGAACTATCCGCCGGCCTTGCGCCTGGTCGGCCTGGACGGAGTGAAGATTCGCGCTATTTCCCTGGGAAACGACGTGGTCACCTCTTGGAACTACGGCTGGCTGAACCCCCAACGCGATCGTCTGGCCGTTCCCACCAATACGGGGGCGGGAATCCGAATGGTTCACCTCACCGGGCCGGCAAAGTCTCCCTGAATGAATAGAGCTTTGATGCGAGATCAGGCCGGCTTCATCCGTTCGTGGTGGCTCTGCATGAAGGTGTCAAAGGGCTCCAGGCCTTCGGGGTAGAGGCCGATGGTCTTGTACCAGGCCAGTTCGGTGTAGAGAATGACGTCCAGCAGCGAAAACTGCTCGCCCAGGACGTGCGGTCCCTTCAGTCGGCTGGCCATGCCCTCGAGCAGACGCCTGACTTCGGCCTGTCCCCTGGCTTTGGTTTCGGGGTTGAATCCCAGCGTGGCCTGCGGTTCCAGACTGGCGTGACAGAAGAGCATCCATTCGTAGAGCAACGCTCTCTCAGGAGTGCCGGGTTTGGGGGTGTTCATCTTGTCGGCGTAGAGGTCGGCCAGGAACAGCGTAATGGCGCCGGACTCGATGATCACCTGACCATCATAGGAAAGGGCCGGCACGCGACCGTGGGGATGGATTTTCAGGTAGTCAGCGCTCTTGTTGTCGCCTTTGCGAATGTCGATCAACACGTTCTTGTGCGGGATGTCGTAGAAATTCAGCAGAGCTTGGGTTCGCATGGCCCGGCTCTGCGGATCTTGATAATGGATGATTTCGCTCATCAAGGTCCGTTCGCAGCGGCCAGCAGGGGTCCCCCAGACCCTTCCGGAAGGCCTTCCCATGGCTACTCCCCTCAAAATCATGACCTTCAACATCTTAAATGGAGGTGGGGATGAAGCCCGCTTCCGCGGCGTGCTCGACGTGATTCGCAGCGCCTCTCCCGACGTTCTTTTGCTCCAGGAATGCCTGGATTGGGAAGACGGCGGCCCGCGGCTGGCCGCCGTGGCGGAAGCCTTGGGAGTGTCCCCGGTCGCGGCCCACGCCCGCTTGAGTCGGTCCCGCCCGCGCGGGAGTGGTAAGTCTTACCATCTCGGGCTTTTCTCTAAATCTCCCATTCAGGAGTGCCAGACCTACAACGATCCGGCTTTTCTGGGGCATTCCATCGCCCGTCTGAAGCTGGACTGGGCGGGCCAGAGCTTGAACGTGCTGGCTGCTCATTTCGACTCCAAGACCGAGAATTTGCGCTTTGTGGAAGCACGCTACCTGCGCTCCATCATCGACCTGGCCGACTTCAAGAAGGGCCTGTATGTGCTGGGCGGCGACCTCAACGCTTTGTCCAGTCACGATCCTTACCCGATCGATCTGGAGTCCTTGTTGCGTCAGAGTATGACCACCAAGTTTCACCTTCCTCCGCGCTTTGAGGTGATGGAAGAACTGGCCGAGTTCGGCTGGCTGGACGGACTCTACCTGAAGCCTCCGGCCCGCTGGATCACCGCCCCTCGCGACCGGGGCGGTGTGCACATCGATTACCGCACCGACTACCTTTTGTTTTCGCCCGAGTTGGCCAAGAGAGTCGGTCAGGTCGAGGTGGTCCCGATTGGCCTGGAGTCTGACCATCTGCCCGTGCAGGCCGTGCTCTTCTAATGGAAACCGCACTCACGCGCGACGCCGAAATCGAGATTCCCCTCATCTGTGGGGCCATGTATCCCTGCAGCAATCCGGAGCTGGTGGCGGCCGTCTCGGAGGCCGGTGGCCTGGGCGTCATTCAGCCGCTTTCGCTGGTCTTCGTGCACCGCCACGACTTTCGCAAGGGCCTGCAGCTGATGAAAAGCCTGACCCAGAAGCCTTTGGCCATGAACGTGATCGTGGAAAAGTCCAGCAAAAAGTACACCGACCGGATGAAAGCCTGGACCGATATCGCCATCGAAGAAGGCGTGCGTTTCTTCATCACTTCGTTGGGCGACCCGCGCTGGGTGGTGGAGAAGGCGCAAGCGGTGGGAGGCATCGTCTATCACGACGTCACCGAGCGCAAGTGGGCCGAGAAGGCGCTTTCTTCTGGCGCTCGAGGCATTATCTGCGTCAACAATCGGGCCGGGGGACACGCCGGCGAACGGGCCCAACTGGATTTGTTCGAGCAGATGCACGACCTGGGTGTGCCCCTGGTTGCCGCCGGCGGCATTTCCACTCCCGAGCATTTCGCCGAGGCCTTGCGCCAGGGCTATGCCGGTGTGCAGATGGGCACCCGCTTTATCGCCACCCGCGAATGCAACGCGCACGATGACTACAAACAAGCCATCGTGCGCGCCAGCGAACGAGACATTGTGCTGACCGACAAGATCAGCGGTGTGCCCGTCTCCGTGATCAAGACACCCTACATCGAGAAGATCGGCACCAAGGCCGGTCCCATCGCTCGTTTCTTCCTGCGTCATCCTCGTTTCAAGCACTGGATGCGCATGCTCTATTCACTCATCGCTCTCTGGAAACTGAAACGCGCCAGCCTGGAGGGTTCCGGCTACAAAGACTACTGGCAGGCCGGTAAAAGCGTGGAAGGCATCGACTCGGTGGAATCGGTGGCTGAGCTCATGCAGCGTCTTTCTAGCGGTCTTTCCCCTTCAAAAGCACCTTGACCAGCTGTATCCCGCAGGTTTCTCCGGCGTTAGTAAAGGTCACGTTGAGCAGGCCCAGTTCCGGATCGGTGCTGGTATCGATGTCGTCTTTTTCGAGCGTGTAGCTGGCGGCGGCGAAGCCAATTTTGCCCTTGTAACCTTCCACCGCTTTGGTGGGCGTGGCTTTGGACTGCCGTTTCACCGGCAAAAATGCGTAACTGGCGTCGGTGCCCAATAAGAGCTTTTGGGTGGTGTCAGGCAGCACCAGAGGTTTGCTGAGCAGCTCCTCTCGGGTCTCGGTTTTGAAGGATGTAACGGTCTTGTTCTTGCCCCAAACCATGGTAGCGATGTGGGTGCGCTCAAGTTCTTTGCCCGCCTCCGGGATCATGCCGCAGGTGAAGGTGAGTACGTGGTGCTTGACGTCGTTGCTGTCCACCCGAATCACCAGGCGGCGATTCTGGGGCATCAGTTCGAAGGTAAAGGCTTCCCCTGCCCGCAGCCGGTGGGCGGGGCAGGTTTGCAGAAAAATCATGAGTAGCCAGGCTACAAATCCAGCGAGAGTATCCATGGGACCGGCGCTTCTGGAGCCCGCCGTGGGCCGCCTGCTTCAGCTGGCCGCAGGGTCTGCGGTTTTGTTACATCCATACGCCTGGCATGGGATCGAAGTACCGTGGTATGATGCCGAAGCCCCATGATTGACACGAATCGAATCACCTCAACCACTCCGCCCGTTGTGCCTGCGTCTCCCGCGCGGTCTTTGCCTCCTGGCCAACCCGTGGCTCCTCAGCCGCAGGACCAGTTCGCCGCTTCCGGTGCTCCCGTCCCCAAGGACAAGCCGGCCGTAGCAGCTCCTGCTGTGCAGTTGGCTCCACCTCCGACGGTTGCCGTGGAGGCCAACAAAACCAGTCCGGCGCCCGTTCCCAGTTCTCTCTTCTGCGAAGCCTCCTCGCCGCCGCCGCCTCCTCCGGGTGGGCCGCTACTGCCGCCGGGCGACCTGGGCAGCGGCTTTGCTTCGGCCGGGGGCGAATCTTACAGCATGGCCGAGCGCCTGCACGGTTTCCTGGCCAAAGACCCCACCGGATTTTACGACCTGGCCGTCAACAAAATTTTGCATCGGGTCTCGGACGTGACCGAGAAAGGCATTGGAATCGATGTCTCGGGCCTACTCTCGGTGGAACGCACTCTCTACACCACCCTTGCTGGTGGGATTGAAAACTACACCGGCGGCATCCCGCCGCTGTTTATGGCGCTGGCCGAGGGTCAGGCCGCCTACGTAAACCTGGGGCCTAAGCGCAAAGATGAGGCCGACCACTTGATGCGCATGTTCGCGGGGCTTCCCCTGGACGTCATCGAGGGACTGCCTGCTGATGACAGCGATGCCGGCAAGGTCCGTCAAATCTTGCTGGAGAAGGCCAAGGCCAAGGAGTTTCCCGTCTACGTAGATGTGGACAACAACTGCGGACCACTGACTCCTACCGAGTCCATTGCAACCGAGTCCATCGCCTCCATCGCCCGCCGCGAGAATAACCTTGGCGCCGATTTCCCCGACCCGCGCATGTACTATAAATGGCTGGTCACTCGAGTTGATTCCAACTACCGCCGCCTGGATCCCTGGCTTTTTGGCGTCAAACAGCCGCTCCACGACCAGATCAGCGGTATGAAGGAACTCCTGAGCCCCCCCTGGGCTCGCGAGCAAAACCTCAATGATCCTTTCGGCTCCACCCCGTCTTCCGGCTCGGTCAAAAAAGCCTACGCCACCATGATGCAAATCTGCGGCAACGGCCAACCGCCCACCTGGAACACTCTGACCGACATCGCCG